>CAIUOC010000037.1 GCA_903900685.1 uncultured Candidatus Saccharibacteria bacterium | reverse complement strand
TTACTGTAGGAACTACAAATCTTATAGATTGTCCCACAGTAAAGTTATGATACACAGACAATGTCACAATAGCTTGAGTAGCTTGTGAGATATTGGTTATGTAACGAATAGGCGGATAGTATAATGGGTTATACGGAATAACTCTGAATGTTCCTGCACCTGGGTTAGCACTTGCAATAGGTTGCATAAACGCAAGAGTGAAACTTGTTCCTGCTACAATAGAACCAATACTAAAGTCCAATCCAGCTAATTGTAGCGCGCCAACAGTAGAGAAAATACGTACTGTGTTACCAAAGCTCAATGAACCGGTGTTAGCAGTATTTACTACTGGAGGGTTACCACTCGTAATACCCGTTAGACTCAATGAAGGTCCAGGGACATTAAACGAGCTATTAACCAAATAAAAACCAGCGTTTGCAGCGATCTGTGCTATCGCTAAAGCATTAGTAGTAGCAGTCTTCGTATAGATAGTACCACGGCCTTGGGCCATTCCCAATTGCCAATAGTATTCTACACCTTGTCCTGCAGCACTAGCGTATGATTGTGTTATATTTTTAATAAAACAGTAATCAACACCAGTAGGTAGTTGAAGTGTCACGGCAGCGCCATTGGCGGTGAAGCGACCTTGGGTAGTTCCTGAAAAAACAACTGACATTGTATTCTCCTTAATTACTTAATGTACAACGTGTGTTGATTATCCATAGATCATTCAAGATACGTGGAACTTCAGCAAAGGTGTAACCAACGGTTGCATTTTGGAAAGGTGGATCAGAAAACATTGGTGGCCTATACAAGAATCGAGCAGAATAGTTATCTTGCTCTACGCAAGCTAACGCTTCCATGCCTTGTATGAACACATTGTAAACGTTATTACCTAATGCTGAAGCATTTGGAGATACAGATCCCACAGATGAAAGCATGAAGCGAACGTTGTTTATTGAACCCCACTCGGATTGCAATATTTTATTATCGTTTGGATAGTTCCATTTAGCGATAAAACCATTGACGTTATTTAGATCTTTAGATAAAGCAGTATGCCCTAAAGCTAAATAAGCATCACGAACAGGACCTGTTCCAAACTTATCTTCACCACCGATAGTATTCAGAATCATCCATGCATCGTTTGTTAACAATGTAGATGTTACTTCATCTATATCCGAGAGTGATAAGTTTGTAGGTAGATCACCATTCGTACCACCAGTACAATTATATATACTCGCTGTAGAAGCAAGCATATCACGTGTTAATTGATCTTCCGTCATACGGAGAGATAGACCTAATAACTGCGCTGTTTCATTAAGAACTGGATCTTGGTTTTGCAATGTTACTTGCTGATTGATTGCTACGTATAGTCCATAAAATGACATAGTAGCATCAATGTCTACACGATTTAATGGAGTCGCTGGAGGAGTTGCGCCGCTTGGCCCTAGAGGGACTGGAGCAGTTGGCAATCTATCGTAACGCGCCATACGTAATGTTCTACCGCCCTTAGCTGGCAAACGTTTTGATAATGCGCCTATCTTATGAATAAGATTCGGTGTTCTAACCGATAAAAGGACGTCATCAAAAGTTTGCTGAACAGGGGCTGGTAGAGTTGTGGTTGTAGTTATCATACACACACTCCTAAGAGATAAACGTACATAGTTTTTTTAACACTATGAGTTTGACGAGGACTCGTTTCGTCATGGAGTGGCGAGCTCCAATTCGCCCCGATGATATGTAATTAGCGAGATTACGTTTCGCTAATTGATAGTATAGTAAGACTTAGGGTAAAAATACAAGAACGTCCTTGTAGTTTCGTAGTGTCTACACAAAACTACAAGGACGAGCAGTAGTAAGGGGGAGAGCAAAAAAGGATGAAACCCTCTCCCATAGAGTTAGTTAACGGAAAATAGGAGAAAACCATTAACTCACATATGCATTTTTATTGATAATTACGCGCAGCTTCTTCTGACTGCTTACGCAAGAACGCTTTACGCTCTTCGGTAAGTATACGTCTATCATAATCTCCAGCTCGACTCAATGGTGTATCGCCAGATTGTGGCGCTGCATTTGATGCCGAACGTGGTTTTAATTTATTTTCTTCAACTCTTCTGTCGATATCTTCGTATTGATTAGTAAGAATCCCACTATTTTTAATCATCTCATACGCAGCATGACCTTTATCATATAGATCAGGGTTGGAAATAATACTTCTATACAGTTCAGGCTTTTTCATGGATAGCTTCTCTAAGTTCTCCCTACTTACAACGCTATCAAAATCATTGAACTGGCTTTTAAGTCTCATTTCTGCCTGAGCAACAGAGTTCTTCTGATTAAATTCTTCAAACTGTTGGCGTTGATTCTTTAGTTCCTGCTTGAGTGTTTTTACATACTTCTTAAGATGCTTCCCTTCAACATACGTATCGTCACTCATATCAAAATCATCACTATCATCAATTTGCATCTTATTTGCTTTTTGTTGATTCATATTCTGCTGAATCATACTCTCCAGCTCACGATTCCTGCGTTCTGCAGCGTCGGCTCTTTCCCTTAAAACACGTATACTTGCTTGTTTTGAAAGAAAATCCGCATCCTGTTCCGTTTGCTGTGGTTGTTCAGTCACTTGTTCTTGTTCAGATGGATACAAATTTTCAGTAGCATTATTTAGGTCATCAAACATACATTTTCCTCTTTATTAATCTTGATAACTGCGTCTATCTTTTCACCATTTTCTTTTTTAACCCATCTAAGTAAGTCACCACTCTCCATAAGGATGACAAACTTAGCCAAATCAGCTGTATCCTTATCAGTCAAATACTTTGATTGGTTACGTAGTATATGATAATACAAAATAGCATCTGGTATAGACCATATAAACTCAAGTTCCCCTGAACTATTTTTATATTTCCATACCGATTGCTTATAAACCGGCGTTGGGCATGATTTTCTTGCTAGTGCTATAAGTTTAGGCTGCCGCAAAATAGGGTCAATTGTAGTGATAAGAACTATATAAAAGTCTTTACC
>CAIUOC010000036.1 GCA_903900685.1 uncultured Candidatus Saccharibacteria bacterium | reverse complement strand
TATACATAAGAGATATATAGTGTCTAAGTTGGAGTAGTCAACAAAAGAAAGTGTGATATGTGAATTTTGTATTTAAGCAGAGGAGTAAATTAGTTTTTAAGCTGACAGGCACTAACTAATTTAAAACAACCATTCATTTTAACTAACAACAGCCGAAACAACAAATAGCTGGTGTAAGAGTAGTATTCTATTACCTATTCGTCAAGCTATTTGTTGTTGGTATTTAAGAAAAATTATAATAACCACAACAAATGGTAATATTTAGTGATAGCCTTACAACATGAGCAAAAAGCTCCAAATCCAAGACCCGTATATAAAGAAGCTCAAGTCTACTATAACGACTTCAATACAGAAAAGCGTTCTAAGAAATTCACGCAAAAAACCCACGACTTCAATTTTATATGTAAAGCCACGAACCCTAATATTCCTATCACTAGAAAAGAACAAGATCTACTAGCCAACATAAATAATATTATAAAAGCATCTCATAAGGGGTTAGCTTATTTATCGCATACGGAATTATCGAATCTAACTGGTAATAACAAACGCCAGAATAATATTATGCGTAAAAACTTAAGCCATATACTTCGGAGCAAATGGAAAAAGAAGGTAAAAATTGACGGAGCAGTAATGAGTAAAGTTATTATCTTCAGGTATACCGCTAACGGTGAGGTGATATTGAACAATCCTAGAGAATATTACGAAAAAGTTAAAGCGGGCACTCGAGTGCCCATTTCTATATATAAGGATGAAAAGGATATAAAAGATAGATCTAGCGTGCAAGCGCACGAATCTAATTTTTTGCAAAATTCTAAAAAGGCGATTGCTAAGAAGACAGTTTTAGCTAACGCTCGCAAGAAACGGACTAACCAAGAACGTAAAGCTAAGATTTACTCACTTAAATTTAAACAATATGATAAACCAAAAAGCTTAAGCGAGCATTATCCGCTAACTACCAAGGAATGCTTGGAGCTTCAAACTCTCTCTGGTCGTCAATTTACCATAAATGCAATGAATGAGATATTGCGGGATATGTCACGAAAACCCAAGGAGTCTAGGCACGAGTTTCCATCTAAAGCAACATTTATGGCTTATATGAGCAAAGTTTACCGCTATGAGGGGCGAGATGCCGTAAAAACTGCTAATTCGGGCTTTAAAATACTAGCTAGAGCAACAAAAGCGGAGGTAACTGCTTATACATCGCAAAATCAAAGAGATGAGTTTATGGCAACGTTTGAACAAGTGGCTATAAATTGCCCGACGCCTGAAAATAGGTTTAAGGCTAAAATAGCTTGTACTTTGCCTCCTATGATAGGCTACGACCTACTTTCAAGTATTAAGAGCGTGTCATTTTCTAGTAATACGTTAGAGATTCATTTAGCCAACCAGCTAAATATAGACCATCATAAACAAGCAATACTGAAAGAGGCTATGGCTGTTGACTGTAAAATAACGACTCTTTCAGTTTTTTGCGTTTAATCAGTAGGAGGTACGCCGTATTTGTTAGAGGCGGGAGTGCCTTTGAAAAAACATAAAACTAGTAAAAGAAGCGGTGGAAAAAAGATATAATAAAATATAAACCACCACCCATTGATGTTTAAATCATGTAATCTTTGTATCAGAATCAATGTAGATTTGATTGCAAGAATTATAAATATCAAATGAAAAAAAGTAGTTACATTATTATTGTGTGATATATACGTAGCATAAAAAATCATACCAATTGTATACAAGGTATAATGTAACCTACCAATTCTTCCTTTGAAACTAAAAAAAGATTTTAAAAAATTTATAGTCGAGTCAATCATTTATTCAATAGCATTTATAACTGTACTTTCACCCATTACCTCTAGATCGGTTTTGATTAATTGAACACCTTCTGGACTGGTCATTACATCATCAAAAGTTTCAGCATAACAATTAACTACATCTTTGGCATTCCATAACATACTCAAAGATTTTGACGCCCTTGCTATAATCTTATTTGCTACATAATCAGTAGCAACATCATCAACATAATAACATTTTGCAAAACCTACCACAGTATCTTTACATATTTTACCAGTGTTTTTTATATATCCAAATAAACTCTTATCAACAACAATATTTTTAACATTCACACCTTTATCTTGCGCTTGTTTTAAGTAATCTTTCATAAAAGCAACCTTGCTTTCTTTATTACCAAAAACGCTTAGATGATATTGTTTTATTATTATATTTCCGACTGTAGAGTTTTTAAGAGCATCGATAAAATACCCTGTACCAGTTTTTGTAATATGATTACCAGAAACGTCAATAGTTGTGTCTAGTAAGTCACCTTTCTCTATAGTATCGGCAATTGTTTTTGCTCCTTCATCATCGATATTGTTATTAGATAAATTCCATTCTTTAATACAAAGATTCGCATTCATTAAAACAGCGATTCCTTTGTTACCGATTTGAGAGTCTTTTATACATAAGTAATTAAGGTTAAACATGGATAAATAAGGTATTGTTTTTCCTATATACTCATCATTGACAGGTTTATAAACTTGAGTACCCATAAAACCAAATTGATTAAATATGCTTTCTTTACTATTAAAACCTATTCCTTCCATACCATAAGTAAAATGTATAGCGTTTAAATCGGTATTCACCGAATCACCTGACTTTTTTACACCCTCTAAATTTGAAACAAACGAACTCGTAGTACCTACAAAAACTTTTCCATATTTATTGCTTAGAGCTTTTATTAATTCATCTTTATTGTTTTGTGTAGATTGACTGTTACTACTAATATTATCAGTAAGAGCTTTTTGCGTATTATTCTGCGAAGACTTATTAGCGTTTATAGCCGAATGAAGTCCGCTTTTAGGTAATAAGTTCAAAGAGTCGTTGATTTCTGAATATTTTTTATGCTGGTCGGTAGTTATTCCATTTAATGAGAGTTCTCTAATTTCTTGCTGCAAAACTTCAAAATCTTTTTTAGACCCATCTTCAAATTTATTTTGATAAGGGATTTCTTTTATTTGCGGTGTTGGTTGGTTATATGAAACCGTTTTTTTAAAAGTGGAGTTTATTTTTAAATCTAGTTGCTTAATTTGTTCTTTGAACTCTTCTATCTTATCAACGCCTAAAGAGTCGGTATGTTTTGTTTGACTGCTCGAAGGGTTATTTTTTAAATAAGCATCGTACTTATCTTGTATTTGTGTGCCTGATAGTAAATTACCCTTATCATCATAAGGTAAAGTGTATATTTCTCCGCGATCTTTAAGTTTATTTAAAGTGAACAATTTACTTCTAGCTTCGAAGGCGTCATGCCGTTCATTAAACTTTTTTATATAACTGCTAGTATGATCCTGTGATACAGGTTCAGAAAAACCTATATTACTGAAATTTGTACTTCCAAAACCATTGTGAAGATTAGTGCTATTGGAGTTAGTAGTATTGGGATTTATAGTATATTGATCTACAATAGTTGAAGCATTTTTATTAGTAAAATTGTGAATACGAATATTGTTATTAGATTTAGAAAGACAAGGAGTACCGTTTGAATCATATCCGTATTTTTGCCCATTATTACCAATAAAAGTGAAGCCACTTGTATTACACCTTTCTTTACTCATAGAAACCTCGAATATTAAATTTACATCTTTTTAAATAAGCAGAATTTTAAAATCAAGACAAGAGGAATAAGTAATTTATAATTGCGGTATTGCTTAGCCGAATTAGAATAATTTTTAAAGATTTCTAAATTATTCGGGTAAAACTATGACTGACGATATTGGACTAAAGACTGGTATTGTAAAAAGCCACGTGAACGATAGAGGTTATGGTTTTATAACTAATAACGATGGTAGTGGCGATAGTTTTATCCATTTAAACCAATTAAGAGAATCGGGTTTAGATAATTTG
>CAIUOC010000035.1 GCA_903900685.1 uncultured Candidatus Saccharibacteria bacterium | reverse complement strand
CAGTAACGGCATAGAACTTACCAGTTAGGACAGCAGTTCTAACGGCTTCTCTAATTTCTGCTTCGCTTAAACCTTCTTCACCGACTTCGAAATACTTTTCTAGGATTTTTTCATCTTCAGCAACTGCATTTTCAATTAGTAATGATCGGTACTTCTTAACCTGATCCATCATGTCGGCTGGAACTTCGCCTTCAACGAGTTCATGATCTGTGAATTCCTTATAGGTATATGACTTCATACTAATTAAATCAACTAGTCCATTAATTCCCTGCTCAAAACCAATAGGTAGATGAATCGGAAAAGCTCGTTTATTTAATCGAGCATGGATTGAATCTAGTGACTTATAGAAATCTCCACCGGTTTGGTTTATCTTGTTAATAAAACATAGACGAGGAACTGCATATTTATCAGCTTGTCGCCAAACTGTTTCAGATTGGCTTTCAACACCCATCTTACCGTCAAATACCGTAACAGCACCATCAAGAATACGAAGACTTCGCTCTACTTCGACAGTAAAGTCAATGTGTCCTGGAGTATCGATAATGTTAACTTTAGTATCTTTCCAGTAACAAGTAACGGCAGCAGCAGTAATAGTGATACCACGTTCTTTTTCCTGAGCCATCCAGTCAGTAGTAGTTTCACCTTCGTGAACGGCACCAATCTTGTGCTTTAAACCAGTCCTATATAGGATTGCTTCAGTTGTTGTAGTCTTACCTGCGTCAATATGTGCAATAATGCCAATATTCCTTAGGTTCTTCATTTCGTACTTCTTGTCTGCCATTTTTGTTCCTTATCTATCGTTTATTAATGTCAATCAATCATTGGATCTATCTGACTTGCAATTACTAAATTGCTCTCCATAGCCCGTATTAAGCAAATCTCACGCTGGCCTTTATATTCAGGACACAGTTCGGAGGCTTTGATTATTGCTAGTCCCTGAGTTATTGTAGCATTATCAAGTTCTTCATTAAGAGCTGGACAGTCACTACATGGGCTTTTCTCTAGAGCTGGTGAGAAATCGAAATCCAAGCGCTCGCCCATATTAGTACCTAGCGAAGTGTGCGAAGGCTCGGTTGGCATCTGCCATCTTGTGAGTATCTTCTTTCTTCTTAACTGCAGTACCAGAATTGTTATAGGCATCAATTAGTTCAATAGATAGTCTATCGGCCATTGGCATACCTTTTTTAGATCTAGATGCAGCTACTAACCACATTGTAGTTAGGTGATTCTGTCTTTGACCTTTAACTTCAAAAGGAATTTGGTAGTTAGCACCACCAACACGACGAGATCGAGTCTCCATGTGTGGCTTGATGTTTCCAAAAGCTTTATCGAATACTTCTAGAGGATTCTTAACTTTTAATTTATCAGCTGACTTTTCCATTGCAGTATAAACGATTTTCTCAGCGACTTGTTTCTTACCATCAAGCATGATTCGGTTAATAACTTTCTGTACTGTGACAGACTGATATATGCGGTCAGGCTTAACTTCGCGAACTAGTGCTTTAGTTTTCTTTCTTGGCATTACTTAGTACCTTTCTTAGCACCGTATTTACTTCGGCCTTGTTTTCGGTCTTGAACTCCTTGAAGGTCAAGGCTACCACGTACGATGTGGTAACGAACACCTGGAAGATCTTTTACTCTACCACCACGAACAAGCACAACTGCGTGTTCCTGTAGGTTATGTCCTTCGCCGCCGATATAGGCCCAAACTTCATAACCGTTAGTTAGTCGAACACGAGCTACTTTACGTAGGGCTGAGTTAGGCTTCTTAGGAGTTTTAGTCGTAACTTTAACACAGACACCACGTTTAAATGGAGCTGGTTTTTCATAGTTCTTGGTTTTCAGATTGTTAGTTACGCGCATTAGAGCAGGAGACTTGGTCTTCGCTTTTGCTTTGTTTCTTGGCTTTCTGACTAATTGATTTATTGTAGGCATTGTTTATAAC
The DNA here is from genome assembly GCA_903900685.1 of uncultured Candidatus Saccharibacteria bacterium. GTDB lineage: Bacteria > Patescibacteriota > Saccharimonadia > Saccharimonadales > UBA4665 > CAIYEO01. Next base: position 18,348 of record CAIUOC010000035.1, on the reverse strand, counting down.
TTTAACATCTTAGGGTTCAATGGTCAACCACTGTTTCAACTTCTGAATCATCGACCAATAATTCAGGTTCCTCGTCTGGATTGCTATAGCCAGTACCGACCGGTATTTTACGTCCAAGGATAACGTTTTCTTTAAGACCATATAGCTTATCTATCTTACCGCTAGTTGCTGCTGCTATAAGGACTCTTGTAGTGTCCTGGAAGCTAGCTGCAGATAAGAATGAGTCAGTAGATAAACTTGCTTTAGTAATTCCAAGTAAAAGCTGTGTGAAGACAATAGGCTTCTTCTTAGCTTTAGTTAGAGCATCGTTAGCTTCAACAACAGCTAGTTTGCTGATGATGTCACCGTTTACGAATTCAGAGTCTCCAACTTCTTCAATCTGAACACGACTAAACATCTGTCGAATAATTAATTCTAGGTGCTTGTCTGAAATGTTCTGACCTTGAGCTGCGAAGATTTCTAATACGTCGTTCATGATATAACGTTGAGTTGCTTCGATTCCCTTAAACTTCATTAGATCATGTAAGTTTATAGAACCATTAGTTAGTCGATCACCGGCAGATACTTTATCTCCATCTTGAACGATAAGTTGTTTGAATCCTGGAATCTCATAACGTGCAACTTGCTCTGAAGCTGGAACAATCATAATAACCTTATCAGTTACTTCAACCTTACCAGCAATAGGAGCTACGATTGGTTCTTTACCTGACTTAAGATCAGCTATAACGTCACCAATTGCAACATCGCTACCAGAAGCTACCTTAGCTTTTCGTTTGCCAAGTTCTTCTTCGAATACGTCTTTATTGGATGAAGTTACTTGAACTACGTAATGATCGCCTTCTTCCCATGTTAGTAGGTTTCCATCAATTTCAGATATGAAAGCTTGACCCTTTGGAGTTCTTACTTCAAATAACTCTTCGACTCTTGGAAGACCAGTAGTAATGTCATCACCCGCAACACCACCGGAGTGGAATGTCCGAAGTGTTAACTGAGTACCTGGCTCACCAATAGACTGAGCAGCAATTACACCAACTGGGTGATGTGAGCTAACAAGTTCGCCCGTAGCTGGATCAAGTCCATAAGATTCGCGTGAGATACCACGAACATTTGTACAGCTAAGTGCGCTCATAATCTTTACGCTCTCGATTGATTCATCGGCTTCAATTTGCTTAGAAATAGCAGGAGTAATTAGGTGTCCCTTCTTTACATACTTGCCAACGTTTTCAGCAGCATATCGTCCAGAAAGTCTTGCATCAAAGTCGATACCAATCTTAATTGCATCAGCACGTATTATTGCAAAACCTGGATCAGCGCTTTTCTCGTCAACGGTAAATACATCTTGAGCAACGTCAACAAGTCGTCTAGTTAAGTAACCTGAGTCAGCTGTTTTTAGAGCTGTATCGATCATACCTTTTCTAGAACCTCTTGAGGCTGTGAAATACTCTAGAGGAGTAAGACCTTGCTTATAACCTGATCGAATAGGAAGCTCAATAGCTCGTCCTGAGGCTTCAGTAGTAATACCAAGAAGACCAACAGCCTGCTTAACCTGTCCGATGTTACCACGAGCACCAGATATAACTGCAATCGACATAGAGCTATCTTCATTTACGAATTGTTCAGATAGTTTATTTAGTACTTCTGTGTCAACAGTCTGCCATTGTTCAACAGTAAGACGATATCTTTCATCTTCTGTAATAAAACCTTGGTCAAATTGTTGAGATATTTCAGCAGTTTTCTTTTCACCACCAGCTAGCATTTCTTTAAGTCCCTTTATTTCAGAGAAGTCAGTCATACCGATTGAAAGTCCTGACTTAGTTGCATATTCAAAACCAAGATCTTTTAATTCATCGGCGATTAAGGCAGTTTCGTCCTGACCATATTGCTGATAAATAGTAATCATTAGAGCTTGAAGCGTCTTTTTTGTCATTACTACATTCTGGAACTGGGAGTCTTCGGGTAAAATCTCATTGAACAATAATCGTCCTAGGGTTGTTTCGCGATTTGCACCACGGAAGTTAATTATTACTTTGCTTTGAAGAATAATATGACCAGCGTCTAGAGCCATCAATGCTTCATTGATACTGGAATATTTGATTGGTTTTTTGTCGATTTCACTCGGTCGATCATAAGTCAGGTAATAACAACCAAGAACTATATCTTGGTCGATGTGTAGAATCGATGAACCATCAGCAGGTTTTAGTAAATTCTTGTTAGCAGCCATAATATTTTTAGCTTCATCTTGAGCTAAATCACTTAAAGGTAAGTGAACGGCCATTTGGTCACCATCAAAGTCAGCATTAAATCCTTTACAAACTAAAGGATGTAGCTGAATAGCTCGCCCTTCAATAAGTACAGGTTGGAATGACTGGATACTTAGTCGGTGCAAAGATGGAGCACGGTTTAGAAGTACGTACTTACCTTTAATTACTTCGTCAAGTGCATCCCAGACTTCTGTTTCACCAGTTTCAATCATGCGAGTTGCAGATCTAATGTTGTGGGCTTGTTCTCTGAATATTAATTCACCGATGACGAAAGGTTTGAATAGTTCAAGCGCCATCATCTTAGGGAGTCCACACTGGCTCATGCGTAGTTCAGGTCCAGCAACAATTACTGATCGTCCAGAATAATCTACACGCTTACCAAGTAAGTTTTGTCTGAATCGTCCTTGTTTACCCTTAAGCATGTCAGAAAGACTCTTAAGTCGTCGTCTTTGGCCAGTTGCAGCAACGGCACGTCCACCACGAGCTGAATTATTGTCAACAAGTGCATCTACAGCTTCCTGGAGCATTCTTTGTTCGTTTCTCTTAATAACTTCAGGAGCATTAAGGTCCATTAGTTTCTTAAGACGGTTATTTCGGTTGATAACACGGCGATAAAGATCATTAAGATCTGAAGTCGCAAATCGACCACCAGTTAACTGAACCATAGGACGAAGATCTGGAGGAATGACAGGAATAACACTTAGGCAGGTTGAACTTGGTTTGATACCAGCTCGTTCCATGCCTTCAATCATTCGAAGTCGTTTCATAATTTTCTTCTTGTTCATTCCCTTGGCATTCTCAGCTTGTTCTTCAAGGTCTTTAATTAAGTCTTTAAGGTCAATTTCATCAAGTAATTCTTTCAATGCAGCTCCACCCATACCAACCTTAGTTAATGCTTTAAGTTCAGGGGGTAGATTGCGGTATTCACTTTCATTTATAAGACCAAATTTTACAAGTCCACCAGCCTGATTTTTAAACTCTTCAAAATCTTTCTGAACTTCATCAAGCTCTTTAGTCTGAGCTTCTGCTAGTGCTTTGACATTAACTTTTTCATCAGCTGCAGCTTCCTTTTCAAATCGAATCTTAATCGCTTCTTTGGCGGCTGCAAATTCAGCTTCCTTATCGGCAATCATCTTATCTCTTTTGTCTTCGTCAACGTCTTTGATGATACAGCTAGCAAAATATGCAACTCTTTCAAGGTTCTTAACTGTTAGGCCAAGAATAAGACCGATAGCTGAAGGAGTACCTTTAAGGAACCAGATATGAGCTACAGGAACAGCAAGTTGAATATGACCCATTCGTTCACGTCTCACCACACTTCGAGTCACTAGTTCACCGTTCTTGTCGATTGCGGCTTCTCTAGATCTAACTCCTTTATACTTAGTATCGTGGGGATTGATATCTTTGATTGGTCCGAAAATTCGCTCACAAAAAAGCCCATCTCTTTCTGGTTTTTGAGTCCTATAGTTAATAGTTTCAGGCTTTGTGACTTCGCCATAGCTCCAATCCTTCATGTCTTCAGGACTTGCTACAGATAATCTAACAGCGTCAAACTCTCCTATATCCATTCCGTGGGAGTATCGTCTCATAAAATTGCCTCCTCATTTTCAGTTTCAACAACTGTTATATCATTTTCTAAATTATCCTTTAATCCAACTTCAATAACTTCTGAAGGTATTTCGTCTGTCACATCATTCATAACAACAAATTCGTCAACTTCAGCTTCTTCAGTCAAATCGATTTCAGAATTAATTGGTTGTGGTACTTCAACATCTGACTGATGTTCAGATTCGTCCTTAATATTCATAGCTAAAATATTTTCAGCATCAACAGCTCCATCTGAATGTATTAAGTCAACCTTTAGTCCAAGTCCTTGAAGTTCTTTAACTAACACGTTGAAACTTTCAGGAACCTTAGGACCAACGATTTCAGTCTTTTTAATTATTGACTCATAAGCTTTACTTCGTCCGTAAACATCATCAGATTTTAGAGTTAACATTTCCTGTAGAGTATTAGATGCGCCATATGCTTCTAATGCCCAAACTTCCATTTCTCCAAATCTCTGACCACCGTTTTGAGCCTTACCACCAAGTGGTTGCTGTGTAACCATTGTGTATGGTCCGGTTGAACGAGCGTGAATCTTATCTGCGATCATGTGATTTAGCTTAATGATGTACATAGAACCAACGGTTGTCATTTCTTGGAATGCTTCACCAGTTCGTCCATCATAAAGTTGTTGCTTACCATTATCTGGCAGTCCAGCTTCAGTCAGTAGGCTTTGAATTTTAGCCATTGGTACACCGTTAAAGGCTGGGCTAGCTACCTTAAAACCTAATGTTCGAGCAGCCATACCAAGGTGTGATTCAAATAACTGACCAACGTTCATACGAGCGGCAACACCAAGTGGGTTTAGTACAATGTCTACAGGTGTTCCATCTTCTCTAAATGGCATATCCTCAGCTGGCAAGATTCGAGCAATAACTCCCTTGTTACCATGACGACCACCAAGCTTATCTCCAACCGCAATTTTTCGCATTTGAGCTACGAAAACCTGAATTTGCATTAGTACTCCAGATTTTAGTTCATGGCCATTTTCTTTAGAAAAGATTTTAACGCCAACAACTTTACCGTGCTTACCATTACTCATTCTCTGAGAAGTGTCTCTAACTTCTTTGGCTTTTTCACCAAATATAGCTCTGAGTAGTCTTTCTTCACTTGAAAGTTCTTGTTCACCTTTAGGGGTAATTTTTCCTACCAATATATCGCCTGGATGAACTTCAGCACCAATTCTTACAATTCCATCATCATCTAGGTGTCTTAGTGCGTCCTCAGATACATTTGGGATATCTCGGGTTATAATCTCAGGTCCCAATTTTGTTTCACGTACTTCTATCATAAAATCAACGATGTTGATTGATGTTAGAGTATCGTCTTCGACAATCTTACGAGAAATAATGATGGCGTCTTCAAAGTTATATCCGCTCCATGGCATAAAGGCCACAACAAGATCTTTTCCTAGTGCTAATTCACCACCTTGAATACTCATTCCTTCAATTATGATGTCGCCTTCTTTTACTTTGTCACCAGTTTCAACAATAACTCTTTGGTTAATTGAAGTACCTTCGTTAGAACGCACAAAGTGTTGAGGTTCATACTTAACGGTTCCTTCTTTATATTTAACTAGAACTTCCTGCGCAGTTGCTTTTACAACTTCACCGTCAGCTTCAGCCATAACAACTTGTCCTGTATTTCTGGCAATAATGCCTTCCATACCAGTTCCAACAATTGGAGATGCAGGTTTAATTAACGGTACAGCTTGACGTTGTTGGTTTGATCCCATGAGTGATCGATATACAAAGTTCTTTTCAATGAATGGAATTAGACCAGCACTTGAACCAATGATTTGGTTTCTGGCAGCATCCATATGAGTAACGTCATTAACGTCAGTTTCACCAGACTTAAGTCGAATACGAGCACTTACGCGCTCATCGATAAAGTGGTTTTCACTGTCTAATTCATTTCCAGCACCAGATATTACAGCTGATTCTTCGTCAGCAGCATCAAGATAAACAATGTCATTTGTAACAACTGGTTTAATTGGCCAAGTAATTTGCTCTTTAACAGCTGCTAATTTCTTAGCCTGGGCTTCAGTGATTTTGTCACCGGCCTTAGCAATAACTGCACCCTTAGCATCTTCTAGGTTAACTGCAGCGATGTGACCAGCAGCTTTTTGAGCTGTTACGGCGCTAAGTACTTTTCTGTATGGAGTTTCAATAAAGCCATAGTCGTTAACACGAGCATAGTTTGCCATGTTTAGTACTAGACCAATGTTTGCTCCTTCAGGAGTTTCTACAGTACAGATTCTTCCGTAGTGAGTTGCATGAGCATCACGTACTTCAAAACCAGCACGTTCACGAGAAAGACCACCAGGTCCCATTGATGAAAGTCGTCTTTTATGTGCAAGCTCAGATAATGGGTTGATCTGATCCATGAAGATTGAAAGCTGAGAGCTTGCAAAGAATTCACGAACTGCAGCTACAATTGGTCGAGCATTTATAAGCTGACCTGGAGTAACAGTTTCAATTTCGCTCATACTCATTCGATCTTTTGTATTTCGTTCCATTCGTAGAAGTCCAATTCGGAACTGTCTTTGAACTAGTTCACCGACTAATTTAACTCTACGGTTAGCTAGTGAATCGATATCATCAGCTGGCTCCTGAGTATTATTTAGACGGATAATTTCAGCAATAATTGCCTGTAAGTCTTCAAGTCGCATAACTCTATTTTCGATAGTGTTTGGAATATCAATATCTAGTCGCTTGTTGATCTTATACCTACCAACTCGTGAGAAATCGAATCTCTTGAAGTTATAGAACATGTTTTCAATAAGTGCACGTGCGTTATCTACAGTAGCAAGATCACCAGGTCGTAGTCGACGATAGACTTCAATTAAAGCTTCATTGTGACCTCGGGCTGGATCTTTTTCAATAGTTGCATCTAAATAACTGTGCTTACCTTGATCGACATGCTTGAATACATCTCGCATGTGAGCTTCGGTCATTCCAAGTGCCCTTAGTAGTGTAGATACTGGTATCTTCCTTTTTCGGTCAATCTTTACATAAACTGCACCAGCGGCTGAAGTCTCAAATTCTAACCATGCACCACGGCCTGGTATAACTTTTGCACCATAGAGGTTTGAACCACCATGCGAATTAGACGTAAAGAAAACACCAGCTGATCTAATCAACTGGCTAACTACGACACGTTCTGCGCCATTAATTACAAAAGTTCCACGGCTTGTCATCCATGGAAAATCACCAAGATAAATCTCTTGGGTCTTAACTTCACCAGTAATCTTATTAATAAGCTCAACGTTGGCTTTAAGTGGAGCATCGAAAGAAACATTGTTCTCTCTAGCTTCATTTTCGCTTACTTTTGGTTCCTCAAAGTGATAATCTTTGAAGTTAATTGTTAGTTTTGTTCCGGTATAATCCTCAATTGGACTAATCTCTGCTAATAATTCTCCTAGTCCTTCTTCTACAAACCATTGAAAAGATTTGTTCTGATGGTCTACGAGATTTGGCATTTTCACCTTGTCGTCAAAGTCGGTAAAATATACCCTATTAGTATTGCTTGTAATGTGCGTGCTGTTTTTTGCCATAAATAAGTAACCTAAGCTCCTAAGTTATTAAATTGATATTTTTTAGGTTTCGTGCACGAAGATTACTAAGGGGACATTTTTGGTACTGAATTTAAGTAAAATACAGCACAGCCCTACTTATACTACTTCTTAAGAGACAAGTGTGGCCTATGTAAAACTAAAAGTCAAGTATTATTTTTTATTTTTATCTGATTTCAAATTGGTTATGACTGAGTCAACTATCCCGTACTTTTTGGCTTCATCAGCTGTCATGTAATAATCTCGTTCCATATCTATATGAATTTTAGATATTTTCTGTCCAGTATTTGAAGCCATAATCTCTTCAAGTAACTTCTTAAGACGGATAGATTCTTCTAAATCAATTTCCATATCTGAAACTCGCCCTCGAGTACCAGAAGAAGGCTGGTGAATCATAATCTTAGAGTGAGGAAGGGCAAATCTTTTACCTTTTGTGCCAGCACTGAGAAGAAATGCTGCAGCACTTGCGGCCATTCCAATTGAGATTGTTTGAACGTCACTACTAATGTAGTTCATGGTGTCGTAAATAGCTAAGGCATCAGTTACTGAACCGCCAGGGCTATTAATATATAAGAAAATATCTTTCTTTGGATCTTCAGAATCAAGAAACAGTAGCTGAGCGACAATTAAGTTTGCTGAATGCATATCGACTGGAGTTCCTAAAAATATAATTCGATCTTTAAGCAACCGAGAGTAGATATCATATGCTCGCTCAGTACGACCATCCTGTTCGATTACAGTTGGAATCAATATATTAGTGTCTATATCTTTCATACTCTAAATTATATACAAGCAATTAGCACTCGTCAAGTAGGAGCGCTAATTTATTATATTGAACTCAGGCAAAAAGAATATATTTAACAATCAGACAAGGAACTAACTTCAATAGTTGGTTTGTCGTTACTGTTTAATCCCGGGTCTGTGGCTGGGAATATTGCACTTCCAAAGATATTATAGTTAGTAACTGTAGGATCATAAGTAAAATCAGGAAATACAATTAATCCGGTAGCATTCCAAGAATTTAAATTAGTAGTATTTCCAATTTTTACGCTAGCATAATAATTCTTAGAGTCGTCTAGTAAAGGAGTCATTATAGCTAAAGTTCTGACAGACCATTTATTGGAAGTTACCTTATTAAGACAAGCATGAATGTTAATTGTTGTTTTGTTATTTGTATTATTATCAAGAGTAGTCCAATTAGAAGCATGTGCAGTAGTTATTGTCTGACTACCAATTCTATAAATATACAGACCAACTCCACCAATAACAAACAAAATAACAGATAAGACGAATAATTCAATATGAGCAAAACCTAAATTGTTTAGTTGATCTTTGTATTTTTTCATAAATTTAAGCGTAACCTTAAACTTAATTGTATTTTAATTTCTAATAATTACAAGTTATGTAAGATATTTAATCAATTATTGTGATGCAATATCGCTTATAAATTCGAATGTTTTTTCTGTAAGAAGTTGATTTCTAATACCATTTAGATTTTCAGGCTTTGAAAGTTCTGCATGCATCTGTGGATCCTGGTATTGTCCCTTAAGGAGCTGAACTCTTAAATCAATTTCTTCAGGTGTAACTGTAATTTTTTCTTTTTGAGCAATCTGACTCAGAATTAGGGATGATTTAACAATATTTTCAGCAGTTGGTCGGTTTCTTTTACGGTGTTCGTCCTCGCTAATACCCTCAATCAATAAATGCTCATCCCATGTCTGTCCCTGACGAGCTAGATTTTGTTTTTCTTCTAATTCACTTCTTTCAACTTGCTCATCAATTAGAGCATCTGGAATTGTTACATTGGACTTATTGGTAAGTTCAGCAACAACTTCAGACTGATATAGTTGTAGTTCTCGTTGTTCTTTCTCAGCTTTTAATTGCTTCTTGACATCAGCCTTAAGCTCACTAAGATTTTTAAATGGTCCAACTTTAGTTGCAAATTCATCATTAAGTGGACTTTTAGTGAGTTCATTAATTTGAATTACTTTAACTTCAAATGAAACTTTCTTGTTTTGCAGAAAACTAACATTGTAATCTTTAGGAAAAGTAATTTCGAAAGTCTTTTCTTCGTCTGGCTTAAGACCGATTAACTCAGGCTCAAATCCAGGAATAAAAGCGTTACTTCCAATTACTAGTGGGTAGGCTTTTCCATCAGCGCCAGAAATTGGTTCTTTAGTTTTTGAGTCAGTTCCATGAAAATTAATAACAACCTGATCTCCGTCCTTGGCTGCTCTTTTAACTTCAACTCCTTCGGCAAATCTATCTTGCAGTGATTCCATAGTATCAGCAATATCTTTAGCTGTAACAGTAACTGGCTTTCTAGCTACGCGGATTTTTTTATAGTCTGTTATTTCTAGTTTGCCAATCACTTCAACTTCAAATTCAACTTCTAGTAGACTAAAAGGCACAAACTTTTTAATAGATACACTTGGTTGTGAAACGGGCTTTAAATCATTCTCGATAACAGCATTGCTATATAAATCATTTATAGCGCTATCTATGAAGGAAGCTTGAAGCCTAGATTGATCAGCATTCTTTTCAACAATATTAAGTGGAGCCTTGCCTTCCCTGAAGCCTGGCAACTTCATAGACTTCTGGAAATCCTTTAATGTCTGCTGAAGGGTTAGAGCAAGAGTATCAGCGTCAGCGCTAACTTCGATTTTTACTTTTGTATCATTTACTTGAGTGAGTTTGTTCTGCATAAATAATAACTATATCAGGAAGAATAAATTTTTTCTAGGGTTTATTGCTTATTATCTAGAATTTCCTTAGATGCTGAGGAAACTTCTTCTTCAGTTTCATGATTATCAGCTAGCCTTCTGAGTACTATTTTTTTATTACTTGCTTCGTTATCGCCAATAAATATTACATAAGGTATTTTCTTCTTTAGCGCATTCTTTATTAGTTGACCGACTTTTTTACCGCTACTATCAACTGCCACATTAACTCCTTGCTTTCTTAAGTCTGACGCGACTCCCGATGCATATGTGAAGTTATTTCCAAGGACGATTAAATAAACATCAGTTTCAACTTCAATTTTAGGTAATAAGCCGTGGGTATTTAAAAAATCTAGTAGTACAACATCGCCAAGACCAAATCCAACTGTTGCTACTGGGTTAACACCAAATAGACCAACTAGTCCATCATATCTACCGCCACCCATAATGCTTCGTTTATTTTCAGGATTAGTATCAAATACTTCGAAAACAATATCGGTATAATAATCAAATCCTCGCATTAAACTTATGTCAAAGAAACAATTTGTTATTCCAATATTCTTTAAATGATTCATGAGAGATTCGAGACTTATTAGGGATTCGTGAGCTCTAACTGGCAATGGAAGATATTCTATATTCTTTACTTTCAGGATTGTTATTATTTCATCAGCTACAACGGATTCTAGCTTAGATTCAGCGATAATTTCACGCAAGCTAGACTCAAACTTAATAGTTTCTAGTTTATGCATTCTATCGACTAGTTTAATAACTTTATGAGCTGATTCTTTATTAAGCTTAAAAAAATCATGAAATAGATAATCAACAAATTTACGTGAGTTAACTTTTATAGCATACTGATCAGGACTTGCTCCGAAGGTTCTAAATATTGAATCTGCGATTTGGATAAGCTCAACTTCTGCGTGTTCACTTTCAATTCCAAAAACATCTACATTTAATTGCCAGTGTTCACGAAGTCGACCCTTTTGTGGTCTTTCATATCTCCATAGATTAGGAATTGAATACCAGCGAGCGGGATAGGCTAGCTCTTGTCTACGACCAGCAACCATTCGACTAACAGATGGAGTCATCTCTGGTCGGATAGCAACAGATCTTCCACCGCGATCAACGAAGTTATAGGTCTGCTCATTAACTATTTCTTGACCAGATTTAGCTTTATATAGATCAAGAGATTCCAGTACTGGAGAATCATATTCCTCATATCCATATTGCTCAACAACGCTTCGCAAAACATTAAACATATATTTTTGAATTCTTTTATCTTCAGGATAAAAGTCTCGAGCGCCTTTATATGGTTGTATCGATAACATATATATTATTGTACATTAAAATATAATCTATTCACTTTAAATATTTAATCATGGTTGGATTGACTAGAATTTCATACATAGAAATTAGATAAATGTAATTAGGAAGTTAAATATTTATTTAAATTAAAGATTGGTATAATTACATTTATGATCAAAGTCGTAAGTAGTCTTAAGCAAATGAAGGAGCAGGGTTTAACATTTTATGATGCCCGTCAATCATTATTGAAAGAAGGTTTTTCTGACCATGATATACAGGATGCATCCTGGGTATATACCGGTAAATCAGCTGGAAAAATTAAAGGCCCTGTAAAAAAAGAGACTCTTAAAGCTTTAATGCAGGAGGCGGAACTTGACCATGTTGTCCATAGTAACGATTATTCTAAGCAATTAGGTCCGAGTACTAGTCCAAATGGTCCTGGTAGAGACTATAGATTAATAAGTATGAGTTCTGAAAAATCTACTAAATCCTTGATTATTAAAATTATATTCATCGCAGTGCTCATGGCTATAATTATTTTTTCAGCGAGTAATTTTTAAGTTTGGTGGTTATCTTAAAGTTTCTTTTTAAAGATTCAAAATCAAAATAATGTATTTCACAATTATTTTTTTTAGAACTATGTATTTTAAAACCAGAATAAGATAAATAAAAAACCACCTAACGTATAGATGGTTTAATGATTTTCTTGGTGGGGATGAAAGGACTTGAACCTTCACGAGTTGCCTCACTAGCTCCTAAGGCTAGCGTGTCTACCAATTCCACCACATCCCCAAGAATCTATATTTTACTAGATAAGACTATAAAAAATCAATTGCGCATCACCATAATCTTTCCTTTCTAATAATTTTAGATCAGGAAATTTAGGCATTCTTTCATTTTTAGGCCAGGATAATACTAATAATCCGTCTTTTTCGACAAAGGGTCCTAGGCTCTCTATTAAGTCATGTTGCAATTTATTATATGGTGGGTCAGCAATAACAATGTCGAATTTTTTTTCCCTGTTATGTTTCATCCATGAACTAGCGTTGGCATATATAGGTTTAATCTGTTCGGCCAAACCAAAACGAGAAATATTATCCCTTATAGTCATTTGAGCATTACGATCTGATTCAATAATTGTGGCATAACTAGCTCCACGACTAATTGCTTCTAAGCTAAGTCCACCAGAACCACCAAAAACATCAAGAATTGTTAAGTCTTCGACATCACCAAGAATATTAAATAATGCCCCTCTGACTTTTTCACTCATTGGATGAGTTGTGTGACCATTGGGCGTATCAAAGATTTGGCCTTTTAAACGTCCTGCAATAATTCTCACTGATTTGCTTTATGCTTAGGAAGTTTTACTAGATTAGCATCAATAAGGGATGAATACCATGCAAGAGTAACGGTATTAATAATTGTTGGCATTAGTACATTTCGTATCTCAACCATCAGTTTGAGTGTCCAGCCTTTTTTATAGTAGACGGCATATAGATCTTTAACTGCAATTTCCCTAGCTCTATTTTTAAAGAATTCACCGACGCCTATTTCATGAATTTTTAATATTTCAGCATCAGTGATTGCTGCACCATTGAAAGATAGTGGCTTAGATAGACTAGCTACACCAATTTCAAATAGTCCGTGGGTAGATAAAAGTCCCTTTGGCCCCCACATTTTCCAGTTATTTTTAACAGTTTCTCTTCTATTTTCTCCTGAAATAACAAGTTTTTCCTTTACCGAATCACGACTTTCCATACCTTCTCCTCGGAGTTCAGCTAATTTTTCCTCATATGGGTAATGATGCGCTGGAGTTAAACCATCAACAATTGCATGAGCTAACCAGGCAGCTTCAAAAGATGCCCTTTCTCGATTTTTTTCCTTTAGATTTTTAACCAGCTCATTGTAGTGATTATTTATCGCATCTATAAGCACTGAGTCACTATCATCAAAAGGAGCATAAAAGTGCCATGGCTCATCTACCGAAGGACTTTTTCTCTTTATAGAATCTGGCCCATTATAGCCTTCAAAATTAAGTATCTGTTTAGTAGTTGGAAAAAAACTGTCATCCTTAAGTCGTTCACTAAGCAATCTTCTAGCTACTCGATCAATCTTTTGATGAGCACCTATTAATTTTCCCGACAATGGTGTTAATGTTGTTCCTGCATACATATTAATTTAAATTCGTTATTACTCTTAATTTACTTACTTTATTATATAATTCTGGATACTTTGATAAGTCTATATTTTTATCAATTAAATCTTCAGCACATTTACGCGCTTTCTTAATTAATCCAATATCGTCTAGTTTAGCCATTCTTAAATCAAGTTCACCATGTTGTATTTTACCATAAATTGCGCCAGGGCCCCTAAGTTCTAAATCTAATTGAGCAAGTTTGAAGCCATCATTCGAAGTAGATAATGCGCGAATTCTTGGGCTAGGTGCTTTGCTGTCACTCAATATTAGATAACAGTAGCCCTGATCTTCACCACGCCCAACCCGTCCTCGAAGCTGATGAAGTTGAGCTAATCCAAACCTATCAGCGGCTTCTATTAACATAACTGTAGCGTTAGGTACATCAACTCCAACTTCAATGACAGTAGTCGATACCAGAACATCAAGTTTATGATCCAAAAAATCTTGCATAACAGAGTTTTTTTCATCACCCTTCATTTTTCCATGTAAATATCCAACGCGCCTAGTTTTAAATTCTTTAGATGATAGCTCTTTATAGACCTTCTCGACTGAGTTGGCATCAATGACTGTAGAATCGGTAATTAGTGGACATATTACAAATACTTGCCGACCTGCGTCTAACTGCTTATTAATATCCTGATACATAGGAAGTTTGGAATTGGGTGAAATAATACTAGTTATAATTGGTTTTCTATTCGTTGGCTTCTCATCAAGTATAGATACATCAAGTTCACCAAAAAAGGTTAGAGCTAAACTTCTTGGTATCGGAGTAGCAGTTAGGCTCAAAAAATGAGGCATCTTACTGGCTTTGGACATCAGCTTTTTCCTTTGTTCAACGCCAAATCTTTGTTGTTCATCTATGATTACCAGCGCCAATTTATCTAAGACAACATTTTCTTCAATTAATGCATGGGTTCCAATAATGAAATTAATTTTCCCGGATGCAAGTTCAGCTTTCATAAACTCCTTCTCTTTCTTGGACATTGAGCCAACTAAAAGACCAAGGTTTTCCTTGTACCCTAAAGGACCAAGTAAATCTGAAATTGTTTTGGCATGTTGGCGTGCGAGTATCTCAGTTGGAGCCATGAATGCAACTTGAAAACCTTCAGCTATTACCATTAGAGACGCCATAGTCGCAACAACCGTTTTACCAGAACCAACATCACCCTCTACCATCCTATTCATAGGCTGTTTCTTATTAAGATCCATATATAATTGCCAGACTACCCTTCTTTGAGCATTAGTAAGGGCGAATGGTAGATTTTCAACAAATTTCTTAGCTAATATTTCTTTAAAATCTACACGAAATGAATTCTCTAGATTATTTTCCTGTTTGTTAAGTAAACTAGCCAAACTAAGTTCAAATACTTCTTCAAAGCCTAATCTTCCTTGGGAAAGTTCAATATCTGATGATTCTTTAGGAAAATGTATTAGTTCAATTGATTCGGCTCTAGTGATTAATTTCTGACTCTTAACAATATCTTTAGGCAATGTTTCATCTAGTGCCCTAATACTTGGAATAAGTTCTTTCATAATTTTTCTAATAGTAGCTGAGGTTAGCCCCTTAGTTAATTTGTAGACGGGCAGTATTCGGGCAGTGTTAGCCGGAAAATCACTTTCAAGTTCAATACTTGGGCTAATAATACATAGACGACGATTAGATAGTTCAAAAGTGCCCGAAACAAAATAATCCTGATTGTGTTTTAGTGAGTTTGCTCGATATGGCTGATTAAACCAAACTAACCTAACACTGCCTGTTTCATCACTAACAACTGCTTCAGTTATATGTAAACCTCTACGCACATAACGTCCAGTTGCCTGTTTGATCTCACCTTTGATTGTTACCGGTCCTGGACTTATCTCATTAATACTTTGGACATTAGAATAATCCTCATATCGTCGAGGATAATTGTAAACTAGATCAGATATCGTATTTATACCTAGAATATGGAACTTTTGCTCTAACTCAGCTCCAACACCTTTAATACTAGTTAATTTGTCGTCAAGCATAGATATATAATAGTATAGCTGGTTTCTAGCTAGCTTTTGAAACTAAAAAGAAAATACTTGGGCCAAAAAATGTTTTAGATAAGGCAGGTTGTAATATTCCTTCTATGGCAAGCATTACATTCATAGGTACTGTTTGCTTTAGTTTTGTGCTGCGAAGATTAGACACTGACAGAATTCGCTCAACCCTAAGACCAGCATGAGCAAGCTGTTTAGTGACAGTTTTTGGATTATGATTTACGAATGCAATTTCATCATCAGTCTTAAACTTCTTAGATCTAATATCAACAGGCTCGAGAGGCATTTTAGTTCCCTTAGTTAGGTGTTTAATTCTGTTTCTAAAGTGCATATAGTTTGCAACTTCTATAATCGCTAGGCCATCTTCAGAGAGAACTCTAGAAATTTCATTAAATTCAGAAGATGGATCTGGTAAATGATGCATGACCCTAATCATAGTCACAAGATCAATTTCACCATCCTTATATTTAAGATCATCAGCTTGCATAAGCTTACGTTCAATTTCTTTATTATCCTTAAGGAAATCTTTAGCGATATCTAGTTGTTGCTGGGATGGCTCAGCAAGAGTGACTTTATCTGCGTATTTTTCTAGCTCAACGGATAATCTTCCAAAGCCTCCACCAATATCTACGGCATGTTTAAAATGTTTTCCAGAAAGTAGCTTACCAAAAGCCATAACTTCAGCTTGATGTTCGTAGTCTCGTCCAAGCCAATACTTTTGATAGTTATGATTTGGATCGTTATATTGGTCGGCTTTTTTATGTGTTTTCGTCATATGTTTCAATTTTCTATATTAGCAGGTAATTATTTTTTAACAACCATTACGAACATATTTTTACCTTTTTGTAGTAAATTATCTCCGTTAGAGAAAGAATATTTTGGATCATCTATTTTGTGACCATTAACCTTAACTGCTCCCGATTTAACAAACGATAAGGCTTCAGTATTTGAACTTGCAAGCCCAGAACTTACAATACTTTCTAAGAATTCAGCCTTAACAGGTACAGATATTAAACTTCCTTTAATTTTATCCTTATCTGACTGGGACAATTCTGAATAAATTTGCTTACTAAATAGAATCCCTGTGACTTCAACCACCTTATCTGCAACCTCCTGGCCATGGACGATTTTTGTAACTTCATAAGCTAATGTTTTCTGCGCAAGTCTTCCACTTCTGTCGGCATCAAAGTCAGTAATAAGCCGGTCATAATCAGGTTTATCTATGTTGGTATATATCTTTAAATAATCCTTAGCGCTTTCATCATCCGTATTAATCCAGAACTGATAGAAATCGAAGGGGCTAGTAAGGTTAGGATCAAGCCATATTGCACCAGCCTCAGTCTTACCAAACTTAACTCCTGTAGTCTTATTAATTATTAATGGAGCTGAATATATATGAGCTTCAACACCTTCAACTCGGCGGATTAAATCTACTCCCGCAATACAGTTGCCCCATTGATCGGCTCCACAAACTTGAAGGGTTGCTCCAAAGTCTCTATATAGATGAAGGAAGTCATAGCCCTGAATTAGTGAATAACTAAATTCGGCATAACTAATTCCAGTTCCATTTTCACCCAACCTACTTTGAACAAACTCGCGTCCAAGCATAGTTCTCATAGGCACATGCTTTCCAATTGTTCGAAGAAAGTCTAGATAACCTAAGTTTTTAAACCAATCAATATTATTTACGAGAACAAATTTCTGACCTTCAAAAATCTTCTTATATTGAGCAGAAATCTTGTCAATATTTTCTTGAATCTCATTTTCAGTTTTAAGGTCTCTTTCCTGAGCCTTACCATCGGGATCTCCTATTAGACCAGATGCTCCACCGACTAGTAGTATTGGTTTATGACCAGCACTTATTAAGTGTTTAATCATCATAGCTATTGAGAGGTGTCCGACAGTCATACCGGGACCACTTGGATCTACTCCTAGATAAAAAGTAACACTACCATTATCTAAAGCATCCATGTCCTTATATGTTGTTTGATTAACGAAACCGCGCCATTTGAGTTCTTCTGATAATTTCATAAGACATATTATAGCCTATTTTGCCAAAGTATTAGAAACGATTGTGGATAAGTGAATATCAGCTAAGTTTCAGTTATTTATCATAAAAAGTTTGATATAATATTATGCATAATATGATTAAAGAAATTATTTGGGATTAAATATGGCAAGTACAAGAAAACCAACAGGTAGTAGGTCTCGTCAAAAGAAAAATATTTATATTACTAAGAGTGGTAACTCTATTAAAATTAACCGTGGTCTAGGTAATAAATGGAAATCTAAGAAAGATCAAAAAGCTAGATCTAGAGCTGTTTATCTTAGTGGTCTTCCTTCTGGGAAACTAAAAAGACTACTATTCCACCTAAATCCTAAGCGTATATATCACTATTGGTTTAGTAAAAAAGGCCTTATTATGGCGCTTAAAATATTCGGAATTTGTGTTGTTCTTGGGTTCATCTTTATGATTGGAATGTTTGCTTATTTTAGAAAAGACTTACCTAACCTTAAAGATATTACTGGCACAAACCTCGGTGGCAGTATTAGTTATTATGACCGAACAGGAACGGTTCTCTTATTCTCGGACTATAACGCTGTTAAAAGAATACCCGTAAAAAGCAACCAGATAAGTCCTTTTATGAAAAATGCGACTGT
>CAIUOC010000034.1 GCA_903900685.1 uncultured Candidatus Saccharibacteria bacterium | reverse complement strand
TTGGTAAATTTAATGGAGTTTCAGCATCCAGGTCACTAAACTTTTCTGCACTTATATCTTCTTCATGTTCTTGTAGTGGATCATGATCTTGTGAATCATCCTCTGCCAAGTCATCAAACACCTCATCAGTTGGTTCGGTTAGATATTCCTGAATAAATGGTTGTAGCTCTTTGGAGTAACTCGAAGCTACTTCCTCAAGCTCAGACCTAGTTACTGGTTCTATTCTTTTTTCATTTTCCATAATAGTCCCTTGGAATATATTACCTATTCACGCGCCGCGTTAATAGACCTAGTCCTAATATTGATGATGATACCGCAGCTACTAATATTAATCCCTTATAACTCATCCCTGAGCTTGCAAAGCCTGTCTTAGGAGCCGCTGGTCCAGTATTATTCGCGTTTATGACGGAAGGCATAGGAGGGAAGGCTGAAAAACTAGTAAAGTAGGCTGACTCATTAGCAGTTGTGAATATATGCGTACCATTTTGGCCATCGAACGCCACACTACCTGCAAACCAGCTTGAAACGTTAATGTTGCCTTTGTTGTCTAATGACATTCCACCCTGAACGCCCATTCCTAAAGTATTGACACTATCAACGTCCATGTCGTAGAAGGATTGTGTCCAACCATAACTTCCGTCACTATTTATTTTAGTAATTGCTCCAGAACCTCTTGAGCCTCCTGATACCGAACTAGTTTGAGAATCGCTTCCACCAGGTCCATCAAAACCTACTGTTCCGACATATCCGGAAAATATAAATACATCGCCAAGATAATCTACTGCTAACGCCGCTGAGTAGGCATAAGTATTCGCCGCAGAGGTATCAAAAATTCTCGTCGAAAGATAAGTGCCATCGTTAGTGTATTTTGTTAGGTAGACACTATCGTTAATTGTTGACTGCGGATTGTCGGTGCCATTGAATTCTACATTGTTTCCACTGAAGTAGCCAGTAACGTATATGTTATTATTTGGGTCAATCGCGACTGAAGCTGCATTTATATTACCGGAACCAGTTACATTGGTCGTTCTGGTCCACTGATACTGGCCAGTGCTTGTATATTTAGTTAAATATGACAATCCATTTGTACTATTTTTAGTGTCAACACCTCCAGGGCCATCAAATGTAACAGTTCCAAAAAAATCTCCAACAGTATATATATTATTATTTGAATCTACTGCGAGATGAAAAGTATAGCTATCAGAACTGACTGCAGAGTCCATTGCATGAGTCCAGCCATAAGTGCCATCACTGTTATATTTAGTTAGGTAACCATCAGTAGATCCGCTTGTAGCTGTTATTGTACTTGTACCACCGACACCATCAAAGGTAACTGTGCCGGAAAAATATCCAGCAACATAGATTGATCCATTTTTATCAGCCACTACTGTATTTGCGTAAGAATAGCTTCCATTACCAATATTGGAATTAATTTTTGTCCATCCATAGGTTCCGTTAGCGTTAAACTTAGTTATGTAGGCTGTATTTTCTGTAGAAGTTAGCGTACTTGTACCACCGACACCATCAAAGGTAACTGTGCCACTAAAATCTCCACTTAGGAATACGTTATTTTGAGAGTCTACATTTATGGCGGCAACATAGCTAAACGAGGATCCATCAGATACATCAAAAGTCTTTGTCCCAAGATATACCCCAGTGCTACTAAACTTGGTAAGAAAAATATTTTGATTACTTGAAGTTACTGAATCTGTCCCACCGACACCATCGAATATAATATGGCCACTAAAGTCACCGGCGACATAAACATTGCCGCTACTGTCAGTGGCTGTATCTGTACTGTATGCATATCCGTCCACTACATCGAATGTTTTAGTATATCTGTAGGTGGGCAAGGTCGTTGCAGCGCGAGCCGTTTTGTTAGTTGTGCTTATAAGTGGTACGAGAGTTAGAGCAATAAGCAGCAGAGAGAAGACAATATTCCTGGTTAGTTTGCTCATATATGTCTGCCCCATAGCTTTCTTTGTTTAATTCTTGTTTCTTTTATTAACTACATAACCACCAGTTATTAGCGAAAGGGCTATAAATAAGCTAGAGTAGAGAATTATCTGATTTGTATTATTGCCTTTTGCAAATCCAGTACTTGGGGTTTTAGCAGGTGCTAATGTAACTGGTGGAATAAATGCTTTCCAGCTGGTTAAGAATGCGTTATTGCTTTCTGAGTTATTCTCATCAGTATTGTCTATCCCATTAAAATATACCGCCCCATTATATACGCCAGTACTATATAAATTACCAAGATTATCAACTGCAAGCGAGTTGGGCCGAACATATGGTCCACCAGCAGCTGAAGGGTCGTATGAACTCACCTTGCTATAACCGTAAGATCCATCTGGGTTGAATTTTGAGAAATAACCAGACCAGGTACCGCCGTTATTACTCGAAGTATAGTGATCTGTACCATTTGGTCCATCAAGGATTACATTACCTTCAAATTGACCTGAGACAAATATGTCATCATTTAGATCTATTACAAGTCCACCAGATCCAAAACCATCTCCGGAAGATGAACCGACCTGATTAGTGGTGATGTCCGTCCATTTATAGTTACCATTTGTGTCGTATTTGGTCAGATAATTTGAATAATTAATTCCATTGTCTGCTGATATCTGGGTATTTGTCTGATTGAAACTATTAGTTCCAGAAAAATAACCAGTTGTATAAACATTTCCACTTGAGTCTGTAGCAATATATTGTTCAATATCTAAGGATGATTCATCTTGTATGGCATTTATTTTAGTCCAAGCATATGATCCATCACTGTTATATTTTGTTATAAATCCTTCAGGTGCATTATATGGATTTGTTAATATATCTGTTCCAGGATTAACTCCATCATAATTAAAACCAACTTCACCCATGAAAAAGCCTGTCACATAAGTATTCCCATTTTTATCTGCTGTCACTCCAATTCCCTGAGACCATGAACCATATGCTCCAGCTGCACTAGTGTCATTATATTTTATATCCTGGAAAACTCCATTGTCATTGTATTTAGCGATATAGTTAGTACACCTTGGAGTTGTTAGTGCAATGCTATTGATGAAATTTACTGTTCCACAGAACTCGCCGGTAGTAAATAAGTTATTGTTTTTATCTACCGCAATATTATCAGGAAATATTACTCCGGTACCAGAATCAGCTACATTACTCCAAAGAGTAGAGCCATTGGTGTCAAATTTTACCAGAAAAGAGGTCCAGTCTCCAGAAGTAATATTTGGGTGTAATCCACCTGGTCGATTTTGATCTAGAAATGTAGTAGAAGGTGGAATTATATTAGTGTTTTGAGTTGCTTTAGAAAATCCATTTATGCCAGGTAGCGATACTGTTCCATTTAGGCTACCATGTATAATTATATTACCACTAGAATCCGTAGTAATTCCTGCAGCAAATGCTGCACCACCAGCAACATCGAGAGTTTTAGTCCATTGATAGACTCCAGAGCTAGTATATTTAGTTAGGAAAATATTATAGTTTGGTGATGTAATAGAAGTAGACGGATCTGATGGGTTAAAAATAACTGTCCCATTGAAATAACCATATACATATACATTATTATTTTTATCTGTAGCTACATAAGAAGCTTCTGCGCTACCGTTAGTTGCGTCAAACGTTCTCGTGTAATTGTAGGTCGGCAGGGTAGTAGCCGCGTGAGCTTTTGATACATTCGCAGTTAATAATGGGACAAGTGTTAGTCCAATAAGTAATATTGAAACACCCATGCTTCTTGTTAAGTTGATTGATGTTTTTAAACTATTCATATTTTCTTATTTTTCCTCAACTTTGTTCCTACTACTAATCAATCTTGCTCCTAGTATTAAGCCAGTAGTTATTATTAAGCTAGAAACAATAAAGACTGAACTTGTATTACTAGATTTGGCATATCCTGTTGCTGGTGTATTCGGCGTAACTATACTCGGCGTATATAGATGCCAACTTGTTAGGAAGGAGTTTTCATAATCTGAGTCATTTTCGTCAGTATTATCGAGACCATTAAAATATGCTGGTCCAGTGAAGCCACCGCCTC
>CAIUOC010000033.1 GCA_903900685.1 uncultured Candidatus Saccharibacteria bacterium | reverse complement strand
TGATTAGTATTGTTGGCTTTAGATCCTGGAAACTAATCTTAAGAATGGGAAGAATAATACATCCTTTCAAAAAGACATAATTAGCTATATAGGTTATCATATATCTTGTAAGGCAATATTATGACAAACATATTCACAGTAATACCAAACCTGAATGGTGAAGACTCAATTGAAAAATGTGTTAATTCTTTAAAGGCTCAAACAATTAAAAATCGAATTGTAGTTATTGAGAATGGGTCAAAAGACAAATCATTAACCATCTTGAAAAAAAATTATCCAGATATTGAAATAATTGAGAATAGTAAAAATCTTGGTTTTGCAGGTGGAGTGAATCAAGGAATAGAAAAAGCGATTGATTTGGGTGCTGAATATGTGGCACTTTTTAATAATGATGCTGTGGCGGATAAAAATTGGTTAACAGGATTGGTTGAGGTGATGCAAGCATCGCCCAAGGTTGGCATTGTTGCTCCAAAGCTTTTATCGTCGGATAAAAAACATCTAGATAGCACTGGCGATCAATATACTAATTGGGGTTTGCCTTATCCAAGAGGAAGAAGAGAGTTAGATGACGGCCAATACAGTAAACCTGAAAGAGTTTTTGCAGCCAGTGGCGGAGCCAGCCTATATAGGGTTTCAATGTTAAAAGAAATCGGTTTATTTGATGAAGACTTCTTTGCATATTATGAAGATGTAGATATAGGTTTTAGGGCCCAGCTTGCTGGTTGGAAAGTTGCCTATGAGCCTAGTTCTATTGTCTATCATAAAATTGGGGCAACAAGTTCTAAAATACCTGGCTTTACTACTTACCAGACAATCAAGAACTTGCCGTGGCTTTTTTGGAAGAATGTACCCAGTAAGTATTTATTCAAAATTGGCTTAAGATTTTTCGTAGCTTATTTTTCTTTTATATTCAGTGCTATTTCAAGAGGGCAAATAGTTCCTGTACTAAGGGGGTTTTTTGTATCGCTAGTCTTGATGCCAAAAAAACTTTTTGAGAGACACAAAGTTCAATCTAGGATGAAGGTCTCGCCTGAATATATTTGGAGTATTATGACCCATGACTTACCGCCCAATGCAGACAATCTTAAAAATATTAGAGCAATATACCGTAAAATATTGTTTAAGGATTAAAAGTTATGAGCAAAATTATTATAGATGCAAGAGAATATAGAACAACAACCGGAAGATATGTCGAAAGGCTTATTCATTATCTTCAAGAAATTGATCATGAAAACAATTATTTAATATTACTTAAACCTAAAGACATGGATTCATTTGTGCCAACTAACAATAAGTTTACTGCTGTTCCCTGTCCATATAAGGAATTTACCTTCAGAGAGCAAATAAGCCTTCTCAGACAGATAAAAGAACTTAAGCCTGATCTTGTTCATTTCGGTATGGTTCAACAGCCTATAGCCTACCGTGGGCGAGTCGTAACAACTATGCATGACCTTACTACTATTAGATTTAGAAACCCAGCTAAAAACTGGTTAGTCTTTACTATAAAAAGATATGTATATATTTGGGTTAATCGAATAGTTGCAGCAAAGTCTAGTGAAGTCATGGTGCCTAGCGAATTCGTCAAAGAAGATGTTGCTAAGTTTACGAGAATTAATAGCCGCAAGATTGCCGTTACTTATGAAGGCGCAGATAAAATTAAAGATAGCCCCGAGCCTATAGAGGAACTTTTAGACAAACCTTTTATTATGTATACCGGCAGGCCCTTGCCTCATAAAAACTTAGAAAAATTAATTTCCTCTTTCTCTATTATTAAAAAAGACTATCCTGATTTAGTCTTAGTTTTAGCTGGCAAAAGAAATGGCCTATATAAGAAAATTAAACGAGATGTTATTGCCAGTGGTCAGGTGGACGTTATCTTCCCTGGTTTTGTATCAGAAGGACAGCTTAGATGGCTATATGAGAACTGTAGGGCATATATCTTTCCTAGTCTGAGTGAGGGTTTTGGACTACCTGGTCTTGAGGCTATGGTTCACGGGGCACCAGTAGTTAGTAGTAGCTATACTTGTCTTCCCGAAATATATGGTAATGCTGCTGAATATTTTGATCCGCAAGATGAAACAGATATGGCAAAAGTAATTCTTAGTGTTATTAAAAGCGAAGCAAAGCGCAAGAAGCTAATCGAGGAAGGTCATTCACGGGCTAGAAAGTATTCATGGAAAAAAATGGCAGAAGAGACACTCGAGATATATAAGAATGCGATAAGCGGTAATTCATTAAAATAAAAAAAGATACTTATGGTAAAATCATATTAAGTTATATTTACTGCCGATGGAAAACAATAATTTATTAAAAACAAAAGTACTAAAAAATAAGAAAAAAATGCCGGAAGGTTTTCTGGTAAGAATACTTCCAGTTTTTGCTTTTATTATTCTTCTTGGTACTACAATTTATTGGTCTATTCTTGGAGCTAAGGTTCAACAAGGAAATAGCGATCAACTTATCGGACCATACCTTTTTTCTAGTAGTTCTGTTTTTAAAAAAGCTAGCTTCCCTGGCGATCATTCATTTCTAATAAAATGGCCGATACTAAAGATAATTGAGCTTTATAATTACTCCCCGGCTTCTTTTTATGTCATTACAGCCGCTCTATCAGTTATAACAATTAGTCTTCTTGTCTACATTTTATATAAAATAGAAAAAAGACCGGTCGTCATAAGCGTAATTATGTTAGCTCTTGCTTCAATATTATTAATGGTTCCTATACAGCCAGTTCCCGGAGC
>CAIUOC010000032.1 GCA_903900685.1 uncultured Candidatus Saccharibacteria bacterium | reverse complement strand
TATAAATAAAAATTATATTTTATAAATTCTTGAACCTATCAATATAAAATTGTAATTCTGCGATAGAAGCTTGAATATCGTCAAATGCTCTATGGGAATTTTTCTTATCAAATTCAATATTATATTTACCTTGCATTAAAATCTTAAAGGCACTTACATCGAGCATTCTATAGTGCAATAAATCATTTACTTCAGGCCACCACCTCTCTATAAACTTTCGATCGTTATGAATTGAATTGCCCGCAAGTATTGCTGGTTCATCTCCAAACTGAGCCTTAATAAAACCAATAAGCTGGTCTTTAACTGATCTTTCAGACTGACCATCTTTCTTAATTCTATCTATGAGACCACTTATTTTATGCTGTTTTTGTGACCATTCATTCATATTGTTGAGTTTATCATCTGGGTGCGAAATAACAGCCTCGTAACTCGCGAGAGTTTTAAGTGAAAAATCAGTTACTTCTATAGCAACCTCTAAAATGACATCTCTATTGGAATCTAGACCTGTCATTTCAAGATCTACCCATAGTAATTTTGTTGGAATTATTGTCTTATCTATTTCTTTCATAGGTCATACTATAACAAATAAAAGATTAAATTATTACCCTATTTTGGAATAACTACTTTAGTGCCGTTAGTTGAGTGATCTTCAATTGATATATGGTTGTCCTTATCTAGATGAATTGACAGCTGCTCACGAGAAAGATGGCTGTTGTCATCTCTGGCGTCATTTAGGCCTAAAAGATAATTATTGTGTTCGTCTGAACTGCGACCTATAGTTACTGTTTGTTCAGGTCTTAAATCAATAAAACCTACTAATAATTCTTCTGGCGTATAGTTAAGGGTTATCAAACCATATCTTGATCTTGTAACACCCAAGTTGTCTAATTCTTTTTTGATACTTGGATTAAAAAGTATAGCTTTTCCCTTCTCTGGAATATCTTTGCTAAAATCTAAAATAGCTAAGGTTTTATCTAAATCTTGTCCATAAACTTTTGCTGGCAATTCAATTTCGGCTAATATTTTACCATTGAAAGCCTGTTCTCTGGCTTCTTCAATAGTTCTTAATGCATGATCAGAATCTAATACTAAACTGTTATTGTGTAGCTCAACAACCTGCTCATTTTCCTGCAATGATTCATTGTTTTTTTTATTTGAAATAATTTCTGACATTTTTTAAGATAAATTAATTATTTTTTTAGCAGCTGCTCTATGCTGACCAAGGAGTACCTCACCATCATTTGCATGCTCTATAGTATCTGCTTTAACTAAACCATCTTTAAAAGTTCCATCGAGCATTGACATTGCAAGTAATGTTGCATACTCTCGACTTCTTAGTTCTGGTATATGAGAATAACCAGTAGTTCCAGGATTTTTTTCAGAATTATCTTTTATTTGCTGACCCATGGTTTTTTCATTATTTGCAAGTTTATCTAATTTACTAAGAAGATAAATTCCTACATCGGTCCTAAAACCCTCATCAATTCTAAGTAACTCGCTAAGGCTGGTTCCCTTATGGGAATATTTTTCAAATATTAGTCTTAGATTTGAATCACTCTTTCCAGCAATTTCTAATCTTTCTTCTGCTATTTTCTGACTTTCAGGAGTAACTCTTAATCTTTCATTGTCTGGAGGCCGATTAGCTGCCAATTCAATTTGAGTTTGAGGATCAATACTAGGATCGAAAACTTCATTATCTTTATCAAACCAAGCATCATAATTTACGTCAATCTCTGGTTCTGGTTCTGTTTCAGCCTTAACGGGAGCAAATAGTAGCTTGTGCCTGGGATATAAATCTGCTTTAGAGCCAACATTTTTTTCTTCTTCGCTGGTTTCGTATAAATTTTCAGTTTCATTAGGTTCAGGTGTATTCTCACTTATAAAACTTGCTATTTCATCAGGGCTAAGTGTTGTCATTGATAGAAATTCTTCTGTAGGCACCTCTCTCAGATTACCGCTGTCATCCTTAAACTCTACAATTGGGTATTTTTCGCCTGTTCTTTTGCCGTCCGCACCGATAACATATTTCGGTCCAAAATCCTCAATTGAAACCTTTGATTGTCCCTCTGGACTTTTTATTGTAAATTCTCTATCAAATAAAAAATCGTCAGGTAATTTATTGAATTTATTGGCCAAGTTTCTATCAATGACTTCAGACGTTTCCTGTTTTGTATATAATTGTTCTGACATATTTTTTTTATTTTTTAATTAACTATCATATATTAGCATAAATACTTTGTTTTGTCTAGTTAATTAAAGGGGTAAAAGCCGTCTATGATTTCGCTTAGTATTAAACTTTTTAGCATAATTAGCATAAATATCCGGACTCTTGATTGAGTTTATGTTTATTTAATTAAGTAATATCTACATAACGGATATAAGTAGTCAGCAAGGGGGAGTTTTAATGACTAATGGTTATAGTAATGGAGAAATGGTAATCGAAGAAAAAGCTATAAGATATGGCGTAGAGGAATCTGTAGTTGCTGCACCCGCCCAACCCATTAATGCTCTGTCCGCTACGAAGCGACAAATCTAACTAAGTCAAATGAGGTTTAAACCTAAGCAGTAAAATATTTAAAAAATATCTAATTGAAATTTATTTTTCTCGAGCAATTTTTAAAGCTTCTGCGTACCAAACAAGCTCTTCAACCATTGTATTAACAGTTGTGTGAGGACCATAGGCAAGTTCTTTAAGTTCTTTTACTAGATTACCTTCTTCATCAATACTTCCATCAATAAAATGATTAAAATGTAGATTAATTGGCACTATAACCGCTCGACATTCAGAAAGAATCATTTTTAAGTGCTCAGCGGCCCGAGCACCACCAACGCTTCCATGACTTGCAACAGCAGCTGGTTTTTTATTCAGTTCATTAGCGATGTAGTCTAGTGCATTTTTTAGAACGCCTGAAAGTGAGTGGTTGTATTCGGGCGTAACAAAGACATATGCATCACCCTCATTAAGTTTATTTAAGAACTTTTTCACATCACCTGTGAGTACTCTTGTAGGATTATATCTTGGTGATATAGCTTCATTGAACATAGGCAGGTCATAATCAATAAGATCAACTAGTTCAACATTTAAATTCTTATTTTCTTTGGCGGTTTTTTCAATCCATTTTGAAAATTGTAAAGATCTGCGGCCTTCCCTTGTGCTTCCGATGATAATTTGTAGGTTCATAATGAGCTCCTTTATTTATTGATGGTATACTTTATATAGTATTAATATAATAATCCCAATACTACACAAAGTAAAGTATGAAAAATAATAAATCATGTATCGAATCTCATTCAGGTTGCGTAGCATCAGCCATGGCAATTGTCGGCAGTAAATGGACTGCACTAATTCTGAGAGATTTAGCCGATGGTAGCAAGCGTTTCTCTGAACTCGAAAGATCTTTGATTGGAATAAGTCCAAAAACTTTATCTCAACGTCTAGATGAACTTGAGAAACATGAAATTATCACCAAAAAACACTTTCATGAAGTTCCACCTCGGATAGAATATACAATGACTGAAAAAGGGCTAGATTTAGTCCCCCTACTAAAACAAATGGCTAACTGGGGTAGTAAGTACTATAATTCTGATTTTTCGAATCTATAATTAGTTTTTTAAATATTTATTATTTTAGTAGACTTATGTACTTTTCACGTACTTTTTTTAATTTTGGGTTAATAATCATTTGGCAATAAGCTCTGCTAGGATTGTTCGAGAAGTAGTTTTGATGATAATCTTCGGCCTTGTAGAATGTTTCGGCTGGGATTAATTCAGTAACTATTGGGTCGTCCCATAATTTTGCTGCTTTTTTTATAGAATCTTGGGCTATTTTATGCTGTTCTTCGTTAATATAAAAAATCACTGATCGATATTGCGTTCCACTATCATTGCCCTGTTGGTTTAAGGTTGTTGGGTTATGGACAGTCCAAAACACATCTAAAATATCTTTGTAATAAATAATTTCTGGGTCGAATGTAATTTTAACTGTTTCGGCATGCCCTGTTTCTCCACTACATACAGCCTCGTAGGATGGATTTTCTACATTACCACCAGAATATCCCGACTCTACTATTAAAACCCCTCTAAACATCTTATATGCAGCCTCAAGACACCAAAAGCAACCTCCGGCTAGCAGTGCTACTTCATTTTGATTTTTCAAAGTTTAATGCCCCTGAATTAATACAGTATCTTTTTCTGCCATGTTCGACAGGACCATCATTGAATAGGTGTCCAAGATGGCTGTCGCAAACCCCACACCTTACTTCAGTTCTGTGCATGCCGAGCGAGCTATCATCTAGAAGCTTTATCTTTGAGTTGTCGGTGGCATCCCAGAAACTTGGCCATCCACACCCAGCATCATATTTAGTATTAGATTTAAATAAAACACTACCACAAGCACCACAAGTGTAATCTCCAGTTTCAAAAAAATCGTCAAACTTACCGCTAAATGGTGGCTCTGTAGCTGATCCTCTCAGGATTGCATATTGTTCTTTTGTTAATTTTTTCTTGTATTCTTCGTCTGTCATGGGAACTATTGTTTTGTTAGTCTATCAAGATGGAATATTTTATATGTCACATAAATTATAATTGCTATGATTACAAAACTTACTAACGAAGATGCGAAACTTCCCCAACTAAAGACGGCAGTTTTTGAAAATATTGTTAATGAAAATGTTTTTTGGTTTAAATTTCCGGTACCGGGTAGCAAAAGTCCAACGAGGGGGTTGACTATTGAAATCGTAAAATTATCGACAACTGTTTTAACTTGTGCACCAAATACAAAACCAATAGCTAGACCAATGACTCCGAACTCTTTAATAAATTCTTCGAAACCACCAACGTGCTTATTAATAGTCTCGTTGGTTATAGGGGCTATTTTAGCGGCTACTTTTTTACTGTGCTTTATCACTTTATCCATTTAACAATATCTCCTTTAAAAAATACAGCATTAATGAAGTATATTACTATTTATACCTGATTAGCAGCTGAAACGCTAAGAAGTCTGTACATGTTTTAGATTTTCATACTTCCCCTATGATGCTCAATAGACTGCCAAAGTACTAAATAGCTAGTTCCAAGTAAACCTAGAATACCAATACAAGCGGTAAATGCCTTGAGTTGAGTTTGTGGATCAAATAGCGGATTGGTCATATCAAATATAAAAACAAGTGGATTAGTAATTACATCCCAGCTATTAAGTCGCAGATAACGTCCTAGGTAAATACCAAAACCACACATCAAAAATAGTCCCATGACTATCAATAAAGATTGTCTTGATTTAAGTCTTTTATTAAGCTCTTCGTGTATCAGGTAGACACTAATCACACCAGCGATTATTCCGTTAACTGCAACGAGGAAAAAAGTAATGATATCAAAAAGAATGTCGAAGCTATTAAAGTTATTGAGATGAATTAGGTCGCTTATAATATAGAAACTGTTAGGCAAAAAACATATCCAAACAAAAGCCAAAGCAATGCCCTTGAAGCTTAACCAAGGATTTTTCTTCAAGTATTGTCTGATAGTCAAAGCTATCACTAAAGGAATCCATGCTAAAAATAAGTTAAATAGTAAAAATAAGAATTGTCCCGTATTATTTTTTATTGAACTAAAAATTAAAAATAAAATCGCTACAAATGCCTGAATAGCTAAAGCCCAGTAAATACTAGAGGCCTTTAAATTTTTTTTCTCCATATATGTTTATTATATAATTTTATCGGTTTATAAACAAAAGCTTAATGAGTTAGTTCAATTTTTAGTTTTTCAATTAATTCTACTGGAAATGGATTTAAATTAGATAATAATGCCAGATAAATACTAACAAAATCTCCAAGTATCATCGTCCAAAGTATTTGCTCTAAGACATCTTCTCCTTGAGCATTTATTTCAATTGGTTCAGGTCTCAGTCCACTCAACAATTTTTTACTTATTTCGAAGCGTTTATTAATTCTTGGGTTTTCAAGTTTGCTCCGAAGATCAATCACTGCATATGGCTTATCGGTTGGTTGTTTTGTCCAGCCTAAAAATTCATTATGATTAAATTCTGAGAATTGATTTACCCAAGCAATATGTTTTGAATTTTCATTAAAACTTATCTTCCATTTATATCCTACAGAATTAAGTAGTGGCCCACTATAAACTACAATTGATTTACCCATAAGTTCAAGAGCAATTTGCTTAGCCTGATTATCTGAAGTTGCTATTTCTGGAAACCAATTTTTGCAGAGTTGTTTAATATAATCACTTTTAGACTCTAGTTCTTTTGACGAGTTATTGGTTATTCCAAATTGATCAGTTATTTGAAGAATTGCCTTAAGACCGTAAAGAGTTGCGTGTCTTGGTTGAAGACCCGAAGGCAATATTGCTATAGGATAGCCTTTGTCCTTGGCTATTTTTTCTAAACTCCCGCCACTTGCAATAATAATAATTTTAGCGCCTATTTCTTCTGCTTCAGAAAGAGCTGCTAAAGTTTCTTCTGTGTTGCCCGAATAGCTTGAAGCTATAAAAAGACTTTTATTATTAAGAAATTTAGGCACGCTATAGTCCCTAGAAATTACAAAAGGTATATTAAATCCTGGCCATGTCTGGGCTATTAGTCCTGCAAGCGCTGAACCACCCATACCCGCCAAAACAACATTATTAAAATCTTTTTTATCTAGACCTAGGGAATAATCAAATAAAACTTGTTGCCATTGTTTACTGGCAGTTCCAAGTGTATCGTTACCGTCTTTACTGTGTATAAATTTTAAATCATCAAGCATAAAATATCCTTTTTTAAATTATGTTTATGCTTTTTATTTGTTATTATAAGCATAATGTACTTTAATTATTACATATATAAGTCAATTTAGGGGGTGAAATGTTCGGACAAAATAAACAAGATGATTCTACTACACCGGTAACAGATGCAACTGCAACAGTTCCAGTTGATAATACAGCAACTAGCGATACATCGCTTGACACACCATCGTATTTTCAACCTACTGCTGTTGATACTTCTACAGCGCCTCCAATAGACACTACTCCAAGTATGGCTTATGGGACAGACTCTACCCCTGCTGTTGATACTTCTACAGCGCCTCCAATAGACACTACTCCAAGTATGGCTTATGGGACAGACTCTACCCCTGCTGTTGATACTTCTACAGCGCCTCCAATAGACACTACTCCAAGTAT
>CAIUOC010000031.1 GCA_903900685.1 uncultured Candidatus Saccharibacteria bacterium | reverse complement strand
TTAAACACTACTGTACCCGAAAACTGTCCAGCAACGAATACATTACCGCTAGAGTCCACTGCCATACTAGTTGTATTTGAATTTCCATTGCTAGTATCAAAAGTCTTTACCGACTGATACACCCCACTGGAATTATATTTAACCAAGAAACTATTTTGATTATTGCTCGTCACTGAACTCCCAGAATCACCAGGGTTAAACACTACTGTCCCCTCAAACTGTCCAGCAACATAGACATTATCGCTAGAGTCTACTGCAATACTATTCGAACTTGCATATCCACCGCCAGTATCAAAAGTCTTAACTGACTGATACGTTCCACCTGAGTCATACTTCACCAAGAATCCAGTATAGCCAGGACTATTCACTGAACTCCCAGGATCTCCAGGATTAAACACTACAGTCCCGACAATATATCCTGTGACATAAACATTACCACTAGAGTCTACTGCCATACTATTCGTACCTGCATATCCACCGCTAGTATCAAAAGTCTTTACTGACTAATAGACTCCGCTAGAGTTATATTTCACCATGAAGCCATCACCATTATTACTTGTAACCGAACTAATTGGATATCCAGGGTTAAATATAACCGTACTGTTAAACTGTCCAGCAACATAGACGTTGTCGCTAGAGTCTACCGCCATACTAGTTGTGTTTGCATTTCCACCGCTAGTATCAAAAGTCTTTACCGACTGATACACCCCGCTGGAATTATATTTAACCAAGAAGCTATCGCTATTATTACTCGAAACCGAACTACTAAGATTTCCAGGACTAAACACCGTCGTCCCGTAAAAAATTCCTGAAATGTATATATTACCGCTACTGTCAGTAGCAACACTATTTCCCGCAGAACTATTATTCGATGATGCTACCTTAGACCATAAAATGTTATTATTCGTATCTAGTTTAGCTATAAACATTGTTCCATTTAAGCTATCTGCATTTGGTTTAATTTGATTCTTTGGGCCGAAGGATGAATTTGGCCCAAAAGGTGTTGGTTGATGCATTGACATAGGACTTGGCATTGAATTGGGGTTTGTATTCTTAATTGGCAGATTTACTGAGAAGCCATTAGCACCCGGAAGAGTCACTTGTCCGTTAATATATCCAGTAATATAGACATTTCCAGATGAATCTGTAGTTACAGAATTTACCCTAGAATATCCACCGGGATTACCTACATTAAATAATTTGTCGTATTTATAGGTTAGTTTTTTATCTGTAGCGCTGGTTGATGCTGATACTGGGCTATAGGTTAGTATTGGAAGTAATGTAGAGCCAATTAAAAAAATAGCTATTAGTATTGTTCTTGAAAATCTATATATGTATCTACTACCCAAAATACTCCCCTTTTTCCCTCTTGTGCTTTTAATATACATCAAACATAAGCTAATAACTATTTTTGTATAATTTATTAGTAGATTTATATATTTATCTTTAATATTACTAATATGAATCAAAAACAAGCATTAGATACATTAAAACTTGGATACAATGTATTTTTAACTGGCGCTGCAGGAAGCGGTAAGACATATGTATTAAATGAGTATATTAAGTACTTGAAAAAGAACGGCGTCAACGTTGCCATAACTGCATCAACTGGAATTGCTGCTACTCATATGAATGGTAAGACTATTCATTCTTGGGCTCATATAGGTATCAAAGATTCTTTAACTGAAGCTGATCTAAATAAGATATATGGTCGAACAGATTTTCGTATGCAGATGATGGCCGCACAGGTTCTAATAATTGATGAGATATCTATGCTTCATGATTATCGACTTGATATTGTCGACCGAGTCCTTAGAAAGATTCATCAAAATGAACTACCTTTTGGTGGCATTCAAGTTGTTCTTTGTGGTGATTTATTTCAACTACCACCAGTTACCCGATATGGTCAGGAAGTTCGTTTTGTGAATGAATCTGAGGTTTGGAATAATATGGATCTACATATTTGTTACCTCGATGAACAGTATAGACAGAATGATGAATCCTTCCTCAAGATTCTAAATGAAATTAGAGCGGACTCAGTAAGCCAGGAATCATTGGAGCTTTTATCTGCTCGAATGCATAAGAAAGATATAGATAAAGACGCAACGAGACTATTTACTCATAACGTCGATGTTGATTCTATAAATATGCTTGAGCTGGATAAGCTGAAAGGAAAAACTCATATCTTTCAAATGATATCTAAGGGTGATGCTTACGTTGCTAAAAGTTTATCAGATAACTGCTTGGCACCGGCTGAGTTGAAACTAAAAGAAGGTGCGGTCGTTATGTTTGTTCAGAACAACTACAAAAAAGGCTACGTTAATGGAACAATAGGAAGAGTTATTAAGTTTGAGAAAGAAACTGGCAATCCAATAGTAAAAACAACTAATGGTAAAAAAATAATAGTCGGAAGTGCCTCATGGCGACTCGAAGAGGGAGATTACGTAGTAGCTGAGATAAACCAAATACCACTTCGACTTGCTTGGGCCATTACTGTACATAAAAGCCAAGGCATGACATTAGATTATGCAGAAGTAGATCTTAGTAAGTCTTTCACAGGCGGCATGGGCTATGTTGCTTTATCTAGAGTTAAGTCATTGGATAATTTAAGCATTATCGGAATTAACAATAACTCTCTTAAAATTAGCCCTAAAATTATTGAGTTTGATAAGCAATTTAGGAATCAAACCAAAGAAACTTTAGTTATGATTTCTAAGCATTCTGAGTACGACCTTAAAAAACTCCACAAAGAGTTCGTTTATGCTACTGCTTAGTATATAATCTTAAGCATCATGAGTATTCAAAAAAGGCTAATATCTTTATTAATTTTAGTTTTCATTTCGTTTGCAGCAGTTATATTTTTCCAAAGGGATATTAATCTTAATAAAAACACTAAATTATTAAAAAATGAGTTAAATGCACAATCTCAGCAAATTAGTTCTGATATAAGAATTGAAGGTAGATTATTTCAATCACTTTCTGTAGATTATTCATACTGGGATAACATGGTTTCATTAGCTAGTGATAAGCCAGGGCATCTTAGTGCCACTAATCTACAATTTGCTCAACAAAATATCGATACAGCACTTACTACTTTCAATGCAACTTCTGCATGGATTTACAATACTAATGGCCAGATTGTTTACTCGAGCTATTTAAACCCGCAACCTAAATTTCTGTCAGTACCAACCTCCTCAAGCTATTTTAAACTCCTAGATCAAAAAAAGTACTTTGATTATTTTATCAGTACGCCATATGGTTTCATGGAAGTTAGATCATCGACTATAGTTCCTTCAAATGACCCCGATAAAAAGACTAAAGCCCAGGGTTATTTCATTATTGCTAGAATTATAGATAATTCATACATAAAGGAAATAAGTAGTTTATCTCAGTCTGAGGTTACGATTGTAAAATCTGAAAATAAAGATTTAATTAATAAAATTATAGGAAGTAATGTTGAAATTAATCACGATTTATTAAATTGGGATGGAAGCGACTCTTTATATCTAAAATCTAAATTTACAGTAGCCGCAGTGAATAATATAAATAACTTATTTAAAAATGAAATTATATTAATTATAGTATTGGCTTTATTCCTAACACTTATAATTTCTACATCAATATGGCTGATAGTTCTAAGACCACTTAAGGCTATTAGTAACGCATTAACTAATAATAATCCAGATATTTTAGCTAAATTTTCTAAGTCTAAAACTGAATTTGGTGAACTTTCTAGAACTTTAATACAATTCTTTAAACAAAAAGCTCAGATTGCGGAAGCCACCGCTGACCTAACCCGTGCCAATGAAGAGCTAAAGAAACAAGACTCCGTCAAAGACGACTTCATATCTATGATCTCCCACCAGCTAGGTACTCCCCTGGCCGTTATGGATGGCTTCCTAACTCTTGTTGTCCAAGGCTTCTATGGAACTACAAACGAAAAAATGCAAGATGCACTAGAAAAAACACTATCTAGAACTAGAAACATGAAAGGTCTTGTCTTTGACCTACTTAATATATCTCGTATGACAGCTGGTAAGTTCTTCCTAGAGATTTCAGATGTTGATCTAGGTAAAGTTGTAGCTGAAGAAATAGAAGAGCTACAACGTCAAGCACATGACCGCAATGTAAAACTAATCTACCATCCACCAGACCACAATATACCAATTATCAAGCTAGATGAGCCTAAAACAAGACAAGCCATCCTCAACCTAATTAACAATGCTATCTTCTACTCTCCTAATGGTACTGTAAACGTCTACCTAGATTCAGATCAAACAAATGTAATCTTCAAAGTTATGGATACCGGTATAGGTGTACCAGAAGAAGAAAAAGAACATCTATTCACTAAATTCTTTAGAGCTGAGAATGCAAGAAAAGAAAGCCCTAATGGAACAGGCATAGGCCTATACCTAGTTAAACGAGTCATAGGTGACCAGCACGGTAGAATAATCTTCAGCTCACAAGTCGGTAAGGGTTCAATCTTTGGCTTTACGCTACCGATAAAAGATTTTTCAAATCCAGTGAATGAGGCTCAAGCACCATCCATCGCCGAAGATAAAGCTACCAATGGAGTAGCGACAGACTAATGTTTAATAAATTTGCTCATTTTATTGTTAAATATAGATACCTAGTATTGATTTGTTGGTTAATTATTATTCCAGTCACATACCTAGGGCTACCTACACTTTCTAGCGTTACTGATTCTTCAAGTACCTCATTTCTTCCCGCTTCTAGTCCTAGTCAAAAGGCCCAGTCTTTGGCAGCTCCTTTTCAGGGTAAAGATACAGCAACTACGGCAACATTAGTTGCTTACAGATCTTCTGGTCCATTAACAGCCGATGACCTTTTAAGCATAAAAAATCTTGAGAATCATATAAAAACCTTACCTAGTGTTGTTAGTATAGTTGATCAATCTCAATCCAATGATTTACAAGTTAGAACAATTCAAATTGGTTTTAAAAATTCTGTATATGGTCCAGCTGGTTCAATTATTGTCAGCAATATTCGTTCAATGTTCAGTTCATATTCAAAAGGTAGTGGACTTGATATACATTTAGGTGGTGAATTAGCTACATTAACCGATTCAGACAGCGTAGATAATGCTAATAAAAATAACACCCAGTTAATCACTGTTATATTCATTATTATATTATTATTGATTGTTTATAGATCTTTACTTGCTCCATTAATTAATTTAATACCCGCCTTGATTGCGCTTGTTGTTTCTGGACCAGTAATTGCTGAATCAACAAAAATAGGGGTTCAAGTATCTTCCGTTACACAACTCCTCTTAATTGTTTTAATATTAGGAGCTGGTACAGACTATGGTCTTTTTCTTATTTTTAGATTCAAAGAAGAATTAATAAATGGCTTAGAAAAAAAATTAGCAGTTATTGAAGCTTTAAGTAGAGTTGGGAAAAGTATAACTTTTTCTGGACTAACGGTTATTGCAGCATTGATGTGTTTATTGATTGCTCAGTTTGGATTTTATAAAGGACTTGGCCCAGCATTATCTATTGGAGTAGTCATTACTTTGCTTGCAGCCCTTACTTTATTGCCAGCAATATTAGCAGTCTTTGGTGACTATGTATTCTGGCCTTTAAAGATTAAGAAAATGCCAGAGCAAAAACTTGGAATTTGGGGTGATGTTGCTAAAAAAGTTATAAAAAAACCTTGGGCAACAATCATCATCGCTATAATTGTTTTTACAATTTTTATTCTAGGTACAATTGGTTGGAAGATTGGAGGATTTGTAACTGGAGCCCCACCTTCCAGCTCTGATTCTGCTCAAGCATCCTCGATCGTAGCTAAACATTTTCCGAATTCAATCAACAATCCACAGGTACTATTGTTTAAGTTTGATAAATCACTATGGACTAATTTACCAACAATAGCATCTGTTGAATCTTCTCTAATTAAATCTTCGCTATATAAGCAAATTAATGGACCCATTAACCTGTCTGATCCAGTTCTTAGTGAAGTTCAGATATCAAGACTATATAGCTTGCTTGGCCCTCCAGATAAACTTCCCTTCATACAACCCAACAATGTTAAAATCCCTGCCAATGTATATGCTTCCTATAGGCAACTTGGTCAGTTCATAAGTCGTGATGGCCATACTATTCAACTTTTTGTAGTTCTAGCTAATGGAGTTGCAAATACCAATCAGGCGACCGATGAAATACCTTTAGTCAGGAATAACATTGCGATGGTTGCTAGTAGTGTTGGTGCTATTGCAAATGGTATTGAATCACAGGATAGCTCAACATACGACATTAATAAGTTGTCTAATACAGACCTACTAAGAATTATCCCATTAGTTCTGCTTGTTATCGCAGCTTTATTAGCAATACTACTTAGAAGTTTAATAGCGCCAATATATTTAGTCATTACAGTTGGTTTAACTTTTCTTGCATCTCTTGGATTTGCCAATATAGTATTTGTCCATCTTAATCCTAATAGTTCAGGCCTTAATTTTGTACTACCCTTCCTGCTCTTTATTTTTTCAATGGCACTTGGCGAAGACTATAATATATTAGTTATGAATAGGATTCGCGAGGAAGCAACTAAGTATCCTACCTTAAGTCAAGCTATAACAAAAGCTATTGGCGTGACTGGTACGACTGTCACTTCAGCAGGTTTAATTCTTGCTGGAACCTTCATCGTATTAGCAATTGTCGGGGGATCAAGTCAAGTTGAACAAATCGGCTTTTCAATAGCATTTGGTATTGCACTTGATACATTTTTCGTAAGAACATTATTAGTTCCATCCATTGCAGTATTGCTTGGAAGATTTAATTGGTGGCCCTCAGCTTTATCTAGAAAAAAGCAATAACTCAGATTCAAAGTAGATACTAATTATGGTATTATTTAGATAGATAGATAGAAGAGGTTTTGGTATTTTAGATTCATGAATAAAGTAAAACAAATCGTTGTTAGTAGTGAAAATGTTTCTATTAATATAGAAAAAAAATCTAACACACTTGGGCCAAGCTCTAAAAAGCACATGGACATAGTTGGTTCCAAGTCAAAATTAAAAAAATCATTACAAAGTAGCCAGCTTCCTACTAAACCCGATCAGTCTTTAGCTACTAAAAAAAATAAAATTGGTCATATTGGTCTATTGTCTAGTGTAATTGATGATAATTCAGCTGAATCGGTGACTAATGTTTTGGCTAACGATAAAAATAGTCGAAAAAAATCTAGAAAAAATAAAAACAGTAATAAAATATCGCTAATTCTCTATTTTCTAGCTGCCATAATATTACTATTTGGAATCGGCATGAGTATTAACCAGTACTTAACAAACAGAAGAAATGATAAACAAGCTCAACATTATGTAGACCTTGCAAATGCCGGCAGGCCAAGCCCTGCTCCAGCCACCATAAAGCCATCGACTGATGATATTAATAAATATCAGGTTGCACCTAATATGCCAAGATATCTGATCATTCCAAGTCTTAATGTATTTGCAAGAGTTAGGTCTGTTGGAGTAGATAAGACAGGCGCTATTGGCACTCCTACCAATGTCTTCGATACTGCTTGGTATAACCAGAGTAGCTTGCCTGGTCAGTCTGGAGCAGCACTAATAGATGGTCATGTCTCAAGCTGGAAGACTAATGGAGTATTCTATGGAATTAAAAACATTAAACCAGGTGAATTGGTAAAAGTTCAGCGTGGAGATGGAAAAGTATTTACATTCAGCGTAGTCAAGAATCAGGTGTATCCGTATGATAGCGTCGATATGACAGCATTACTTGCACCAATTGTTCCTGGAGTACCTGGACTTAATCTAATTACCTGCACAGGAAAAGTTATCCATGGAACAAATGAGTTTAATCAGAGAATGGTAGTTTTTACGAAGTTAATTAGTCAAACTTAAAAGGTGGTGGTTTTTGGTGAGCCCCACCCAGTCACGTAGTCGAAACCAGCTGAGGTATTGCATAATATTCCACAGCTACCGTTATTGCCAACAGTTATGTCTCGAAAGTAGGCCTGGTTGGTAACTAAAGCGTCTGTATAGATCTTATTGTTAGTTATAGTACCATTAGATAAAGTGTTAATAGCAGCCCATTGTGGAGCACCTGCGCTTGTTCCACCAACCTGGAACCAGCCTCTATAACCATTATACGGCGTAGAATCATATACAGCATAACCTGAATTTGGGTCTGCATTATATGAGACATCAGGAGTTGCCCTATAGCCATTAGTGTAATTGATTTTAGCAACTATTTGTCGATTTGGTTCTTTAATATACTTACTAACACCACCACTACTACCAGACCATGCAGTCTCAGATTTAAAAGTACCATTTAGATTAAGATTTAGTGTAGTTCCACCAACTCCAATTACATTGACAGAAACCGCTGGCCAGCTAGTGCCATGACCACTATCACCAGATGCTACAAAGTAGGTAGCTCCATAATTATTTATTAAGGAATTTCCATAACTGCTTTCTGTGCTAAATTCATTACCACCCCAGCTAAGTGAAACTGATCTGATGTTAGGGAGTGTTTTAACATAATTTAATGCGTTAATAAGATCTATTCCATTATCACTCTTTGCTTCAACTAATAATATTTTTGCTCCCGGAGCTATTGCATGCGCCCATTGAATATCTAAAGAGTCTTCAATTGCCCAATTGTTATTTACTGGTATATTAGCAGACATTTTATATTTTTGAAAACATCCATTTGCTGTTGTGCAAGCAGATAATCCATATTGATTTGAAAAGGTAGCTAAATCAGCTTCTGCAGTTGGATCATCAAAGGCATCAATAATAACTATAGTACCAGTTCCTCTGTTATTGCTAGGAAGATTATAGAATGATTTTATAGTCGATGGAGATATTAACACTTTTGGGGATACATTAGGTTTTACTAAAGGCCTAACTACGTTGTATGGAGTAGCTTTGAAGTCATCAATCGAAGTATTTTTTTGTTTATTATAAATAAGATAACCTAGTAATGCGAAAACTACTATAGCAATTAATAGAACTATAATAATTTTCTTATTATATAAGTCAGTATTACGGCTAGAAGTTCTTTTGGTCGATAATCTTCTGATTTTTTTTACTGGTTTTTTAGTGACAACTCTTTTTCTAGAAGTTGTTGATGACTTACTTTTAACAATTTTTTTTGTTTTTGGCATAACCTAATTTAGATTATTCCACTTTTTAAATATAAGCGCAAGTATTTTATATTTCTGTTTTTTCAAGATTAATAATGAACCTTGGTAATGATATGAATGTAGATTCGTTTTTTTTGCTTTTTTGAATAACGTGAAGAGTTGAGACGACTATATCCATAGGACTTACAATTATTCCACCAAGAACATTGTCATATATGCTTTTATGAAATGCGCCAATTGCTGTTTGCGGACCATCCATTTCAGTACTAATTGTGCCTAGATCGCTAACAATCTGAATGTCCGATGTTACGTTAGACCCATAAAGTAACTCATTTTCAAGTAAATTGGTTGCTAAGATTGGTTTTTCGGCAGAAATTTCTTCTAGAGTTTGATCATAACTATACAGTGGTTTTGCATTAATCCTAGTGTAGTCATATTCTGAAAGAGAAATAAAAAGTGATTTTGGTAGTTCGAAATTCTCCGACATAAAAAATATTATACAATAGATATTTATAATTTTTTAGACTTGTATGACAAAAAAAGTATTTAGCTACATATTGCCTATGGTATCATTTACAAATAGATATAAAGATAGTATAATATAATTATGAAAGAATCTAAAAGTTGCTTTAATCTTCAAGATATAAACATATTA
This sequence comes from uncultured Candidatus Saccharibacteria bacterium, assembly GCA_903900685.1. Classification (GTDB taxonomy): domain Bacteria; phylum Patescibacteriota; class Saccharimonadia; order Saccharimonadales; family UBA4665; genus CAIYEO01. Next base: position 3,330 of record CAIUOC010000031.1, on the reverse strand, counting down.
CCAACAACTGCTGGAGATAGTCTTGTTAAATACAATATTAATGAAACAGGTGCTAACTTTGTATTAACTCAAGGAGTTCATGGTCAGGTTTTCGACTTTGAAGATGGTACATCAATTCTTTATACTGAAGACTCGGGCATAATAACTATTCATCCGGATGAGAGTTTAACTATTTATGAAGATGGTGAAATCGAAGAAATACCAGCTAATCCATACGATGAACATACTCAGTTCTTTTATCATTCTCTTTTGAAAGCACTACGTGGTGCTTTAGATGAAAATTAAACAAACACTCTAAGTAGAGGTTCTGGGTGAATGTCTGGAAATAATTCAGACGCTCTTTTATTAGTTACAATCATTTTGTTTTGTAAAGATTCAATCATTGCCCGACCAACTTTTGCTTCATTTTTAGGAGTAAACAAATTTAGCCACCATGCTGAAACAACTATTGGTATTATTGGGATTCTAATGAATAGTCTTTTTAGACCTTTCCATTTAGCATAATCTCTCATAAGTTGCTCATAGCTGATTACATCCGGTCCACCAATTTCAATAATTTCGTTCTGATTAGATTTGATATCTAGACTTGCTACCAAATAAGATAATGCATCATTAAGGCCTATCGGTTGAGTTAGAGTTTCACTCCATTTAGGTACTGTTAGCAGTGGTAACTTTGAAACTAGACTAACAATTATGTCATAGGAAATACTTCCCTCGCCAATAATCATTGAGGCTCTAAATTCTATGGCCTGACATTTAATTTCTCTTAAAATTTCACCAGTTCTGTGTCTTGAAGCTAAATGTTTAGATAAATTATCTTTGTCATTACCAAGGCCGCCTAGGTATATTATTTTCTTAATATTCGATCCTTCAACTGCACTAGCTAATTTTTCGGCAGCTTCAATTTCGGCTTTAGCATAATCTATCTTGGTTTGAGACATCATATGTATTAAGTAATAAACTGCTTCACAGTCTTTTATATAAGTAGATAAATTGTCGTCAAATACAGAAACATTATGTTTTTGCAGTTTAGGACTACTTAAATTAATCGATTCAGCATTTCTTGATAGTGCAACGATCTCATGATTAGTATTTTTGATTAATCTATCAATCAAATTTCTGCCAATATATCCACTTGCTCCAATGACTGCAATTTTCATATTATTCTGTCCTAAGTGCTTCTATCGGATCTAGTTTAGCTGCTTTTCTGGCAGGAAGAAGACCAGCAAATACCGCAATGACTGCCAGAACTATAATTAGAATTACTATTTGAGAGGCTTTGAATATTAATAACTTACTAGTACCCAAACTAAGTTTATTAGAAATGAATGGATTTAACGCTGTACCTATTCCGATTGCCAGTGCTGAGCCTATCATTCCACCAAACAGTCCGATAAGTCCTGCCTCTATCCTGAATAACCAGGATATGTCTTTTCTGTGCATACCAAGTGCTTTCATAAGACCAATTTCTCTGGTTCTTTGTAGAACACTTATATACATAGTATTTACTACGCCGAATAATGAGGCAATTATTGCAATAAGACCAAATAAGGTAACTATGCCTTCTATTACACTTATGAATTGTGTAATGAGTTTCTCGGTATCGACTACGCTTTGAACACTGTACCCTTCTTTTTTAATTAAAGCTTGTGCCTTGTTGAGTTTAGACGCATTACTGCCGTCGGTAACTTTGGCATAAGCCTCAAGGTATTTTTGGTAACTACTAGTTCCAGAGTATATATAATTATTTAAGCTTTCAACAACATTTAAATTAGAGTACATATACAAAGAAGTTTGAGCAGAAATTGATGTTGAAGGTGTTTCGGATACTGCAATAATTTTAAAAACTGATTCTTGTGATTTACTGGAATCTTGTGTAGCTGAAGTGGCGAATGGGTTAATTAAAGCTGAATTTAGGCTTGTGTTATTTTGAACGGATAATCGAATATTTTGACCAATTGCTGAGGACGCACTACTAAACCCAAGAGAACTAAGGAATCCCTGAGGCAGTATGACTTGGCCGTTAGGAATATTATCTGGAATTGATCCTGCAAGTAAAGTTGGTTTTTGGTAGGAATTATACGTCGCTAGTGTTCCAATATATTTTTTTTGGCCATCTCGAGTTACGTATTGTAAACTAACCGTAATATTGGGCTGCACTGAAGAAACTCCTGGAGTAGAAGCTATTTTGGCTATGTCAGCATTATTTAGATATTCAACTTGTCTACTTCCACCACCAAAAGTTGTAACTGATCCGAAACTTGGGTTGTATACTTGAGGTTTTGATGCATCTTGTTGACTAAATAAGTTTTTATCTTTAGCTACTATGAGCTCAGTAGGATCAAAATTAGATTTTATTATATTGTTGGCATAGTCTTTTGCGCCATTACTAGCACCTAATGTTAACGTTAGCGCGAAAGTTCCCACAGCTATTGCTAAGGCAGTTAATATGGTTCTCGCTTTTGAGGTAAGTAAGTTTCTTAAAGAACGTTTGATTATGTCAGAGAAACGCATTATTTACGACCTTTCTCTATTCCTTCAATTTGACCATCTTTAATCAGGATTCTCATAGATGTATGTTTAGCAATATCTGGATCATGAGTAACTATAATCAAAGTACATCCGAGTGATTTATTTAAGCCAAAAAGAAGTTTCATAATTTTGTCACCGTTTATACTATCTAGATTTCCTGTTGGTTCATCAGCAAATAGAATTGATGGCTTATTTACAATCGCTCGTGCCACTGCGAGCCTTTGTTTTTGACCACCCGATAAAGTTGAAGCTTTAGCGTTTACCTTGTCTTCAAGATCAACAGCTTTTAGCGCGTCGAGAACCATTTGTTTTCTTTTAGTAATTCCAACTTTTGCAATTTCTAATGGCAGTAATACATTCTGATAACAAGTTGCGTTAGCCTCAACGAAAAAGGACTGAAAAACAAAACTCATTTTAGATGATCTAAATGCATCAATTTTTTTTTCTTTCATTGCGAATATATCTATACCATCAATTTTGACAGTACCTGAAGTCGGCTCATCTAAACCACTCATAATATGCATTAATGTCGACTTGCCAGATCCACTTTTACCAATAATTGAAACGGTGGATTTATTTTCAATTTTTAGATTTATTTCATTTAGAGCCGTGAATGTAGTATCTTTTTTGCCATAAATTTTTGTTAAATTTTCAACTTCTATCATGCTTATAAGTATAGTCTAATTTGAGACATAAGTCATCTGTATTCGGTGGGCAATATACTTTTGACCATCAGTATTTGGATGATATGGTGCATTGTCTGTGAGACCTTGAACCCAGGGATTGCTAGAACAAAGT
>CAIUOC010000030.1 GCA_903900685.1 uncultured Candidatus Saccharibacteria bacterium | reverse complement strand
GTGTTATCTGTAAGACTTAATGCCGCCCATGTTCTAGTTCCTTGTTTAATGTAGCAAGAAAGAGTAACAACATTTCCAGATGCAATAGTAGGTGCAGTAGGAATAATTCTATGCTGACCTGTGGCTGAACTTTCAATCATACTATCTGCCGTAGTAGTTCCATCAGGTGCGGTAGTTGAATCTGCTGTTACAGAACTATTTGTTTTGCCCCACCACGCATTATCAAATGTTTGTGATTGTTGATATAAATTCTGCTCTGCTACTGCACTACTATATCCATTGTAATAAGTACCTGTAGTAGAGCGTGTAAAGGTAATGCGAGGGTCTAGTGCTTGTTCATTAGCAAAATCTAACAAAAGCGAAGGTCGGATTGTTGGGTAGTTAGCCGAGATTGTCATGGCTTACTTCCAAGCTACAGCACAAATATCTTGTACTTGTTGGGTTTGCCCTGAAACATCAGCATCTTTTTCAAAAGATGAACGGTGATATTGTTTAGAAATTTCCACGCCATCTTCCATAATGCGAGTAACTTCACGCACTAAGACTGTGAGGTTTTCGGTTACTGTGATTTGGTCTACTACTACTTCTTTAGTTAATGCCATTTTAATGCTCCTTTTCTGACTAGCGAATCTACGCTAATTAAGTTGATGATATATAAGTTATTGTAGTTGTTAAATAAATTCCTGAAGCAGCGGCAACGATAGGAAATGAAGATAAATTAATAGCCGTAGTGTAAGAAATTGTAGAAACATTTGGTAGCATAAGAGCTAATTGAATAGTTGAACCAAGACCAGCTATACCTGCTGTTCCATAAAAACTAGGCGCACTTGAAGGAGACCCAAAAGGTAATCCACTTACATAAGTATTTCCAGAAGCACCTAATGTGTTTACATTATTAAAGGAAAAACTAATTGTTACTTGTCTGCCAATTTTTGTATATGTACCAGTTGTTGTTACAGGTAATGTTGGGCTTGTTGTTGTAGCTTGTAATGTTGCAGTCCAAGTACCTTCTTCATAGTCATCTAAAGTATTTACATCAGAAGAAGCAGATTGTGTAGCTGGGAAAGCTATGCCAGTACCAGCACTTAATGTTCCACCTTGTAATGCAAATGTTTGGTTTACTTTTGTAGAAGCAACAATATTAGCTTGTCCATCACTAAGAACTACAAAGTTAGAACCTGTAACGGAAATGGGAGCTGAAGCGCCTGTATATGCACCTAAAATTGAATTGTAAGACCCTGTAGTTACCGCATACCCAGCGTATCTACCTAAAAATGTATTTGTACTACCTGTAGTAGTCGTTCCGCCAGCATCTACACCAAGTAACACATTAGAGCTTCCTGTACTTAAAGCAAAGCCAGCACCATAACTTGCACCTGTTCCGTTACTTCCAATTATTACGTTTAATGAACCTGTTGTTAAGGCATATCCAGTTTGTACCCCAATACATACATTTGTGGTTCCCGTGGCTGAACCAGAAACTCCATTACCTGCTCCAGTACCTATAAATGTGTTATATGCGCCAGTTGAATAAAATCCAGCTTGGTAGCCATTAAATGTGTTGTTAGTTCCAGTTAAATTTGAATAACCAGCTTGGTAACCTACAGCAGTATTTTGTGTACCACTTTGAAAAGTAGCTACAGGGATGCTAAATCCACTACCTGTTCCACCAATAAGTGCAGGGGCTACAGTAAGGACTGTGGCAGAAGTTGAACTTGCTCCTACTCCGTTAGTTACTAAAGTTACGGTAGAAACTACACCACCAGCAACTACTACGGTAACTGTAGGATAAGTGACAAAAGTTGCTCCACTTACAGGTGTCATTGCAACGCCTGTATAAGTACCGTTTGTATAGCCTGTTCCTGCTGTTACTGTTCCAAGTGTTGCCACATTGGTAGTATTGGAATAAAGCGCAGAAGAACCAACAGCAACTAAATTTGATGATGTAGTGCTTACTGACAAAACATCACTTCCAATACCGATATTATATTGCCCAGTTGTATTGGATTTTAATGCTCCATTATTTGCGCCAATAGCAACATTATTATTTCCTGAAGTAGTTGCGTTTAATGCTTTATATCCAATAGCAATATTGTTGCTTGATGTTGTGTTGTATAAAACTTGATAACCAATCCCTATATTTTCAGAAGCAGTAGTAGCATTTCTACCAGCTTGATAGCCAATCATAATTGCATCACTACCGCTATTAATGCTATACCCAGCTTGATAACCTAAAAATACGCTAGAAGAACCAGTATTACTATATCCAGCTTGATAACCTACAGCAACTAAATTTGCTCCTGTACTATTTGAATTTAATGCACTTAATCCAAGAACTGTATTTGATGCTACAGAACCACCACCTAAACCAACTGTTAATGTTTGAATTGTTGCGCCATTAGTTGTTGTAAGATTTGTAACTGTACCTGTAGTAACTGTGGCTGTACTTAATGTAGCTGTACCACCAGTAATATTGACACCAGCTTGGTCTTGGTAAGCCATGCTTCCAAGATATTGGTTTAATGGTATTTGGTTAGGTGCAGAACCTACATCTTTTTGGCTAACAATGTTGTAAGTGTTTTCAATAAAAGAAAGAGCACTTAAAGCATTAGTAGATGGATTAAAGGTATAGCTTGCAGCTGTGTAAGCTGTTGTTGCACTAGCGGCAGTTGCGGCCGTATAGAACAATGGATAGTAACTAGCATTAGTAGAGTTAGCGGCAATTCCAATAGTGCTTGCAGTTGTACTAATTGTGGCCCAAGCTGGAGCACCAGCACCAGTAGATTGCAAGAATTGACCGTTAGTTCCAGCGGCTGTTGTTGCTAATGCTGTTCCAGTGCCATAAACAGCTCCACCAGCAGTAGGTGTAGCAGAATTATTTGTTCCACCATTAGCTATAGGAAGAATCCCAGTTACACCAGTTGTTAAAGGGATTCCAGTAAGACTTGCTCCTGAACCGCTAAATACTGTTGAAATCAATGTTCCTGTTGATGGGATGTATTGATATTTTGTACTTGATGTTTGTACTGTATTAGTAGAGCCACTTGTTGCACTATAAAACAATGGGTAAAAAGTGCTAGAACTAGATGTTTGGTCTGCAATTGTTACAGATGTTGCTACTGTTGCCCATGAAGGTGCGCTTGTACCGTTTGAAAGTAAAAACTGTCCTGAAGTACCATTGGGAATAAATCCTGTAATTCCTGGAGCTACTTGATACAAAACTTGACTAGAAGCGCCATTAGCAATACTTGTAGTGGCTGTAGCTGTGCCATTTAAAGTACCTGAAAAGAAGGGGGCAGAAAGCACCCCTGTTCCAGGATTAAATGTAAAACTTGATGATGTAACGTCTAAGCTAGTAACTTGTCCTGTACTTACAGGGCTAAAAGTAGGGTAAAAAGTAGCATTAACTGAAGTATTAATAATTCCAATGCTTTCAGTAGCCGATATTACAAATGGTTGCCCTTGCCCAATAAATGTATTAAAAGAACCATCAATATTAAAATAAGCTTGTACTGGTAATATATTTTGGTCTACTGTTGAATTGGGAGCACCCATGTTTAATCCTTAATAGGCTAAGCAGTTTACTAGAACAACATCCCCAGCAGACATATTAACTGCGCTACCAGTAGTTACTGAATAGCTTGTAAATGTAACTGAAGTTGCGGAGTTTGCTGTTAATTGTAAAAATATACCGCTTCCATTAGTTACATCGGCAGCAAAGCCAAACCAACCATTTGTAGCAGTTGGCAAAGTAATAGAACCATTTGCTGCGCCACCAGTACCAACAACAATTTTAAATGCCATTGTGTTTGATGATGTAATAGTTGCGCCAGTACCCCATCCTGAACCTAAAGTAGGAACAGTAGAAGAACCAATTAAATTACCACCCATTTGAAATGTAGATGGGTTAATAGTATCGCCTGTTAATGGAGGGCTAAAAAAAGCACCTCCAGGTCCTACTAAACCAAGACAAACACCAGCAGTATTAAATTGAGCCTGAACAGGAACTGTTTGGACTGTGACTGTTGAAGCTACTTGATTTGAACTCATTATGCAATTCCTTCACCAGGGGTAATTTCCAGGCTAGTAGCAGTACCTGCAATGAACCAAGCATTAGGTGGAATACCACTAAATACTTGAACTCCATTAGGTTGAATAGTAAGCACATTGGCTATACCAGCAGCAGTAGGAGTTGTAGCTACAGGGGTTACAGTAGCATCACCTGGCTCTTGTGGTGACCAGCCCACTCGAACCAATCCGCTAGTTAAATTGATAATGCGATACCCAGAAGGGTACACATTGTTATTCGACTTAACCTGAACAGGAGAAGTGCTTACTAAGTAAGTTGGGCCAAAAGGCGCAAAAACTGAATCATAAGCCATTATTTAACTCCTTAAACTACATTGCTAGGAATAGGAGAATCTTCGCAAGTTGAAACTTTTAGCAACAAAGT
>CAIUOC010000029.1 GCA_903900685.1 uncultured Candidatus Saccharibacteria bacterium | reverse complement strand
TGTCCATAAACCTTTCTAATCTACGAATCACAAAAATCGCAAATAAGACAATCATTAATGGAAAACCATTAGAGATAATTGAATTTCGTCATAAAAATGGGTCAATGATAACTCGTAAAGAGATGAAGGCAATTTGTAAATTAAGACAAGCTTCTATGAAAAAGAAATTTAAGAACGGGATTATTTCAGTATCTATTGAGTATCCGGCTAGATGGTTCTCGGCTGATACTTCTTATTTAAATGAAGACATTAATTACTTTACATTAGATGACTACCAAGAATATGAAGACGACCCCGAAGAATATTCCGCCTTCCGTTTTATGTTTATTGAGTCAGTAAAACCAGCAGAAGGAGGTGCAGACCTTCATAATGATTGTCTCGCCAAAGCCTTAATAAGAAGTTTAGGTTTTCATAAGTCAAAGTTTTTTATAGTGCCAAGTGAATTAAAAGAGACATTGGGATTAGATAGGGATGACTTAATACCAATTAGTAGTATGGAAGAAGTTGAAAATTATTTTAATGATAAACTAAATACAAAAAATGATATTAATGCTTATTCAATATTTGTAACGGGTGACCATTGTTTTACAAGCAAAAGAACCACTAACAAAAAGATACATATAGTATTATCAAACGGTCACTATACTCTGAATAAATTACTTTTGGTTAAAATTAATTGTAAAAGTCGTGATGAGAAACCTATCTTAATGACAGAGTTTATTGATAATGAGATACAAACTTATGATGGAGAAAATAATAGCGTGATATGTATAGAGGAATTAAATGAATTAATTAAAAATCCTTATACAAGAAGTCATACAGTTGTCTTTCGCAATTCTTTAAATAAGAAATTACAAGGTTCGTGTATTGAAGAAACATTTGAAAATTATGTTAAAATGGCTGATAGCTTAAAAGAACATCTTGGAGGTAAATTCAATTTTTATAAATGTGGTTCTGTAAAAAAGATGGCATTATATGAATTTTTCAATTCAACAAAAGCAGTTCAACCCGAAGAAATAAGTTCAACTGAAGCCGGATGGATTAATGATTCATCTCATGGGGCGTTAATGTACTGGGAAGCATATAAAGGTGAAGTTCATGAATACGATGTCAATAGCAGATATCCTCATGTAATGCAACGCAATCAACATTATTTTCCGATTCGTGAAGGTGAATATAAAATACTAGATGCAATAGATACATCACTTGTAGTTGAATATGGTTTATATAAATGTAGTATAACAAAACATGATGATAAACCATACAAACTATTTAGATTCAATCAAAAGAATAGTTATACACATCTTGATATTAAAGTAGCAATTAAATATGGTTTAAAAATTGAGATGATAATGAACGGACAACCAAACTTTTTATATTATAGCAAAGATAAATTAATGAATGGTGCATATTTGTTTAAAAACTTTGTAGATGAATTATATGAGTTAAAACAACAGAAAGTAAATGGAGCTAAGGACATATTAAATACTCTTTGGGGTGCACTTTCAGAAACAAATCATTTTAATCATGCAATTGAAACCGATGTTGAGACACATATAGATGATGCTAAAATAACTAGAATTAATTGTGATGATAAGATAAATATTAGATGCACCTATTACAACAAGAAAGAATT
>CAIUOC010000028.1 GCA_903900685.1 uncultured Candidatus Saccharibacteria bacterium | reverse complement strand
GCTGTTATTGATGATGACATGCTCAAGGTTGTCGCCTGGTATGACAACGAATGGGGCTATTCAAACAGACTAATTGAAGTCGTTGCAGATACTGCCAAGTTAATCAGGAAAAACGATAAGTAATACTATTCATGAAAATATTTATTGGATCTGACCATAATGGCTATCATCTAAAGTCTAAGATTAAAGACTTGTTAGTTCATAATGGTCACGAAGTTATTGATATGGGAGATAAATCTCTAGACCCCAAGGATGACTTTCCAGTTTTTGCTTCGAAAGTAGTTACTGCTATGCTCTCAAGTGATGAAAATGAACCTATGGGAATTTTAGTCTGTGGTAGTGGTCAAGGTATGGCTATGGCTGCTAATCGCTTTAAGGGTATTAGAGCCTCTGTGGTATGGGATCAAATTGAAGCTAAGCTATCTAGAAATGATGATGATAGTAATGTCCTTTGTCTTCCAGCTAGAGTTATCTCTGAACACAATGCCCTAGATATTGTCGATACTTGGCTAAAAACTCCATTTTCTGGAGCGACTAGATTTGTCAGACGAAACAGTGAACTGGATCAATTAGGTTCATAATGGCAACTATCGTTCCAACAGTACTTGCGAATTCTGAGCAATATGAAAGCTACATACTAAAATATGCACAATTTGCTCAGCGTATTCATATAGATTTAAGTGATGGTCAATTTAGCCCTAGTAAAACAGTAGAAATTAGTGAAATATACTGGCCATATAGCCAAGAAGTGGATCTTCATATAATGTATAAAGATCCAATACCACTTCTTGATGAAATCATAGCACTTACTCCAAACCTGGTTATTATTCATGCAGAAATTGATGTCGATTATCGAAATTTCGCAGAAAAACTAAAAACTGCTGGTATTAAGTTTGGGCTAGCCTTACTGGCTGAAACTCCAGTTAGTAAAATTGTCAGTCTCGTTGATATTCTCGATCATGTTCTAATATTTTCCGGTAATCTTGGGCATTATGGTGGAGTTGCTAATGTTGCGTTAATTAGTAAAATTTCTGAAATTAAAAAATTTAATTCAAATATTGAAATTGGCTGGGACGGCGGGATTAACCAAGATAATGCAAAACAATTAGTTAATGCAGGTGTAGATGTTTTAGATGTTGGTGGTTTTATAGCTGGTGCTGAAAATTCTAGAGAAGCTTATATGAAATTATCTGAGGCAATAGCATGAACGGCAAATACAGCATTAAGGATCTAGAAATAAAAGCTAACGATATCCGTGAAGATATTATTAAAATGCTTGAGCATGCAGGCAGTGGTCATAGCGCCGGTCCTCTTGGTCTTGCTGATATATTTACGGCTTTATATTTTGACATAATGAAATATGATCCTAAAAATCCAGATTGGAATGAGCGTGATATACTCCTTCTCAGTAATGGTCATTGCGTGCCGGTTCGTTATGCAACAATGGCTCACGCAGGTTTTTTTGATAAGCGAGAGCTGATGACTCTTCGTAAATTTGGATCAAGACTTCAGGGACATCCTGAAAGAACGCGGCTACCTGGACTTGAGAATACTTCTGGACCGCTCGGCTGTGGTATCTCACAGGCCGCAGGTATGAGTCTAGCTATGAGAATGGATAAAATCACACAACGCTATATTTATGTTGTCCTAGGAGACGGAGAGCAG
>CAIUOC010000027.1 GCA_903900685.1 uncultured Candidatus Saccharibacteria bacterium | reverse complement strand
TAAGTTCACAAACGCCACAAAAGATCTTAAGCCTGGTGATCTAGTGAAAGTTTTTGGTCCATTCGGTGGATTTATGCTTAACACTGCCAAAGATAAAAATGTTTATATTCCAGTTAATGTAAATTCTAACGGAGGATCAACGCCAGCTCCTTCTGTGAATAATCCAACTTGTCCAAGTGGATATTCAGGTACTTATCCTAACTGTGTAGCCCCAACTTGTCCGAGTGGTCAAACCGGTACACCACCCAATTGTAAAACTACGACTAGACCTGTTAATAACGACAATTAAGTAGCCAATGAAAGATCAAGTACGGTATTAATAAATTCAGCATGACTCCAGACAAGAGGCGCCACAGACAATGGATTACCATTATTAGGATCCATTTGCTCAGATAATACTCCACTGGTTAGCGCATGATCAATTGAGTATTGAATGAGTTTTTGGGCAGTTTCAATATTATTTAATCCAAGATAATATTGAGCCATCCATAAAGTTGTAATATGCCAAGGATTGCCGATTTGAGGTGGATTAGACTTAAAATACTGATCGTTTTCATATCTAGGACTTCCGCCAATTGGTGTTTTGGCCATTAACTTTTCCTGTATTGCTTTAGCGGTAGAATTAAGTTTATCTGTGTTGAAAACATTCTGACCAAACATGACCCCACCATAGAAACTAGAAACATCTAAAGTCTTATCGAATACTAGCTCCATTGCTTCATTTAAGTAATATCCTTTAATGTAGTAGCCAAGCTCTTCATCATAGAGAGTATCTAAATTATTAGCTATCTTATTTGCTGCACTTTTCCAGGTTAATGCATCATCAGCGTATTCAAACTTTTCAGCAAACGAAGAAGCTACTAGTAATGCTTTATGAGTAATAGCGACAGTGTAAGTGTTAGTTAAGAATTTTTCTTCCCAAAGGTCATAACTAGCGTGAGGAAGGCCTGTTTTTTCATCTACATATTCTGTCATAAAATTAGCAGCTGGTTTTATGAAGGATTCATAAAGTTTGAATATAAAATCTTTATCATCGCTATAGTAGTAGAATTGTCCAAGCATATATAGAACTATTGCAGTTTCATCTTCTTGAATTGCAAGTTCTTTTCTTTTGCCGTGAATTAGTGGATGCCAAGTGCTTCCAATTGCTTTATCTGGTTGATATTTATGATTCAAAAAACCATCAGGAGCAAGAATATCTCGACAAAACTCAAAGAATGCTTTTGGCTCCTCGGTGTAACCCATACGAATAAGTGGCCACATAACTAAAGCTCCATCTCTAGGCCATACATAACTATAATAATCCTTATTATAGTTATAGATTGTAGAATCACATGAGGCTATAACACCTCCTCTTTTGTCAGTATGAACCTTGATCATCATCATTGATTTTTTAATCATTGGAAGATACTTATCGTCAATTTTTTGAAGTTTTGATTCTCCTGTCATGAACCAATTGTGCCAATAGTCACGGGTCATTTCCATCCTCTTAGAAAGTGTATCTTTTTTGATTTTTTCATTTATTTTTTCAGCATTATATTGAGTATCAGTTGCAATTATCCAGTAATCTACATAGTCAGTGCCTTTAGTATCTAGATTAACGGTAAAGCCAATAACTGAATCAACTGATCCATGTTCAACTGAATTACCCGATAACACTCCATCTTCAGCATCTAAAAATGTTCCTTCTTTGCCTGTAACTGAATAATTACCAATAGCATATTGATCAAAAGGTCTACCATCTGAAGTAAGGCCATAAATTAATAAGTTATATCTACCCTTATAATCAAGTATATAATTATCTTCTGGAACAAAGAAAGCGGTATCGGCCCTTCCTTGCCTAGAAATCTCAAACATCTGGTGCATGAATAGCCTAACTGTTCTTGGCTTATCAGCGTGATTAATAACTTTAATTTTTCGACAAAATACATTGATGCTACTATCTACAAAGTCTTGAGTGTAGAGCTCAACTTGAAGTTCTTTATTTACTAGACTAATATTGCTTATAAGTGCGTCATTATAAAAATCTACTTTAATGTCCCAAGTTTCATCAACCCAAGCAAATTTGGAATCCACCCATACGCCTATTTTATGCCCTAATCCTCTAGCTGTACTTAGATTCTCTAGTCCAACGTAAGGATAATAAAAGTCATGAACTATACCATGTTCATCTAGACCGATAGTCAGTTGTCCATTTCCGAGTATTACTGGTCTTGCCATATCTAAACCTCTATTCCTTTTTCAAGAAGTCTTAATTTAATATCATGCCATGAATTCATATAATTCATGGCTGCTTCGTAAGGGCTATTGTAAGGGCTGAAGTATGCGTGAATATCGCCATCGTTGAAGTATTTCGTACACATATAATAGAAATGATCTGACGTTTGAAGCTTTCTCCAGTCTTCAATTAAACTCCAATCACCTGTTCCAAGAATTTTTCCAGATAATGAATATAATGATTTTATAGCTTCCTGTTGCATGGCATTGCCAAGCCAGGCCGATAAATCACGCTCTGTATCAGCCCAGGTTACTGTTTCAGGAACATCTATGTAGTCTTGTGATTCATAGCTATCAATTGCCTCAGAAACGCTCATGAAGGTATGGTTATTATTTTCTAACCAAGTCGGTACAAACTTTTTAATGAAATCAAAAATGCCAGTATGTTCCCATTGATGCTCACCAAAAGTCTCATAATCCATAAATAGATTAAAAATTTCGCTATTATCTGTTTGATTAATCCAATCAACGTACTTATCTGCAGTGAGTGGCCACTGATTCCAGTTCTTATCACCAAAACGAAAAGCCAGATCATCAGATAATTTATAGTTTTTCATCAATAATTTTATGTTGGATGTTTTAACTGGCTGATAAACATGGTTGGAATTACGCCAACCTAAAATCTTATCCCAGCCCTCTGCCAGAATTCCTTTGTAACCAGATCTGTCAGCCCAAATAGCAAGATCATTATTATATGCAAGCTCAGTGTTTCTAAATACGCTAGGTGTTTGATTGAATACTTCTTGTATTTTTTCTCTGTGCATTCGAACTTGAATTTCAAACTCTTCTAAGGAATAAAAGAAAGCTAAGCTATGATGATAAGTTTCAGCTACAATCTCAACTTGTCCGGTATTAACTAAATCAATAAATGATGCTAGTACGTCTGGGGCCCATTTTTCAAGCTGAGTTATGAGAGTGCCTGTAATAGAAAGACTAACCTTAAATTCTGGATGGTCATTCAGAAGTTTAATCAACATCTTATTGGTAGGTAAGTATGACTTATCTGAGACTTTTTCAATCACTCTTTTATTTCCATCTGGCTCAGATTCTGGCCAGTCAAAATAATTACGATCATTGCCAACGTCGAAGATTGTATAGTTTCTAACCCGATAAGGTTGATGAGCATGAAGATATAAGACAATAGATTTTTTCAAACCAAAACTCCCCGACTATGTTTTTCATACTCTCTGGTTAATTTTTTGGCTGATTTGTCCCAATTCATTTTTCTAAGTTCATCCTCGGCGTTTAATTGCATAGTTTTAGCAAGTGCATCATTGCTTAAAAAACCAACAATCTGATTAGCCATTTGTTTCTTATCCCAGAAATTTACCTTGAGACAGCTACGATAAACTTCGGAAACCCCTGATTGATAACTAATCAAGGAAGGTAATCCGTAGTTTATTGCTTCTAGAGGCGTTATGCCGAAGGGTTCTGAAACGGATGGCATTACAAATAGATCAGATATGGCAAAAGCATCACGCCAGGCCTTCCCCCTTTGAAAACCAGTGAAGATAACATTTCTAAAAATACCAAGTTCAGCTGATAATTCAATTAGTTCGTTATGTTGGTCTCCACTACCGACTATTAGAAAAATAGTCTTTGGCATCTTTTTAACTACATCCTGAGCTGCATAAAGGAGTCCTGTTATATTTTTCTGAATTGTGAGCCTTCCAATATTAGTGACAATTTTATAGTCATTATTTTTAAGAACACTTAAATATGTATAGATATTTGTTTGATCTAATAATTCAAGCTCTTCTATATCTACCGAATTATGAACTACACTAATTTTTTCAAGTGGAATATTATATTCATGAGCGATTGCTTGTTTAGTTCGCTCACTAACAGCAATTATTTTATCCGCCATCATCATTCCCATAGCCTCAATATCTCTAATCATTGGATGACCGGGTTGACCGCCAGCCCTGTCCGATTCTATTGAATGTACATGAACAATTAATGGTAAATTAGCAACCTGTTTTGCTTTTATGCCTGCTCTAAAAGTTAGCCAATCATGAGCATGAATAATATCATATTCTTCAGACAAGGCTTTTTCGGCTACAAAATTTTCATAATTCAGTTGCTCACCAGTAAGTTCATGTGTTGATAGGTATTGTGATCCTTCGTAGACATTAAATCGGTAATTAAATTTCTCATAAGTAACTGGTGAAGTTGAATGAACCTTCATGAAATTAATATTATGATCACCCTCGTATGGCAATATGAAATCAATATCTACATTATTTTTGGCTAGAGATTTACATAATTGGAAGCAAGCAACACCTAAACCACCGCTGTTGTGTGGTGGTAGTTCCCAACCTAGCATTAATACCCTCATATACGTGCCTTAATTTTTTAACTTATTACTAATTAATTATATATTATTTGATCAAAAAACATAACCTTATTATAGAGATAAATGAGAATGATAAGCTATTGTTAAAATAGCAATTATATTATATAATTAGTATATGGAAACTATGGAAAGAAGAATTGCCGTTCGAGGTATTGTTTTTCACAATAATAAGCTATTACTTGTCAGGCAAAAGCATAAAAGTATTGTTTCTGATGAAGTTAGATTAACCTGGTGTTTACCAGGTGGTGGATTGTCGGAAAATGAATCACTCATCGATGGCCTGGGAAGGGAAATGATTGAAGAGACTGGCATAAAACCAGTTATTGGTAACCTGTTATTTATCAATCAATTTAATGGACATGATAGGGATAACATTGAACTTTACTTTCATATAAAAAACTCAAAAGATTATTTGAATACTGATTTATCTAAAACTAGTCATGGACAAGCAGAACTTGAGGAAATTGATTTTAAAGAACCTAAAAAAACTAATATATCTCCAAAATTCCTAATGGAAGTAGATATTGTAGATCAAATTAAGAACGATAGGCCTATTAAAATCTTTAGTTTTTAAAGACAAGAAAATTATTAGTAAAAAACAATTTAGTTTTAATGAAGCTTAATCTCAAACCATACTTAGTGATTTTTCACATGCCTGACTACAAGTATTATTAGCAAAACATTTTTTACAAATTAAAATTAACTTGTTACAAGACTTATTAGCACAATTCTCATAATTACTAGTATTATCTTTACAATGTATGCACTCACCTATGTCTTTGGCATCTTTAGAGAATTTATGGTTCATTCTTTTGTCAAATACATATAAGGAACCATCCCAATATCCTTTATCTCCAAACTTTTCTCCGTATTTAACAATTCCACCATCAATCTGGTAGACATCCTTAAATCCTCTATTCTTCATGAGCATACTTAAAACTTCACATCTGATCCCGCCAGTACAATAAGTAACTATTTTTTTATCTTTTAACTTATTGTATTTTGATTTTTCTATTTCTTTCTTAAAATCACTGGTTGTTTCAACTTCAGGAATAACTGCATTTTTAAATCTTCCAACTGAGGCCTCATAGATATTTCGTCCATCAAAAAAAACTACTTCCTCACCATATTTTTCGACAAGTTCATTAACTGCTTGTGGACTTAAGTGCTTTCCCCCACCTATAATGCCGTGTTCATCGACTTTTATTTCATCGGTTGCATTAAATGTTACGATTTCATCTCTGACTTTAACTGATAATTTTGGAAAATCTGAATTACTACCATCAGACCACTTAAAATCCATACCCTTGAATGGTTGATATGATTTAGAATCCTTAATGTATGCTTTTAAGTTATTCATATCACCACCTAAAGTTCCATTAATGCCATGTTTAGAAATAATTATTCTGCCTTTAAGAGAAAGTTTTTCGCAGAGATTTTTCTGCCAAAGACGGACAGCTGCCAAATCTTCTATTGGAGTAAATTTATAATAAAGTATTATTTTTTCCATTACTTTACAATTTTAACAGATTAGGTTCATATTTTTCAAAACTACTATAAGAATTAAACCATGGAGATTAATTATAGTTTCAAAAAATTAGGATTAATGTTTTTGTAAAATGAATACCTGATACAATAATTATGTCATGAAGGAATATGATAAACATGCTTATAAAATAATTCTTACGTCTGCCATCCTTACGATCGCAGGAGGTAGCATTTTTTATCATATTTTCGAAAAACTATCTTGGATAGATGCTTACTATTTTTCCGTAACAACTCTTTCTACTGTTGGATATGGCGATATTGTTCCCAAGAGCAATGGTGAAAAACTCTTTACGACTTTATATATATTTATTGGTGTAGGTATAATAACTGCTTTCATAACTGCAACGATGAAAAGAAGAGGAATTAAGATGCAAGAAAAATATGCTAAGAAATTAAAGGATCAGTCATAGTCTTTAGTCAAATATTTATTAAAGACTAAAAATCAATTTAGGATTTAAGATAAAGAGGTCTAATTTTATTCTGGTTTTCAGCTGATAGTGTTGTTTCTCGTGGAGATAATTGTATATTTTGAGAATCTTTTTCCATGCCATTAATATTATAATTTAGCGAAGACCAATCAATTACATTAATATTATGATCTGTTAACAATTCACTTCTAAGAGAAGCCCTAGTATCGTTTGGTGGTATTTTATAAGCTTTTAGAACTTCCGGTTTTTTAATAGTTGATCTAAAAATATCTTTATCTCTTAGCTTATATCCATACCCTTGGCTCGTACTAATTGTTTCACCGTCATGAGCTACAATTTCACGATAATCATATTTTAGATCCATTGCTTGAGCCTTTATGTCTAGATATTCACGTTCTATTCCAAAATCTCTGTCTTTTTCAATACTACTTCTGACTACTGTCATTTTTGCCGCCCAATCAGATCTATCAGATAATTGAGATATATCTCCACCGCCTCTAACTACTTCCTTGAAATCATCGCAATATTCGTATATTTCCTCAGCGATTTTAAAGTATTCATAAGGTACTTCAACGTGCAGTCCAAGACGCTTCATTGCTAGTTCTGCAACTCTTTGCTGATAATCAACCGCCTTGAGTTGTTCAGTACTAACCTCCAGCCCACCATCATCCTGCATATACATTTCATTAAGATCTTTAATTCTATTAAGATACTTACCGTCAGATTCATTATTGGTATATTTATTAAGAACATCAAGTTCACCAGTTTCATCTAATGCTAACAAAATACCCATGCCCCCTAATCTTGCCTGAGTAGCCCAGTCAGAAATATTAATATCATTACATCTAATTTCTAATCTAGTTGTATCGTTATCTGGCAGAACTCCGGCTACTGTACCCTTCCATCCACGGGCTATAACATCTTCTAATCCAGTTATTTTCTGAGAATAATATGGACCTATATCATCATCGATATGTCCCGCACCGGTAATAAATAATCTTGTAGCTATAAATTCTGCAATATGGGGTCTGAGATCGGTAGATATTTCCATATCTGCATTTCGTGGTAATCCAAAATTATCATGACAGCCCTTTCGGTTATTTCGACTATCTACAACTCTTCTCTGCATTCTGACGATGACATCTTGATCAGAATGACGTGATGTTTCTTGAGCATAATTTTCAGTTATTTTATCAATTAGTACTTCACCGACACGGATATATTTATTAACATCTGAAGGCATTATGCATTCAGGTGTAGCTCTTTCTATGTTCGTCTTCTTTTCGCCACTATATCCACCAGCATATACTCTAAAACCATTTGTTAAATACTGATCATTTCTCTCGAGTAATTCGCTCGGAATATATCTAGGTAAATTATCAGCAAGATCATATGGCTCATCAAAATTATTTTCAATACTTATAAGCATGCCCGTTTCTTCCTCATTGCCCATAATAATTGGTAATGGTAAATCAACAGACTCAGACTCAAATCTCATAAAATAATCTTTCTATTTAGCTACTGAATTAAATAATAAGACATATGGGACAGAAAGCCAAATATATGTTTAAACCATTGTCCATATATTTTAAATAATAATGTATATTAATAATATGAAAAGAAGTGCAAAAATAATAATCACCGACGATCAAAACAAAATATTAATTCTAAGAAGAAGCTCAAGTCACCCATTCTGGGGTAAACATTTAGATTTTCCAGGCGGAATAATAGAAAAAAAGGAAACACCTGAAGCAGGTATCATAAGAGAGGTTAACGAAGAGACAGGCCTTAACCTAGATGAAGATAATTTAAAGTTAGATATAAGCAAAAATAAGAATTTTGGCTATCATGCTTTTGTCTTTGAGTATAAGTTAGATACTGAGGAACCTAAGGTTGTAATTAGTTGGGAGCATGATCAATATCAATGGATTACTAAAAAGGAACTACTTAAATTAGAGATGCCAGGTGAAGTAGACTGGTTCTATAAACTAATCATTAACTACATTGAGAATAATGGCTTTTAACTCATGCTAATTCTTATACATTCTTCAAAAACAATGAAGATTAGTAACAATAAAAAACTGAAGTCAACTATCCCTATTTTTTTAAATGAAGCTATCATGTTGAATGATAATCTTAAAAATCAAAGCCTAGTGAACATTGAGGAAAAGATGAAAATATCAAAACCTTTGGCAGAAAAAACTAAAAAGATAATCAACGATTGGAACCATGACCCTGAACAACAAACTCGTGCCGGAGATGCATTTATTGGAGATATTTATTCTGGACTTCAATTCAATAGTCTATCTACAAATGATAACGAATATGCAAATCAAAATCTCAGAATTATATCTGGACTATACGGAATCTTAAAACCTAACGATGGGATATATCCCTATCGTTTAGAATTTGAATATAAGTTAGCTCCTAAACCAATCAAAAACTTATATGATTTTTGGGGAAATAAATTATCTAAACAAATATCAGACAATTTGACGATTCTTAATCTTACAAGTGCCGAGTATGAGAAAGCAATCATTCCATATTTAAAAAATTCAATTGTTATTAGTCCAGTTTTCAAAACTTACAATAAAGAAAAACGAAACTTTGTTTCAGTTGCAGTCCATTCAAAAATAGCTAGAGGTAATATGGCAGCCTGGGTTATTAAAAATAGAATAAAGGAACCAGCTAATTTAAGAAATTTTTCGGAGCTTGGATATATATACGATAGTAAAAATAGTACAGACAATAGGCCAGTATTCTTAACTAAAAATTTTAAAGGAATCGGACTTAGTATTCGAAAAAATAAATAGCTTTATTTAATCAGTTATGTTATAATTTTTTGGTGTAAAGGCGATGCCATTGTTGCATCGTATTTTTTTTATGAAACAAGACCCTAAATATATACGCAACATTGCAATAATTGCTCACGTAGACCATGGTAAAACCACCTTAGTTGATGGCCTACTTAAGCAATCAAACATTTTTAGAAGCAATCAGTCTGAGATGAGTCAAGACCTGATTATGGATAGTGGTGATCAGGAAAAAGAACGTGGCATTACTATCACTGCTAAGGTTACTGCAGTTGAGCACGGAGATTATAGAATTAATATCATCGATACTCCTGGACACGCTGACTTTAGTGGAGAAGTTGAGCGTACTATCAATATGGCTGATGGTTGTATTTTGATTGTTGACGCTCAAGAAGGACCTATGCCTCAAACAAAGTTTGTCCTAGGAAAAGCCTTAGCAAATGAATTAGCTCCAATTGTAATTATTAACAAAATAGATAAGCCTGGTTCAAGAATTAGTGAAGTAGAGGATGAAATAGCAGATCTATTTTTGGAGCTTGCTGTTCACGAAAACCAACTTCACTATCCTACCTACTATGCTATTGGTCGCGAAGGTAAAGCCTGGTTAACACCTCCAGCAAATGCAACTGAAGACACAGATTTGTCGGTAATATTTGATGCAATCATTAAAGATATTCCTGCACCTGATGTAGAAGTAGATAAGCCTTTTCAAATGCAAGTATCAGCTCTTGCCTGGGATGCCTTTAAAGGTAAATATGCAATTGGTAGAATTGCTCGTGGAAAAATTAAGACTTCAGATAAAATCGCCCTACTTTCTAGCGATGAACCTGCCAGTAAAGGTCAAGTTGATGGACTATTTAAAAGCCAAGGTACTTCTAAGATATCTATCAATGAAGCAATTGCTGGTGAAATAATTCAGTTAACTGGACTATCTAATGTAAAAATTGGTGACACAATAACAGATATTGATAAACAAGATGCACTACCCAACCTCGAAATTGAGGCTCCTACACTTAAAGTTTATCTTGGCCCTAACACGAGTCCATTCAAAGGTCAGGAAGCAGAATTCTCAACTGGACGTCAAATAGGTGATCGGCTGAATAAAGAACTTGAAACTAATATTGGTCTTAGGGTTGAAGAAGAAGGAATTGGATATTTAGTTAGTGGTCGTGGAGAACTACATCTTAGTGTGCTAATTGAAACTCTTAGACGAGAAGGTTTTGAATTTGAAGTTCGAAGGCCTCAGGTTGTAACTAAGGAAGAAAATGGAAAGACTGTTGAGCCTATAGAAGAGCTGATCATTGAAGTACCAGCTGAGTTTGTTGGCGCTGTACAAATGGAACTTGGTGCCCGTAGAGCAACTCTAAAAGAACAATTCGCTACTCCTAAAGGCGTAACAAAGTTAATATATGAATTACCGACAAGAGCCTTACTTGGACTTAGAAACATATTAACTACCAATACTAAAGGCACTATTATCATGAATAGTCTCATGATTGGATATGAACCGATAGGACCAGCCCTTCAAAAATTAAGAAATGGCGTTATTGTTGCCTTTGAGAACGGAACTACTACTCCCTATGCTCTTGAAATGCTAGAAGAACGTGGTGTTTGTTTTACTAAGCCTGGTGAAAAAGTATTTGCAGGTCAAATAGTCGGACTTAATAAAAGAAATGACGATATTGAAATGAATGTTTGTAAAGCTAAACACTTAACTAATATGAGAAGCTCTTCCAGCGATGGCACTGTACAGTTAACTCCTCCGGTAATCTTTAGTCTTGAAGAATGTTT
>CAIUOC010000026.1 GCA_903900685.1 uncultured Candidatus Saccharibacteria bacterium | reverse complement strand
GCAACCGCAAATTAATATTAATATTAATATTAAGATTAATTAATGTATAATACCTTTAATGGTTAGAGGGAATTATTTTAAATATTTTTTTGTATTAAGTTTATCTTTATTTTTAGTAATTTTCATTAAACCTCTTCATGCTTTCGCTGCCAGCCAAGATCTTACAATTTCTCCGGCGGTATCTCAAATTAAGGTAAATCCAGGCCAGTCTGTCAGTGGTTCATTTTTGATTATCAACCAAGGCGATGGAACGTACAGTTTTAATGTTTATGCAACCCCATATAATGTAACGGGCCAGGATTATACGCCCGATTACAAAGCTATTCCCGGAGCGGTCGATGTTTCGAGTTGGTTCAAATTTTCTATAGAAAGTGGCTCTGTGACACCTGGACAGACAGAAAAAGTTAACTATACACTTAGTGTTCCTGCGGGCACTCAGGACGGTGGATACTATGCTGTTGCTTTCGGGCAAACAAATAACCCAAAAGCTCTAATCGGAGTGACTATTAACGAGAGAGTTGGTATGTTATTTTTGATGCAAGTTGGAGACAAGGTTGTTAAAAAAGGATTATTGCAGACATGGCAGTCTAATTTCTTTCAAAGTCCACCGCTAACTTCAAATATTAAAATTGAGAACAGCGGTTCAATATATTTTCGAGCTAATTTTCAATATAAGGTGAGTGACCTATTCGGCAATACTAAATATTTACTAAATGGTCAAAAATTTATATTACCTCAAACTGTTCGGAACTTATCTTTGCCTTGGAATAAGTCGCCTTCTTTTGGTTTGTTCAAGGTTTCTGGCAATGTCAATTTCCTTGGAAAAAATCAGTATCTTGGAACTAAGTATGTTTTAGTAATGTCTAAAGCAGTTAGAATATACACCGGGATAATTATCTCACTAATTATTGTTTCATACATAGCATTCAGTCTAGGTAGCCGAAAAAGAAGAAGACAGAACCACAATAAGAAAAGGAATTAGTAATTAGGATGTATAAAATTATCCAATCTAGATTCATTAGATTCTTTTTAGCTACCATAACATTATTAACAATATTAGTTATGCTTCCCATTTATACTGCCATGGCTCTTCCTTACGGTACTGGTAAATATGGAACTTGCACCTATAATACATGCGGCATTACTTTAACAAGCTCAAATAACATTAGCGTAGGCGTTACTCCTTCTGACGGCACCGGAGATTGTTCTATTAATAACGATTCTGTCTCAGTTTTAACAGGTAGCTCCACAGGCTATACTCTTACTCTCTCAACAAATAGTACCTCCACCTCATTGTCTAATGGCACTTCAAACATAACTGCAGGAACTGGAACCTATTCAAGTCCAACAGCTTTAGGGATTAATCAATGGGGCTATAGGGTTGATGGCGTTGGCGGTTTTGGATCTGGCCCAACATCATCTTTAAGTAATACTGCATATCCAATTTCTACTGTGTTTGCCGGCGCTGTTGCCAATAACGTACCTGCAACTACGATAGTTACCTCTTCTGTGGCTGCTAATCCTGCCGTTACTACCAATGTTTGGTATGGGGTTTGTGTTAATAGTTCTTTGAGTACCGGGCTTTATACTGGCCAAATTCTATATTCAGCTACGACCAACTAGTTTTTTTCTTGACAGTCTAAGTATTAAATCTTATGCTAAGAAGTGGATAATTCCAAAATAAAAAATCTAAAAAAACCAAATGATAAAAATAGAGCCAATTCTTAATCAGACGATGGACCGAAAGAAATTTTTGAGTCTTATTGGTATTGGTATTATTTCTGTCTTTGGTATACCGACACTGATTGGGGTATTTTCCCCAGAACAAAAAAAGGTGATTAGCTCTGGCTACGGATCATCTCGTTATAATACCTAATATTTTAAATTTCCTCTCTATTATCTAATTAAGTAGTGATTTATACTAAGTAGTATAAGATTTGCCAATGAATGAAAAGCCCAAAACAAGATTTACTCAAAAACTTACACTCGGTAATGCCGCTGCACTTTTAGTTGCTTCAGCATTTATTAGCCAGTTACTAGGCTTTCTTCGAACAAAACTTGTTAATGCCAACTTCCCAGCAGTTGGTCTTCATTCTACAGACTCATATTTTGCTGCCTTCAATATCCCTGACTTCTTCTACTTTACGCTTGCCGCTGGTGCGCTTGGTGTGGCTTTTATGCCAATCCTAGCTGAGCATCTATATCGGGACGACAAAAAGGGTATATGGGAACTTTCAACTAGCCTAATGAATCTTTTGGCGATAGTAATGGCTTTTATAGGGGTAATCATATTTGTTTTCGCTCGCCCTCTTATTAAACATATCGTTGCACCGAAACTACCTCCTCAACAGCTTGACGATGCAGTGATAATTATGCGTTTCTTATCTTTCAACCCTCTTCTATTTACAATTTCAGGGATACTGGCTAGTGTTCAGCAAACTTTTGGTAGATTTTTCTTCTATGCAATAGCTCCAATTTTTTATAACTTATGTATTATTCTTAGTATTTTCATATTCAAGAATAATATAGGTATTGTCGGCCTTGGTATTGGAGCTTTTGCTGGAGCATCAATTCAACTAATGATTGTTGCACTTGGAATTACCAAAACAGGCTTTAAGTGGAGTCCGAAAATTATGTGGCGCAATAAGGACTTTAGAAGAATATTAAGAAACCTTCCACCTAGAGGACTTGATCAAGGAATGGATCAACTACAGAACATTGTAGAGACTAACTTCGCAACTCGCATAGGACAAGGTTATGTTTCCTATTGGAATAATGCATATACTCTTTCAGCTGCACCAACAATTCTTATTGGTACTGCAATCTCAACAGCTGCATTCCCAAGGCTAACCAATAGACTGGCTGAGGGTAGACCAGATTTGTTTCGCTCAGATTTTCTTCGAATTTTAAGAGTCATTATATGGCTTATAATGCCTGTAATTGTAGTTTGTTATTTTTCCAGAGGATATTTAGCTCGTTTAATATTTTCAAGAAATGCACCAGAGATTTCTTTAATCTTTGGTTATTTAACGTTAGCTATATTTTTCAATACAATCTATCAGTTTATATCTCGTTGGTTTTATGCTCAAAATGATACAAAAACACCACTATTCGTATCTATTTTTACCATTTCTTTTAATGTATTTTTGGTATGGGACCTAACCAAGCCTCAAAATTATGGAGCCACAGGTCTTGCCATAGCAGCGTCAATTGTCGCCCTGGTTGAAGTCTTAATTTTAACTACCATTATGTTTAAGCGAGATCACCTACTATTCAACCGAGGTTTCTTTGGAGGAATTTTAAAAATAATATCAGTAACTGGTTTTAGTGTTATAGCTGGAGTTGTTACACTTAGCTTCTTGCCTCTTGGGGCACTAGATAAAGGCTTCTTTTTACTAGGCGCTAAGCTATTAATTATCGCTACAATAGTCTTTAGCGTTCATCTTGGGATGTCATATTTATTTGGCCTGGAAGAGGCAAGAATTGTTGTTAAAAAATTAAAAAAGTTAATTTTAAAACCTTTTAGGGTGGAATACTAGCCCAACCCCTTGTATAATGCCCCAAATGGATCTGTCACACATTAGAAACTTTTGTATTATTGCTCACATCGACCACGGTAAGAGTACTCTTGCTGATCGTCTTCTCGAGCAGACTGGTACGGTTGAGATACGTAATATGAAAAGCCAGCACTTGGACAAAATGGATCTTGAGCGTGAGCGAGGGATTACTATTAAGCTTGCACCAGTGAGAATGAAGTATAAAGGCTATGAACTAAATCTTATAGATACTCCAGGGCACGTAGACTTTAGTTATGAAGTATCTAGAAGTCTTAATGCCTGTGAAGGGGCAATTCTTGTAGTCGATGCATCACAGGGCATTCAGGCTCAAACTTTGGCTAATGTTTACCTTGCTATGGCGGCTGATCTTGAAATTATTCCTGTTCTTAATAAGATCGATCTTCCTGCCGCTGACGTTGACAAAGTAACCCGCGAAGTAATAGGTCTTCTTGGCTGTAAAAAAGAAGACATATTACTAGTTAGCGCTAAAACAGGTGTTGGCGTCGATACAGTTCTTGAAAGTATTATAGAAAAAGTTCCTCATCCAATTGGTGTACCAGAAAAACCCACTACTGCTTTAATTTTTGATAGCTATTACGATGACTACCGAGGAGTCATTCTTTATGTTAGGGTGGTAGACGGTCAGATTAAAAAAGGAAGTAATATTAAAATGATGTCCACAGGATCAAACGGTATAGCTCTAGAGGTTGGCAGTTTGACACCTGAAATGAGTCCACAACCTGCACTTCTTTGTGGAGAAATTGGATATATAGTCACAAACCTTAAAAGCACAAGAGAAGCCAGAGTCGGAGATACTGTAACACTACAGTCAGGTCCTGCTGAAATTTCTCTGCCCGGATATAAGGATGTTATGCCTTTTGTTTATGCTGGATTTTTCCCTAGCACCAACGAATACTATAAGACCCTAAAAGACGCCATAGATAGACTAAGTCTGAGCGATTCAGCCTTGCAGTTTGAGCCAGAAAATTCTTCAGTTCTAGGACATGGGTTTAGAATCGGTTTCTTAGGTCTTCTTCATATGGATATAGTCAAGCAAAGGCTGGAGCGCGAATACGATCTTGATCTAATTATCACAAACCCATCAACAGATTATAGGGTTGAGCTTACTAGTGGCGAGAAAATAGTTATAAAGTCTGCTTCAGAACTTCCAGATGTTAGTACAGTTCTCGAGATTAAGGAACCTTGGGTTAATGGCGAGATAGTCCTACCTAAAGACTATTTGGGCCCAATACTGCAGCTAATAGTTCAAAGACGTGGACTACAGAAAAATATAAGTTATGTGGATGCCGATCTTGCGATAATTAATTTTGATGCTCCACTAGCAAATCTTTTAACAGATTTTTATGATCAGCTAAAAAGTCTTACTAGTGGCTATGGATCATTTAACTATGATATTAGTAACTATAGAGCTGAGGATCTTGTCAGGGTAGATTTCTATATTGCAGGAGATAAGGTAGATGCACTAGCTATTATTGTTCACAGGAGTGAAAGTGTAGCTATTGGTAGAGTCGTAACTGAAAAATTAAAAGATGTAATACCTCGGCAACAATTTCAAGTTAGCCTTCAGGCGGGAATTGGTGGAAAATTTATAGCTAGAGAAGATATTAGTGCATTTAGAAAAGACGTAACGGGATCCTTGTATGGTGGAGACGTATCTAGAAAGAAGAAGCTTCTAACAAAACAGAAGAAAGGTAAAGAAAGGATGAAGCGATTTGGTAAAGTCGACATCCCATCTGAAGCTTTTACTGTAATGCTAAAACGAGAAGAATAGTCTATTTTTTATCAAGTTCTTTAAGGTCGTTTATTAGCTGCACTGCATGAGTAGTTGGATTAACGCCCAAATACTCTTTTACAATATTTCCAGTTTTATCTATTAAATAGGTATTCCTATGAGTTCCGAAAAATTCTCGGCCTAAAAATTTTCTTGGCCCCCATGCACCATAGGCGGATGTTGTCACGTGCTCTGGGTCACTCAGTAAGCTAAAGTTTAATTTGTGCTTATCAGCAAATTTTTTATGTGAGGTAACAGAGTCTTTTGAGATGCCAATAACTACGGCTCCAGTCATTAGCTCTATCTGCTCTCTAGCATCTCTGAAATTGCAGGCCTCTTTTGTACATCCCGGAGTATTGTCTTTAGGGTAGAAATACAATACAATCCATTTTCCAGAGTAATCTTTAAGAGATTTATACTCGCCATTTTGATCCTGAAGTTTAAAATTTGGTGCTTTTTTCATATACTTTTAGTATAGTTGATTTACCCCTACATGAACAAGCTAGATAATATTAAAGAATTTAAACATTTAATTAGCGATTACAGCCCATCGACTGAATCGCTGGATATTCTTAAGCAAGTACAATTAACTTTATTAGTTGCGCCAAGCTCAGCTGGTCGTAATACTGTCATCCGTGAACTAGTGAAAGAAGGCGACTTTAGTTTTATTGTTACCGATACAACACGTACACCGAGAATAAACAATGGAGTTTTAGAAGTTAACGGAACTGAATATTGGTTTAAGAACGAAGATCAATTTCTTACAGGACTAAAACATGGCGATTATTTAGAAGCTGAATTAATCCATGAACAACAGGTTTCAGGTATTAGTATTAAAGAACTAAGTAAGACTATTGATGACTCTAAAATAGCTATCACGGATGTAGATATTGGCGGTGTTGAAGCTATAATTAAGCATAAACCGGATGTAAAAATTATCATGTTATTGCCTCCCAGTTTTAATGAATGGCTAAAAAGATTAAGAGAACGTGGTGAAATGTCTAAAGAGGAAATAAGACGTAGACTTACAACAGCTGTTAATATTTTTAATGCGGGATTAGAAGAGAAGTATTTTAATTTCGTAATAAGTAAAGATGTCCAAAAGTCAGCAGCTATAATACGTAATATATCTAAATCCAAAGAACCTATTAATTCTATAAATAATGAAGCTTATACTCTTATCAAAGAGTTACTTATAGACACGAAAAATTACTTAAATAAAAATAATTAGCACTCTTGACTCATGAGTGCTAATTAGGTATATTGTTTATATGACAGATAGACAGAATAAGATTTTATCGGCAATTATTGAGCAGTATGCAGAAGTTGCTTCTCCTGTTGGCAGTAGTTTGCTTTCGAAACTATTCAATGTTAGTCCAGCCACGATTAGATCGGAAATGGTTGAACTTGAACGATTGGGCCTAATTAGTCAGCCTCACACTAGTGCAGGAAGAATACCGACTGATCGTGGTTATCGTCATTACGTTAATTCAATAAGTACAATCAAACAGCTGCCAGATTCTCGCGGAGCTCATCGGGCAATTACTGCCAGAGTAAATGGTGGCGGTATTCCCGAAAGAGTTATTAGAAATGCCGTTGATACATTAGTTGAGTTAACTAGTAATCTAGGACTCGCTACAATTGGTGACCAAATGTATATGAGTGGATTGTCTAATTTATTTGGCCAGCCTGAATTTATACAAAAGTCTCAGGTCCAGGAGGTTGCGAGGCTTCTGGACAATCTTGAGCCTTGGCTTAGAGAAGCTGCACCAAACGAACCACTCAGTGTATATATTGGTACGGAAAATCCAATCGGCCGAAGCGCCGGTTGTTCATTAATTATTAGTCGCTTTAACAGTCCATTTTCTGGAAATAGCTATATTGGTGTCCTTGGTCCAACAAGGCAGAGCTATAGAGAAGTGATGGAATATGTACAAAAAACAGGAGAAGCATTAGAAGGAGCACTATATGAGTAAAAATAATCCCACCCCAAAAGTTAAAAAAGTACAGGAAGTAACTCCTGATCCAAGAATTGAAGAGCTAACATTAGCCCTTCAGCGCGAACGAGCTGACACTATTAATATTAGACGTCAGCAAGAAGAGCAGATGAAGAATTTTAGAGCAGTTGTAAGTGGATCAATTGTCCAACAGTTTTTGCCCGTAACTGATAATTTTGAAAGGTCGCTAAAGCACGTTCCAGCTGATCTTAAGGATAACGACTATATCAAAGGTATAGAAGGAATCGTTAAGCAGTTTGAGAAAGTACTTAAGGATGTTGGTTGTGAGCGTATAAAAACTGTCGGAGAAATCTTTGACCCTAAATACCACGAAGCCGTTTCTATGGAAGAAGGCGAAGGTAAGCGAGAAGTAATTAGCGAAGAACTTCAAGCGGGTTATGCATTAGGTGATCAAGTTTTGAGACATGCAATGGTAAAAGTAAGAATGGAGAAATAATATGTCAAAAATTATAGGAATCGATTTAGGAACAACAAACTCAGCAATGGCAGTAATGCAAGCTGGTAAAAGTGAAATTATAGCTAACTCAGAAGGTGCAAGAACTACTCCTTCTGTAGTTGCAGTAAACAAGAACAAGGAAAGACTTGTCGGACAAGTTGCACGTCGCCAACAGGTCACTAACTCAAGCAATACTATTTATGAAGTAAAAAGATTAATTGGACGTAGATTCGAAGATAAGGAAGTCCAAAGAGATCTTAAGCTCATGGGCTACGAAATTGTAAAAAGCGGACAAAGTGCAAAAGTTAAAATGGGAGACAAGGAATATAGCTCAGAAGAAATTAGTGCTATGATCCTATCTAAACTTAAAGCTGATGCTGAAAGTTTCCTAGGTGACAAAGTAACAGAAGCAGTTATTACTGTTCCTGCCTACTTTGATGACTCTCAAAGACAAGCTACTAAAGATGCCGGTAAGATTGCTGGACTTGAAGTAAAAAGAATCATTAATGAACCAACTGCAGCTGCTCTTGCTTACGGACTGGACAAGAACTCTAAATCAGATGAAAAGATAGCCGTATACGACCTTGGTGGTGGTACTTTCGATGTATCAATCCTAGAACTAGGTGATGGAGTTTTTGAAGTAAAGTCTACCAATGGTGACACTCACCTAGGTGGAGCTGACTTTGACCGTGTTATTCTTAACTACCTAGCCGAGCAGTTCAAAAAAGAAAATGGCGTAGATATAACTTCAGACAAGGCTGCGATGCAAAGACTAAGAGATGAAGCAGAAAAAGCTAAGATTGAACTTTCTACTACTAACGAAATAGATATTAATCTACCTTTCTTAACTGCTGATGCCGATGGACCTAAGCACTTCGAACATAAACTAACTAGAGCTAAGCTTGAATCACTTGTAGCTGATCTAATAGATAAGACTGCAGATCCTTGTGAAAAGGCTCTTAAAGATGCTGGTCTTAAGGCTAGCGACATCCAAGCAGTTGTTTTGGTTGGTGGAATGACTAGAATGCCAGCTGTTCAAGAAAAGGTTAAAAAGATCTTTGGCCGAGAAGCTATGAAGGGCGTTAATCCAGATGAAGTAGTAGCAATTGGTGCTGCAATTCAAGCTGGTGTGCTTCAGGGAGATGTCAAAGACGTACTACTTCTAGACGTTACTCCATTATCTCTTGGTATTGAAACTATGGGTAGTGTTATGACTAAACTAATTGAACGCAATACTACAATTCCTTCATCAAAGAGCGAAGTATTCTCAACAGCTGCTGACAATCAAGCATCTGTTGAAGTCCACGTTCTTCAAGGTGAGAGAGGAATGGCTGCAGATAATAAGTCTCTTGGTAGATTTGTGCTTGATGGTATTCCATCAGCTCCAAGAGGAGTTCCTCAAATTGAAGTTACATTTAATATTGATGCCAATGGTATCTTAAATGTTACTGCTAAGGATAAGGGTACTGGAAAAGAACAGAGCATTACTATTCAAGGAAGTGGCAACCTAGATAAGACTGAAGTTGAAAAGATGGCCAAAGAAGCTGAAGAGCATGCTGATGAAGATAAGAAAAAGCGAGAAGCTATTGAAGACCGAAATCAGCTAGAGAATGCAATTTACTCAGCTGAAAAAATGAAGTCAGACAATGCAGACAAGATTAACGATGAAGATAAGAAAGTTATCGATGAAGCCTTGGAAGAAGCTAAAAAAGTTAGCGACGACAAAGAGGCTAGTCAGGATAAAATTAAGGATGCGCTTAAGGCATTGAACGATAAAATAATGCCAATCGGTGCTAAAATGTATGAACAGTCTAGCGAAGATAAGACAGATAATCCTGAAAAAGATAAAAAAGATGAACCTGTAGAAGGTGAAGTTGTTGAAGAAGACGATAAGAAAAAGAAAAAAGAAGATAAATAAGTTAATTAATATTTTTTAGGACACGAATGGCAAAACGAGATTATTACGAAGTCCTCGGCGTTGGTAAAAACGCCAGCGCAGATGAGCTTAAAAAGAGTTTTCGACGTAAAGCCATAGAGCATCATCCTGATCGAGGAGGTGATGAAGAAAAATTCAAAGAGCTTAACGAAGCTTATGAAGTTTTAAAAGATGACTCGAAACGTCAAAGGTATGATCAGTTTGGTCATGCCGGTGTCGGATCGAGTGCTGCTAGTGACGGTAATCCTTTTTCTGGATTTGGAGGTGGTGCACAAGGAGCTAACTTCGATTTTGGAGACTTGGGTCTTGGAGATATCTTCGAGAGTTTCTTCGGTGGTGGACGTAGTGGGCAACAACAGAGCCGTGGGCCTAGTAGGGGCAACGACCTTGAAACTGCTGTAGAAATAAATTTTGAGAAAGCAATTTTTGGAACTGAAACAGAGCTTAATCTCAATATTGAAGATAATTGCGAGCATTGTAAAGGCAGTCGCTGCGAGCCAGGATATGAGCTCAAAAAATGTGATACTTGTAATGGTAGCGGTCAAGTTGTTACATCGACTAGAACAATATTTGGCAATATTCAACAGGCGATGCTTTGTAGTAAGTGTGACGGTAGCGGTAAAATACCCGAAAAGATATGTAGTGTCTGTAAAGGAAAGGGTACTATGAGACGTTCTCAGGCTATTAAGTTGAAAATACCGGCAGGTATTGATGATGGAGCCACAATACGTCTTAGAGGGCACGGAGAGGCTATATACAATGGAGAAAAGGGTGACTTATATGTCAACATTAGAGTTAAACCAGACAAAAAATTCACAAGAGAAGGCGATTTAATTCTCAGCAAGGAACATGTTTCTATGGCTGACGCAGCACTTAGTGTTGTTATTGAAGTTGAAACAGTCGATGGACCAGTAAGTATGAAAATTCCAGCTGGCACTCAAAGTGGTACCGATTTTAGACTATCTGCTCACGGTGTACCTAATATAAATGGACACGGCAGAGGATCACATATCGTGACAATCATTGTTGATACTCCAACTAAACTTAGCAGAAGACAAAAATCTATTCTAGAAGATTTCCGCAAAAACTAGTTTATTCAATTAATTTATTAATCCTGTTAGTATATAAGCAGTAGTCATAAGCCTATTAATATGAATACATTATGAAAAGTCTCAAGAAAAACCAGAAAGGATTAATACCGCTACTAATAATTATGCTAGCGGCTATTATAGGCATAATTGTCTTAGAGTACATAAGAGTCCAAAAAGCCCATCATTAGACTTGAAAATAACTTAATTTAATGATATAATATACCAATGATCAACAAGCAAAATATGGT
>CAIUOC010000025.1 GCA_903900685.1 uncultured Candidatus Saccharibacteria bacterium | reverse complement strand
TCCAAAAGTATTCTTTGATTTATACAATGAGCCAAGTGTAAATTATCAAGCAATAATTCCTACACCACAGAATCCGACTCCAACAAATACTGATGTTTGGAATTTGTGGCACACCTTGAAGAACTACTACTTCATCAGAGTAATCCGATACTCCAGGCCAAGTATTTTGGCGTAATGTTCAACAATCCACCCACATATTAAGATATTGTTTTTGGAACCCCGGATGTTTCGAAAATTACAGGGATAAACGAGGTGTTCGTAGCCAAAAATTTTAATCGAAGACTTATGGCTGGGAATGAGGGATTCGAACCCCCGATCCTGGGACCAGAACCCAGTGCCTTACCGCTTGGCCAATTCCCAATAACAGATGATATTATACCGAAAATAAGTTAATTAGTATATTCTCTAGTATTTATTGTTATTTTTTCCATTTAGAAGTGGCTTTTATTTTAGATGTATCGACTCTATCTGAATATTTTTTTGCGATATCTTTTACTTCTTCCAGTAAGCCTTTAGATAGTGTTGTCGGCTTTAGTCCAAGCTTAAGGAATTGTTTGTTTTCAACTACAAGTTCATTTGATTCTGCTTCAAGTCTTGGATTTTCTTGGAAATCTATTTTCGCACCAGTCAGCTTAGAGATTAATTTTGCAAGATCTATAACTCGGTGACTTTCGGTAACCTGATTGAATATAACAGGTCTTTTTGTATCTTTTTTCGGAGGATTATTGATCGCAATCTCTATACACTTAACTGAATCTCTTATGTGAATAAAGGCTCTTGTTTGTCCTCCAGTTCCATGAACAGTTAATGGGTATCCAATTGCAGCCTGCATTATAAATCTATTTAATACTGTGCCGTAATCACCATCATAGTCAAAACGGTTAATAAGTTTTTCATCCATTGCTGTTTGCTTGGTCTGAGTTCCCCAGACGACACCTTGATGAAGATCAGTTATTCTAATGTCATCATTCTTGGCATAAAAAGCAAACATCAGCTGATCAAGAGTTTTTGTCATATGATAAACGGAGCCTGCATTAGCTGGATGAAGAATTTCTCTAGTTATTTCTCCGTCTGGTGTATCTATCTTCACATTTAGATATCCTTCAGGAATCGGGGCGGTTCCTGTCCAGCCATACCCATAGACACCCATTGTACCAAGATGAACAACATGTGGATCAGTGCCAGAATCGACAATAGCCGATAATAAGTTATGGGTTGCATTCACGTTATTATCTACTGTAAATCTTTTAGTTTTTGAAGACTTCATAGAATAGGGAGCTGAACGTTGTTCTGCGAAATGAACTATTACATCTGGTTTAGAGCTTTTTAGTAGATCAACCAGCTCATCATATTGTTTTGCAAGATCTAGTTCAATAAAATCTATCTTTTTGTCTTTACCGGCGACCTTTTCCCATGTGTCTAATCTGACTTTTAGTGATTGAATCGGAGTAAGTGATTCAACTCCAAGTTCTTTGTCAGTTTTTCGCCTTATAAAGTTATCGACAATCGTAACCTTATGTCCTTGATCGGCAAGATGAAGGGATGTTGGCCATCCGCAAAAACCATCTCCACCTAATATTAAAATTCTACTCACTCATTTGCCCCGTTTATTAACTTTAATTTAATCACTTAAGTATTAATCTAACAATCAATACTTAAGACTTGCTGATTTTAATTTTATATATTGACAATTTCTTTTTGAAGCATAAGCTATTAGTAGGGAGTGTGAGGCTTCCTCAAAAAAAATCAGATCCGAGCAGAAAGCTCGGGTCTTTTTTGATTTAACTGATATAATGTACTTATGAATATAGCGGTATTTTTTCTCGGGGGTATGTGTTTTTGCTTAATTGGATATATTTTCTTTAAATCCAAGAACAGCAATGATTCTGGTGCATCTGTAATGTTAAAAAGAGACATAGATAGTTTAAGTGAAAATGTTATTAAGCTAAAAGAAGGCTTAGAGAATCAATTATCTGATCGTTTCGATAAGAACCATGAGCTTATGAGAACTTCTATTCAAAAGCAATTCTCCGAAAGCTCCAAATTAATAGCTGATGTAACAGAACGACTTACTCGTTTAGATGAGACAAATAAGAGAGTAGTTGGCGTAGCGGATGAGCTTAAGACGTTACAGAATGTACTTCAGAACCCAAAACAACGTGGTGTACTTGGAGAATACTATCTATCCTCAGTACTTGAAAATGTATTGCCTCCCGGTGGCTTTAAGCTCCAGTATAAGTTTAAGGATGGAGATATAGTCGATGCTGTTGTGGTTCTTGATAAAGGTAAATTATTGCCAGTCGACAGTAAATTTAGCTTGGAGAACTATAATCGTCTTATTGAAGAAAAAGATAAAGATTCAAAGAATGCACATAGCGCTTCTTTTCGGGCAGATCTAAAGAAAAGAATCGACGAAACAGCTAAGTATATTAGACCTAGTGAGGGAACAATGGATTATGCATTTATGTTTATTCCGAGCGAAGCAATCTACTACGATTTATTAATTAATAAGATTGGTACAGCTGGAAGTAATGCTAGTGATTTAATAGAATATGCATTTCGCAAAAAGAATGTCATCATAGTCAGTCCAACGACATTTATGGCATATCTACAAACAGTACTTCAAGGTCTCAGGGGCCTTGAGATAGAAGAGCAAGCCAAGGAAATACAAGAAAGAGTTGGTCAACTAGGTAGACATTTAGTTTCATATGAGTCTTTTATGCAAAGTCTAGGTAATAGCCTTAAAACTACCGTCAATCATTATAATAAAGCTCATCATGAACTAGGCAAAATAGATAAGGATGTGGTTAAAATTAGTGGTGGCGAAAAAGTAATAGATCCACTTTTCCTAGATAAACCGACGCTAGAAGAAGATTAATTCTTCAGTAAATCTATTATCAAAGCAGCTGACCAAGAAAAATCATGGATACCAAGTGGATCCCCTGTAATTGGATTAAAATATTCAGAGAATCCACCATGTTCTACCAATTCAATAGTTTTTTTAGTAAGAACATCTGCGTGCTCTTTAAAGCCATAGTTTTTGAGTCCTTCAATGATCATCCAATTCATATTGATCCAGGTTGGACCTTGCCAGTATGAGTCAGGATTGAACCAATCGGAATTTACTGGGACAGTCGGAATAGGGAAAGGTGTTGAAAATTTGTTATGGTCTTCCATTGTTTTAACAAGATGACTAGCTCTTTCTCGATCTATAACTCCACTATATAGAGGCATTAGAGATGCAATTGTAGATATTTTTAATAGTTCATGTGTTTCAAATTTTCTTGAATAATATTCGCTAGTTTCTTCATCCCATAATTTATCTAATGATTTAATACTCATATCCATAGACAATGCTAACTCTTTCGGTATCTTCTGATCTATAGATTTTGCTATTTTTTTGAGGTAATTATTAGCTTTAATCAATATGCAATTAAAAGTCAGATCCTCAATTGCAAATGAGTTGTGTCCAAGTATTTTTTTGGTATCGTAATGTTTTCTTCTTAATTTTCTTTGTGCATCAAATAAAGACATGGCATCGACATTAGATAGCCTCTCATTTAAGTGAACAAATTTAGTATCTAATCTGAGGAAGCCATAGAAGTAATCTAAATGTAGTTTATGGGCGAATTCTATCCATTTTGGCGTTAGTCCATCATGAAGCTCTTTCATCCATGGCGGAGTATTGTCCATACCTGATTCCCACGGATGTAAAAGTAAGGCTAGTCCTTCTTGATGAGGGTCTCGATCATTATAAATCCACTCATGATATTGAATAAGTTCTTTAATATTAGATCGAAACCAGATTAATTTTTCTTTGGGATCTAATTTTTCACCAATCTTATATACCGCTTCTGCAACAAGTGGTGGCTGAGTTATGCCACTCGTGAAAACATCATCAGGAGAATAGGGACTAACTTGGGATTGCCACATTCTTTGTGGTTGGAGTTTTTTACCTGATTCACCAAACACTATATTAGGCATCATGCCATTTTTCCATTGGCCCCTAAAAAGACTCATTATTTCTTCTTGTGCTCTATCTGTATCAATATGTCGGAGACCCATGGCTATAAAACAGCTATCCCATAACCACTGATGAGGATATAGCAGTTTTGAAGGCTCGGTATAGCTATTCTTTCTATTACTTTTAAGAATTTCAGTAGCTTCCGCAATCAATTGATTGGCTGTATTTTTATTTTTATTCATTACTTATTTATATTATAGCTTAATAATTATACTTTTTTATAGCGAAAAAATTTTTAGCTAATTCTTTTACTGATATACTAAGTAATAACATTATGAATTATAAATTTCCTCAAATTCAAGAAGTCGCTTCTAGGCTTACAGATCCAGAAATAATCAAACATCAAGGTAAGACTATTTTAAGGTCACCGGAGCTTGGTAAATTATTTGCCCATTTAAAAGAAATGGACTCAAAGGATAGAGCAGAATTTGGACAAGAAATTAATCAACTCAAGACTGAATTACTTAATATGATAGATAATCAGGAAGATGAATTAACTGTTCTTGATCCAATTGACGTTACTGCGCCAGTTGACATTAATGTCAGTTCTGAAAAACACCCAAAGTTACTTTCTAGCTCTAATGGCAGTAGGCATCCCTTAATGACTGAGATGGACAACATCCTAGATATTTTTTATAGGATGGGATTTAGCTCATTAGAATCTCGCCAAATAGATGATGATTTTCATATGTTTGAAAGCTTGAACTTTCCCAAAGGTCATCCGGCTAGAGATGATTATGATACATTTATGACTACTGAAGGATTAATTGCTCCTGCCCATACTTCAACTATGCAAAATAGAGTATTAATTGAAGGTAAAAAATTACTTGATAGTAACCTACCTATTGCAACCGTTCTTCCGGGTCGGGTCTTTCGCAATGAAGATGTTGATGCTAGACATGGCCATACTTTTTATCAAATAGAAGGTATATATGTAGATAAGGGCATTAATACTGGTAATCTTATTTCAACTTTCAAGACATTCTTAGAAGAATATTATAAACAAGACATGGAGATTATTCTTCAACCATTCTATTTTCCATTCACAGAACCTAGTTTTGAGTTTGTTTTATCATGCCCTTTCTGCCAGAAGCAGGGTTGTAACGTATGTAGTTATTCTGGTTGGATAGAGCTTGGTGGTTGCGGTATGATTCATCCTAAAGTTCTTAAGATGGCGGGTATTGAATCAGATATCTATACTGGTTTTGCATGGGGCTTTGGAGTCGACAGATTAGTAATGATGAAACACGGAATTGAAGATATTAGACACTTTATGGCTGGTAAATTAGAATTTTTGAGGCAATTTTCATGAAAGTAAGCCTTAATTGGATTAAAGATTTCACTGATGTAGATATGCAGCCTACTGAACTTATGGAGCGAATAAGTTCTCAGCTTGGAGCAATTGAGAGTATTGAGTATTTGGGTGATAAATATAAGGGATCCTTAATAGTCAAAGTAGTTGAGTGTATCAAGCATGATCGTGCCGATAAGTTAAGCGTCTGTAAGATTGATGACGGTGGTAATTTGAAAGATGTTGCTAGAGATGAAAATGGATTTATTCAGGTTGTCTGTGGAGCACCTAATGTTAAAGCTGATATGCTCGCGGTTTGGATTCCGCCAAAAGCAATTGTCCCTGCATCTTATGATAAAGAACAATTTGTATTAGAATCTCGCGAACTAAGAGGGAAGATTAGTCATGGTATGTTAGCAAGCCCGAAGGAACTAGCTTTTTCAGATAGTCATGAAGGCTTATTAGAAGTTGATTTTAAAGTTGAGCCTGGTACAACATTCATCCAAGCCTATAAGTTGGATGATTATATTATTGAACTTGAAAATAAAATGTTTACTCACCGTCCTGATTGTTTTGGAATTTTAGGAATTGCTAGGGAAATAAGTGGTATCGAGAATAGGGTTTTTAAGTCACCGGAGTGGTATAAAGAAATTCTAGATATTCCACTACCTAAAGAAAATAAATACACTATTGCGGTTGATAATAAGATCCAAGAATTAGTGCCAAGATTTATCTCAGTTATCATAGGTGATGTTCAAATCAAGCGTAGTCCAACACTCATACAAAGCTTTTTGAGTAGAGTCGGCATTCGACCCATAAATAATATAGTTGATGCTACTAATTATATGATGGCTTTAACTGGTCAACCACTACATGCATATGATTATGATAAGGTTAAGTCTTTAAGTAATAACGAAAGTTCTCCAGTACTTGAGGTTCGCTTAGCTAACGAAGATGAAAAATTAACACTTCTTAATGAAAAGGAAATTAAGCTTAACAAATCTGATATTGTGATTGCTACAGATAAACAAGTCATAGGTCTTGCCGGAGTTATGGGTGGTTTAAATACAGAAGTTGATGAAACAACAAAGAACATAATTTTAGAATGTGCAACATTTGATATGTATACAATTAGAAAAACTGCAATGGAGCATGGAATATTCAGCGATGCAGTAACAAGGTTCACCAAAGGCCAAAGCCCACGTCAGAACATGGCTATAACAATTAGAGCCATTAAATTAATCAAAGATATTTCCCATAGTCATCAATATAGTCAGATTGTCGATAATTCCAAAATCGTAAAAGAAAATAGTGTTATTTCAATAACTCCAGAATTTGTTAACAAACGACTTGGCACAAATTTAAGTATTAAAGACATGGCAAGAATACTTTCCAATGTAGAGATAATAGTCAATGAGCTTGATAGAGAACTCCGTGTAAGCGAACCTTTCTGGAGAACTGATATTGAGATTAAAGAAGATTTAGTAGAAGAAATTGGCCGATTAAACGGATATTATAAATTACCCCAGGAGCTACCGCTTCGGAAAATTAATCCAACCCAAAAGAATTTAAATTTTGGACTTAATGCTTCGATTCGTGAGTCATTATCTGGGGCTGGTGCGAATGAAATATTATCGAGCACCTTCATCCATGTTCATTTATTCGAAAAGGTAAATCAAAATACTCAATTCGCAATCGAAATAGCCAATGCACTAAGTCCTGATCTCCAATATTACAGACTAAGCCTAACTCCAAGTTTATTAGATATAGTTAATTTGAATATTCGAGCTAACCAGGGAATTATTGAAGATAATGAATTTGCTATTTATGAAATTGGTAAAAGTCATAACTTGGTAGATTTGGATGATGATAGACTGCCGGTTGAGCATAGATCAATTGCTTTTATTTTTGCAGCTGATAACAAAACTGCAAAAAGAAAATATCAGGGTGCACCATACTATTTCGCTAAGAATTACTTAAGCTATTTAATAGATAGAAATCATTTAGAAGTAAAAATAGTTCCCTTGAGGGATGTTTTAAATAATATTAATAATCATACAAGAATACATCAGCTTATCTCTGCATATGATCCAGATAGAAGTGCGGCAGTTTTATCGCTTGTTGATAACGAATTCATGGGAGTGGTCGGAGAATTTAAAAATAGCGTAAAAAAAGCCTTTAAACTGCCCAATTATTGCTCAGGTTTTGAAGTCGATATGAGATTATTCAAAGAAGATGTCGCGACTTCGAACTACATACCATTACCAAAATTTCCAAAAATTAATCAGGACATTTGTCTTAAAGTCGATAACTCAATTAAATATATAACTTTATTTGATGCGATTAAGTTGCAAATTGAAGAAAATAAGCCCAAAGATACTTATTTTAGTCTCAATCTAGTCGATATTTTCCAAAAAGATGAAGACCTTGATCATAAACAGATAACACTAAGACTTATAATCAATTCATATAATAAAACTTTAACAACCGATAGAATCAACGAATTACTGAGCGTAGTTACGGAATCAGTTCAAAATAGCTTAGGTGTCGAGAGAATATAAACTACATAAAAGTTGCTAAATATCATAAAAAATGATATAATTGTATTTATAATTTAAAGGAGTTTATATGTCATCTTTTAACGCTAATATTAGCCCAAGTAATAGTGCAAATTTTTATGTTACTACCGATACTATATCTGCTAATAATCAGGATTGTTACGTAGGCTGTACGCCTCCATCAACAACACCCGAAGCAACAGTTACTCCTTCTACTGTTGAAATACAGCCTACTAAATCTCCAAATCAACCAACTCTTCCTTTTACTGGAGCAGATATTCTTCAAATTGCAGGTTTTGGTTTAGCTGCAGTTGTAGCTGGTGGTGTTCTCGCAAAAAGAAGCAAAAACAAGATTTAATAATAAAAGTACTATAGCCATAGCTGAGCCGCTCATATATAATAGACTTTAATGAGGATAGCAGCTAGATTAGTCATGGTTAGAGATAATCAGTTAATGGTTATGCATAGAAATAAATTCGGCACCGAATATTATGCTCTTATTGGTGGTGGTGTTGATCAAGGGGAAACTCCAACTGATGCTCTTTATAGAGAAGTTAGAGAAGAGACCGGTCTTATGTTTTCTGATCCTAAACTTATCTATATTGAAGAGGCCGGTAAACCATATGGTACACAATACATATATAAAGCAAATTATGTATCTGGTGAGCCTGTACTAGCTCCAGATTCAGATGAGGCAAAGATTCATAATATGGGTAAAAACCTATATGAGCCAAAGTGGCTAGATATAGATAAGCTACGAAAAGTTCCATTCTTAAGTAAAGAACTCAAAACTTTACTTATTCATGACTTAGAACATGGTTTTCCTGAAAAACCAATCACATTTACATCGTCCGCAGACCACGAAACTAATGAAGAACTGGAGACTAACAATGCCATCAACAACTAAACTATCTCATAGAATATTTGCCTTAACTTTAGCAGCCTTATTTTTTGTTACTAGCTTTGGAGTGACTTTTTTAATATTATGGCAAGTGCATCAGCAAAGTAATGCTAATGCTAATGCTACTAATACTGCCACCACCCCAACAAAATCACCAAGTAAACCAACTAAAAGTCAGGAGAGTAAAGTGAATGGAAATAAACTACAAGGCACACAACTTGCCGGTTTTACACCAACTAGTTCAATAACTAAATTAGAAAAAATTGATACAACAGTAGGGACAGGTTCTGCAGCATCACCCGGTTCAAACGTAACTGTCAATTATACTGGGGCAGTTGCAGCTACCGGTATTATCTTCCAAAGTTCATTAGATTCCGGACAACCTGCTCCATTATCTTTAAATCAAGTAATTCAAGGATGGAAAGATGGAATACCTGGAATGAAAGAAGGAGGAGTGCGAAGACTACTAATTCCAGCGGCTCAAGCCTATGGAGCTAACCCTCCACCTAATTCCGGAATTCCAGCAAATGCTGACTTAGTTTTTGACGTTACTCTTATCAAAGTTTCTAATTAAAATCTTGTAAAAAACACAATATATAGCGCTATTGCTAAATCACTAACCACTATATATAATTTAAATACTGAGGTTAAAAATTAAATAAAAGGACAACAAAATGGTCAAAAATATAACAATCTTCACTACCAACACCTGCGCATATTGTGTAATGGTGAAAAAGTATTTAGCAAATAAAGGCTTTGGCTATGAAGAGGTTAATTTAGACACTTACCCCGAGAGACAAGAGGAAGCTCAAAGTCTTAGTGGTGTTTTAACAGTACCCGTTACTGTCGTTACGAAAGACGATGATTCTAAAGAAGTTATTGTTGGATTTAATTTGAGTCGATTGGTACCTGCGGTAAGCTAAATGGCTATTAAAAAAGAACATGAAGTTATTATTATTGGCGCCGGTCCAACAGCCCTAACTGCCGCTATATATACTACTCGTGAGGATATTGAAACACTACTTTTTGAAAGGGGTGCAATAGGTGGTTTAGCTGCCGTTACTGACCACATAGATAATTATCCTGGTTTTGCCGATGGTGTTGATGGACTGGTATTAGCCGATCAGATGAGAAAGCAAGCCGAACGTTTTGGAGCAGTTATTGAACTTGGTGAGGTAACTAAGATTGATGCTGGCAAAAGCTCAGTGAAACTAGAGACTACTAGTGGTGATGTAACTGCCAAGGCTCTTCTTATTGCAACAGGCTCTGATTACAAAAAAGTAGGAGTCCCAGGAGAAAAAGAATTCTTTGCCCGAGGAGTCCATTACTGTGCAACTTGTGACGGTGCTTTTTATAGAGATAAGCGTCTAGTTGTTGTTGGTGGTGGCAACTCAGCAGTTCAGGAAGCAGTTTTCCTAACTCGTTTTGCGTCTCATATTGACCTACTTGTTCGTGGGGATCATTTCAGGGCATCAGATGTTCTCCAAGAGGAATTAAAGAAGCATGCTGGTAAGATTACTGTGCATTTAAATACCACAACCGATGAAATAGTCGGAGAAGATAATAAGGTCGTTAAAGTAATTGGGACAGATAAACTAATGGGCAAGAAAGTAGACTTTCCAACTGATGGAGTATTTGTATTCGTTGGACTTATGCCCAATACCCAGTTCTTAAAAGATAGCGGCATTGAACTTGATGAGATTGGATTTATTAAAACTGACGACAATCTTATGACCAAGCTAAAAGGTGTTTTTGCAGCAGGAGATGTCAGGCACGGCGCTACTATGCAGATAGCTAGTGCGACTGGCGAGGGCGCTACCGTAGCACTTAGAATTCGTGAATATATTGAAGGTCATAAAGTAATTAACGAATAGTTGTCTGAAGTTTCTTATTAATATATTTATCTTGAGCAAAAACTTATATCCGCATAATGCGGATATTTTTATTTTAAAAATATTCTATTTAAAAATATCTTATTGATTTAATAAGTTTATAAGATTATAGTAATCCAATAAGCATAATATAAAAAAACCTTAAACGAACAAATATGAAAATAAAAAGTACCA
Source organism: uncultured Candidatus Saccharibacteria bacterium (assembly GCA_903900685.1). Classification (GTDB taxonomy): domain Bacteria; phylum Patescibacteriota; class Saccharimonadia; order Saccharimonadales; family UBA4665; genus CAIYEO01. The sequence goes on along the minus strand of CAIUOC010000025.1, from coordinate 3,218 downwards.
AAAAACTAAAAACAAATAACAAAGGTTTCGGTCATTTAGAAACACTGCTCATAATAGTAGCAATAGGAGCTATAGTAGGCGTCGGTTTATTTGTCTTGCAGAGTAACACAAATAAAATAAAAAATAAAGCTCATGCTTCTAGTCCGTATATGCCTACCGCTTATTTTGCTGGAGTGCTGTTTGGAGTTTGTAAAACTCTTATACCTACAAGTGTTTACGGTGGAGGCTATAAGCTTAGTTTTGCTTTTGCTAAGGATGTCAGAAATCCTGCTAATTACTACTCTTTTTCTAACTATAGCCCTACAAAGCAATGGCATTGGGGTCAGGCAACAACTTCTAATAGTTATTACGCGGGAACTATTGCAACTTACACAGATATTGTTTCTTCTCTAAATCATGATCAAGCTGTCATACAACTAACTAACGCTTCAACTTTAGCTCAAATGGGTGGCGATGCTCAAATTCAAATAGATTTAGGGACATCTTCCTATAATCCTGGAGCCTATTTCTATCCTTATGCTCATATTTGGAACTGTCCTTAAATATAGCCCGGGAAGTAATCGCAGACTAGATTGTTTTTGTTGATTCCGAGTTCTTCGAATTCTTTTTTGAACTTCTCTACCATTGGCTCCGGTCCTGAAATATAGACTCTGGCATTTTTCTTGTCCTTTATCTGTTCTAATATCTTCTTTGAATCCAGGAAACCAGTTTGGCCTTTATAATTAGTCGGTGCGTTTTGAATGACAGGAATTAATTCAACGTTATTCAACAGTTTTAATTCTTTTTCAAAAACTAGCTCATCTAGCTTATTTGCACCATAGAATAATTGAATATGTCTAGGTTCGGGGTTGTTGTTTAAATAAGCAATCATTGAATGAAACGGTGTGATTCCAATTCCTCCAGCTATAAAAACCAGTGGAATGCTATCATCCTTTGGCAGTACAAAATCTCCCATCGGCTCACTAATTTTTAATTTATGTCCTTTTTCCATACTTCTAAGAGCGATTTTGAAACTGCTGCCATTTTTGTCTGCCATTTTTGTAGTTATAGCTACTAAGTCTTTTTCTGTTGGAGATGAAGAGATCGTAAACCACCGTTTTATTCCTCTAGTATCTGGATTTTGATGAGGCAAATGAACTTCAAGAAATTGACCAGCAATTTGATCAATCTTTTTTTCTGGTTTTAACCAAAAAGTATATATGTTGTGACCCTCATGTTTAACGTGATCTAAGATTGCCTCATTCATATATTAATTATATCAATAAATATACTTTTTCGTTTTTTTGTTATATTGGGCTAAAATATTAATATCTATATGATGTAATTAATAAGGAGATAAAATGTCTGGAAAACTTAGCTATGGTTCTGATGCACCTAATGTTGTTAATGTAGTTGTTGAGATTCAGAAAGGTTCTAGAAACAAATATGAAATGGATAAAGAAACTGGCACAATAATGCTAGATAGAGTTAATGGCACAATGCTTGGCTATCCTGCAGATTACGGCTATGTTCCAGACACTCTTTGTGGTGATGGAGATCCACTGGACGCTCTAATTATAATTGATGAATCTGTCCCTGTAGGTGTGGTTGTTCCATGTCGAGCAATCGGAGTTCTTAATATGATTGATGATGGTGAAAATGATGAGAAACTAATCTGTATAGCAGCTGATGACGTGACAAAATCTCATATCAAAAGCCTAGAAGATTTAGGTCCAAATTTTAAGCCAATGGTTGAACATTTTTATTCTCAGTATAAAGCTTGGAAAAAAGATTGGACAGGCACCAAAGTATCGTTTAATGGTTGGGGCGACGTTGACGCTGCTAAAAAAATCATTAGCGATTCAATAGATATGGCTACAAAAGCCTAAATCCAACTTGCACAAAAGGTGCTTATGCTTTTACAATATAGATTAGATTATATATATTAACGAAAGGGCAAGCATGAAAACAAAAGTTGGTATTAATGGATTTGGTCGTATTGGGCGCAATGCTTTTAAGATTGCCTTTATAAGAGATGACTTAGAAATAGTTGCTTTAAACGATTTAACCGACACTAAGACTCTAGCACATCTTCTAAAGCATGACTCATCATATGGATTATACGATAAAGAAGTTAGCTATGATGAAGAAAATATTATAGTTGATGGTCAAAAGATTAAGGTCTTAGCTGTCAAAGATCCACTTGAGCTTCCTTGGAAGGCCATGGGTGTCGATATAGTCATTGAATCTACTGGGCTCTTTGTTGATCCTGAAAAGGCTAAAGCTCACATTACTGCGGGAGCTAAAAAAGTTGTATTGTCTGCTCCAGCCAAAGGGGAAGGTGCGACAACTGTTGTACTTGGTGTAAATGAGGATGCTCTTGAAACCTCTACAGATATTATTTCTAATGCTAGTTGTACTACAAATTGTATTGCTCCAGTGGCTTCAGTCATTGAACAAGCATTTGGAATTAAAAAAGCCATGATGACTACCGTCCATAGCTATACGGCAAGCCAGAAACTCCAGGACGCTCCAGCTAAAGACCTACGTGAGGGTAGAGCTGCGGCTGAGAATATAGTTCCAACAACCACTGGTGCCTCAAAGGCAGCAGCGCTGGCATTACCAGCTCTTAGTGGCATATTTGGTGGACTCTCTATCCGTGTACCTACTCCAGTAGTATCGCTAAGTGACTTTGTTATTATTACAAAAAAGAAAGTCACTGTTGAAGAGGTTAACGAGGTATTTAAAAAAGCTGCTAAGGAGCCATATTATCAGGGAATTCTAGCAGTAACTGAAGAAGAACTAGTTAGTAGTGATTTTATCGGTAATTCTCACTCATGCATTGTCGATCTTAATCTAACTGCTGTTATTGATGATGACATGCTCAAGGTTGTCGCCTGGTATGACAACGAATGGGGCTATTCAAACAGACTAATTGAAGTCGTTGCAGATACTGCCAAGTTAATTAGGAAAAACGATAAGTAATACTATTCATGAAAATATTTATTGGATCTGACCATAATGGCTATCATCTAAAGTCAAAGATTAAAGACTTATTAGTTCATAATGGTCATGAAGTCATTGACTTAGGGGATAAAAAACTAGATCCTAAGGATGACTTTCCAGTTTTTGCTTCGAAAGTAGTTACTGCTATGCTCTCAAGTGATGAAAATGAACCTATGGGAATTTTAGTCTGTGGTAGTGGTCAAGGTATGGCTATGGCTGCTAATCGCTTTAAG
>CAIUOC010000024.1 GCA_903900685.1 uncultured Candidatus Saccharibacteria bacterium | reverse complement strand
AACTTTATGATGCACTTCAAGTTTAGTTGTACCATTACATAAAGCACATTTAGGATTATCTCCTAAGAATTGCTTTCTAACTTTAGCCCATTGAGTAGAACGTTTAGCAGACATTGGGTGTTTGCCTTGAATAACACCAACTAAATGATTAATAATAGTCATTTTTATGCACTAGCATAATGGGCAACCCCATTAATAAACTTAGCTACCAAGTATTGATTACGCATATCAGGGGCAAAACTAATATGCACCCATGTTTCTTCCATAATACATTGGTCTAGTGGTACACGATTATTGTGTATGAAATTGACTATCTGTTGTGGCGTACCAAAATCAGGGCAAGTAAAATCAGCCGCAAACCCTTCTATATGGGCAGAATCCGATACGCCATGTACCGCCGCATTTAATTCAGCAGAGCGATAACCGCTACTAATAAGCATAGCATTACCAAGTAAGCCACGCACTCGTTCCAATCCACTCGCCAATGTAAGCAGATTGTCTTTAACTTCGTCATTAGGCTCATTATCAATACCCCTATCTAACGCTGTCTGCGAGAAAATTAATTCTTCTAACGTAAAATGTGGCGTTAAATTCATTTGCCAAACTTTACACCTTGAGATTGCATACGATAAGCCAATGTAGAAGGTTGGTCATTATCTTTACCACCTACTTGACCATCAGACATAGATTTATCAGTACCACCATTAGTAGCACCACCAAATCTAAAGAATGGTTGAAACTCTTTTGGTTTAGGTTGTACACCCATAAAGCCACGTTGTTCACGTGCATTTTGATGGGCTGGTGTACCTGGTGTACCCCAATCATTATGAAACTCTGTATTACTCTTGCCATGTACAGGCATACTTAGTCCTGGTCGTGTATCTTGAAAGCCAGTTATATTGACTAATTTATTATCATTCTTCATTGCGATTCTCCTTAACAGGTTGTGGTGCGTCTTTACGTTGATACATCAAACAAAATAATCCAAATATACTAGCACTAATAATCCTTAATACATCTGGTTGTGCTAAACACCATATAAACCCACCAGCCGTTAATAGTAATGATAAAAATGCAAATATACGGTGTGACAGTAATTGCATTGCTAAGTTAATCGCTTGTATCAAGAATTGGTTGTTCATCATCATCATCCATAAAATGTGCGCCAAAGTCATCATCAGAAGCTTTCATCTTGACCGCTTCCCACTTGATTGCCGCGTTAATTGCCATTAACCTTTCTTTAAAATCCTCTGCGGAAGCTAAAGCTTGTTTAATGGCTTTGTCAATTGACGGATTAATAGTAGTGTTTTTCGTTGCCATAATCAATATACTTTATTGTTTGCCAAAGGCTTTTGTTAAATGATAGGATTCATAAGCCGCCGCCGCACCTAAAGTAATTCTTACATATACTCTTGCTAGATGTTTGTTTTTATCGGCTTCACCTGATATTTTGGTTAAGTTTTCAGCTTTAGCTTTGTATTCAGCTAATTGTTGTTCACTAATTAAACCACTTTCTTTTAAACGGTCTAATTTACGCTCAAACGTAGCAAAAGCACTTTTAGGTGACGCATTTTCAATGTCAGTTACATCTTTAGTTAAATCAGAGCGTAACCGTTGAATATTTTGCAAAGCCTTTTCTGTTTCTTTTCTAGCAACTTCACTAGATTTTTCTGTTTCTTTTGTAATAGTTTCAGCACTTTTTTCAGCTTGCTTACCTACTTCACTTAATGCTGTTTGTTTTCTTTCTAATTTAAGCATGGGTATTACTATTTTTTGTTGCAAATACTCACGTATAGAAGGCATTTCATTTAACAATGATTTAATTTTATCTTGCTCTAAAAATGATTTTATTTCTTGTGGAGATTTATTATGCAATTGATTAGAAAACCATTGTTTAGCAATTAATTTAGATTCTTCTAAATTTCCACCTAATGCTTCAACTAAAGAACGATAACCTTCACGTGATTCAAACGCTTTATTGACTATTTTTTGAGCATCAACTTTATAGTAATCACCTTTTTCTTCTGCACCAACAAAAGCTTTACCCACTTTATTTGAAAATACATTTAAAGGTTCAGACATTCTTTTGTAATCAGCAAGGTATTTATCAAAGCCTGGTGAAAATTCACGCATAGACTTACCAATGATTTCATAAATATCTTTAGCCATATCTTTACTAATAGACTTATAACCTTCTACTGGCGCTCCAAATGCAGAATCACCAATACGTCTACGCATAATTTCAAAGCCTTCAAATGAAGGTGGTAAATTAATTTCATCAGGTACTTTATCAATGGTTGTATTGTGTCTTAAAGCAAAAACACGTTTTTCACCTTCTGATAATTTAATAGGTACACCTTCTGTTAATGCTTTCTTTAACATTGTTAATTCATTACGCAATGTAGGGTCAGTCACTATTGATAATTTTTTATCAAAGTATTCATTCAAATGTGCAAAATCTTTTGTTTGCGTTATTAATTGACCAGACGCTTCTTTATTTTTTGCTTCATTTAAAGCAATACCAAAGTTTTGTTCAGCCCTTGCAGACCTTGCATCTTTTAACAAATTAAAAGTTCTATCAACCCTTGCTCTAATGTTAGCGCCAATGTCATCTAAAGTTTTAGGTGTTGCTTTATATACGCCAGCAATGTCAGGCTTTGTTTCTACACCCGATAAATCTTTAATGCCATTGTCAATTATTTGCTTTTGTTTTTGTGCGGCAGAGTTTGCAATTTGTGCATTTTCATTGAATTTTTTAGAAGCTTCACTACCTTCTTTTTCAATTTGTGCAATCTTTGCTTGGCCTTCTTTTTCAACAGTAGATAGTTGTTCCGTTAATTTACCACCTGCTTCTTTTTCAATTGCAGAACCAACTTTACTTAATTCTTCCGAAGCCGCACCAACTCTTTTACCAAATACATCAGGAATAATATTTTTATTTCTTGCTAAGAATTTGCCTATGCCTGTTAATCCATGTGTGGCTAATTTGGTTGCACCACTACCAGGCGCAACTATTTCACCAACTGTTTCAGCAGTCGTGTATTTAGGATTAGGCTTCCATCCTAAAGATGTTAATAAATCAGACGTAGGCGTTGTACTAGGTTGTTTACCTGTATAAGTTTCGCCTTGAAGCATTTGCACAGGGGTAACAGCTATATCACCTGCCCCCGTAAGCAAACCCCTTGCTAAACTTACATTTTGATTAGTACCTTCAACAAATTGATTTAAAGCATTACCTACACGTTTTTCAACACGCGTAGAAAAATCTTCTTTAGGCACAGCTTCCCATTCACCAATTTTTTTTGGTGGCACAGCTTCCCATTCACCAACTGAACTAGTCATGAATTTTTCTCATGTGTTTTCCGTCTGGACTATATTCCCAATAAAAAGCACCTTTTTCATCTGTGCCTGTTTCTACTTTAGCAGAAGGTGTTACAGAAGGTGTTACAGAAGGTGTTACAGAAGGTGTAGAGGCAGGAGTAGTATTAACATCAGGTGTAGGTGTGGAAACATTTTGTGGATTTTCTGCATTAACTAAAACTTCATAAGCATTAATACCCCTACCACCCGCCACTTTAGCGGCTAAAATATCATTTTTACGCACATTAGATTTAAGTGTTTTTGTAGATTCGCTGTCATAAGACATTGGCACATACAAAGCTTTCATAATAACCATAGTCTGATTATTAACTCTAGCACCAGACTTTAAGTGACCAGCACCTTCCGCAAACTGTTGTGAACGTACAATTAAAGCTTGTTGGTCATCACTTAATGACGTTTGAATACCATATTTAGAATAGGTTGAAATAACGCCATTGTCATCTTGTTGTATTTCAGAATAAGCAGGAATAGTAACGCCTTTTTTTACTAATTCATCAATAGCAGGGTCAGCTACACTCATAGTCACATAGTTGGCAGTAGCTTTTTCTTCTGCTACCGTTAATTTAGCCGTTTTAGCTATTTGGTCTGTCCAATGTTTAATAGTGTCATTTTCATGTTTTACTCTATCTACATGAGTTTGTTGTCTATCTTCATGCGCCCAATTACCCAATTTTGAACGCAAAGCCACATCTTCTGCATGTCTTTGATTGGTTTCATATTGTGTTTCTAAATGCTGTAATGAAGTGCGCTCACCTTGAATAACTTTATCTATATGCGTTTGCTTTTGTTGAATTTGTTTATCAATGTTAGCAATATTTTTTGTAGCCGCTTCCATAGCAAATTTAGTATCACCAACACTTTGCGCTAATAATTCTACGCGTCTTAATTTAGACGATACATCCATGTTTTTAGCATTAAGAATTTCTTTGTATTGTTTTAATTCTCTTTCACTATTGGTAACGGCTTTATCAAAGTTAGTCTTATAAGTTTTGTAATCTTCATCAAACTTTATTTTGTTACCAGTTGAATAGCCTTCAATTGCCCCAGCAAGGGCATTTCCTGCGGCTACCATTGGATTTAAAGTATGTCTGCCACCAATCAATGCAAACGCTGTTATAACAGCGCTAAACGCTTGCAAATCATGTTGGTCTATTTTTTCTGGTACAAAGTCTGGTAACTCTTTTTGTTTAGGCAAATTAGTTTCTGCCCATTTTGCATTTTCAGCTTCTTTATTAGCAACATCTGTCATTGCCACAGTTTGTTGTTCTCTTAAAGCACCACGTTCTTTAACGGCAGTTTGATATTGTTCTTCATACGGCTTAACTTGTTCAGTTCTTTGTGCTTCAAGTTTGTCAGATTGCGTCACATCACGCTGATTAATATCAGCAAGTTGTTGTGCAAAAGGGTCAATAGTTTTTGGTAAAGCCGCCATGATTTATCCTTATGCAGTTCCAGTTGGATTAGTGGCTTGACCTGCTGAACTACCTGTCGCTTTAGCCAAGTTAGCCATCATTGTTTGTACGGCAGTATCATTGGCAATAGTTGCATTAGCTACTGCTGAATTACCAGTATTAGAAGCACCTAAAGCCGTTAAACCTTGTGTTAGGTTTTGTTGAATAATAGTTTGTACTTGATTTGATGCTTGCATATCTACATTAGCAAGTGCAGAAGCTTCCATAGAACTACCTGATAGCCCTTGTCTGCTGTAATAATCTAATACTTGTGCTTTAGCTTGCTGTGTCCACATATTAATATTAGATTGCTGACCTGGTGTAACAGTACCTAGAGTAGAATCATTAATTAAATTAGTACCTGTAGTACCTGCTAATTGTGCATTGGTACTCATACTATTTAAGTTAGTAGGTAATTTAGGTGGATTTAATGCTGAATAACCCATAATTGCTAATGGAATAGCATTTTTTTCTGCTTGTCCAAGTATAGTAGAACCAGCTTTACCCAAAAAGTCACCCACAGTAGAAGAAGCAGGAGTTTCACCACCAATTGTAGTAGCGCCTAAAGCCCCTTGTGTTGAACCCTGTGTAGCTAAACTATACGGACTTGTTGTAGCACCAGTAGTTGCTTGTGTTGGATTGTAATTAAAACCACCACCACCACCAGTATCACTTGCAGTACCTAAATTAACGCCTGTACCACCAGCACCAGTACCAGTACCAGTACCACTAACAACATCACCACCTGTTGCGCCACCTGATACTGTACCTGCACCACCTATTGTTGTATCCGTTGCTTGACCAGGTGTGTAATTAAAACCACCACCAGTAGTTGCAGTATCAATAGGTAAATTGCCACCTGATACCGCAGTAGGCGCAGGAGCGCCAAGACCACTTGAACCAGTAACAGAAGGTGCGCCACTTGTTGCACCAATATTAGCCCCTTGTACCGCAGAAGTTAAATTAGGTGCAGTACCAGCCACACCACCTGTTGTTGTACCCGTAGCACCACCTGTAGAAGCAGTAGAAGCATCTAATCCTGGTGTTGGAATAGCACTAGCACTAATACCTGTTGCTCCTGCACCACCTAATACACCACCTAATTGTCCAACCCCATTACCAAACGCATTACCAGTAATACCAGCACCACCAGTAGGTACATTTCCATAATCAATGCCTGGCCCACCACTAGGCGCATTGGCAAGGTTAATACCTGTACCACCTGCCGCACCTACACCCGTTGCTGAATTATATAAACTACCACCAATGTCACTAAGCGCACCACCTAAACCACCCATAGCCGCGCCTTGAAGAATGTTTCCACCAGTAACACCAGAAACAAGACCGCCTACTGCCGCCCCTGTTAGTACATCTGCTACGGTTACGCTTGTTACTGCATCTGCTACTGCCGCTACTACTGCTGAAACACCCATGTTATTCTCCTATCCACTTTTGATAAGTGCTTTCAGTACATTCATAGCCAATACGTTCAGCTATTCTGCCCCAATCAAACACTTTCTTAATATGCAAACCAAGTGTTTGCACACCACAACCCTTTAATTTTTCTTCCGCATATTGCAATAATTCAATACCTACCATAGAACCACGTTTATCTTTAGCTAAGTAGTGAATATCATTCATTGCCATAACTGTATCTTGGTAGTGCATGTGGTTTAAAATAAACCATACAGAGTACCCAACAATCTTACCTTCATCCCTTGCCGTATAACACTTTAACATTCCTGCTGTTTCCATTGCCGCATATTTTTTTAAATCTGGGCGCAATGGTATTCTTGTTTGATTCCAAGCTATTTCTTCATAATGAGCATTAAACAAGTCTAGCCAATCTTGGCTAACATCTTCACAATACTCTTGTTGAAAAGTTATCATAGCGACTTAGGCATTTGCAATGGTGGTTGCCCTGCTCCTTGTGGTTGTGGCGCACTTGCACCAGCACCACCTTGTTTTTGTGAAATAGCAATCTGTAAAGCCACAGCAATAGATTTAACAACTTTTTCATCATATTGTGCTGGCAATTCACCTTGCTTTACTTTACCAGTAGCAATGACTTTTTGCAGTAAAGCAGGATATTGTTGTGGGTTTTGTAAGCATTGAGAAGCCATTTGGTAAAATTGCTGTAAAGTAGGTAAATCAAGTTTACCAAAGACAGCCAATACTTTTTGTACCATAGCTTGATTTGCTTGTGGATTTGCTTGTGCCATTTTATATTCCTAATGTAAGGTTAATTTGGGCATGAACATCTTGGTGCAATTGTTGCCATGCTTCCCATTCTTCTTTCTTAGTTAAATCAGAGGAAGCCAAGTCAGGCATCCCTGCTAAACCTAATACGGTATATATCGCATCATGCTCTAATTGATGGTTATTTGCCCAATCTTTATCGTTTGCTTCTTTAGCTTCCATTAAAGGAAATTTAATAATAGCTTTGCCTAATGTGGTTAGCTTACTAAAAATAATGTCATGTTGCAATGCGTGGTCTAACATCCACACTTTCCAATCTTTATTCGATTCAAACGGAATGTCAAATATTGGAGATAACATAAATTTAATGTTTCATTAATATATCATCTAGCCTACGGTGTGCGGCATCTATGCCTGTTTCCATCCGTTGTATTTGTTCATGGATATTCTTAATATCAGAACGTATTGCCCCATAAACTGCACCTGCTGATAATATCATTACTATCATGTTATCAATGTGTAGAAAGCTGTAATCCATGTCGTTTTCCTTTATTAATTATTTTTAGTCTGCATAGTTCACAGCAATCTGTATTCTCCCATTTCTGTTTTTCAAAAGGTTCATGGCACTTTCTACAGCGCCTAATTAACCCATTGTGTTGCGTCTTGCTCACTTAATGTCTGCCATACTCAAAACCACTTTCTTGGTGTTATATGTGTTGCAAGCATTAAACTTTTGTCCAAACTTCTACTGGTACAGTTGCCCAAGTTAAATTTCCTGCAACTGGATAAACTGCAATTTGTCTAATAGCATTGCGATAAGCAATGAACTCTGCTTGGTTCGCAAGATAAGGATTAGCCATTTGTGGATTGCCTACATCAGCAATGGTTGTCCAATCGGTAGCAGTTAAAAGACTTGTTGCCGTTGCTTTGTTTTCGTCTACTGTTGGCCCAGGTGCAACGTAAGGAACATATTGACCGTCTATATATTGGTAGTTATATGCAGTAATAGTATCAGGGCAGTCTACCCAATAAAGAGGTAAGCCTATTTCAAATGTTTGGTCATCAGGTTCTACTTGAACCACTAAGTTTTCTTGGTTTGGGTTTATAAGTGCTTTCATTTTTTATCCTTAATATTCAATTATTACTAAACCACCAACAGAACCACCACCACCTACAGTTGAACTACCGCATTTTCCAGCAATAAAAGTAGATGCTGGACTCCATACTATTGCTACTGTAGAAGATGTAGTAGCATTACTTGCTGTGCCACCCAATAAAAATAATCCACTATTAGTTGCGCCTACTGTTCCTGTTCTTAATGCCGTGCCAGTTGTAACTGTTCCTGTACCACCAACACCAGCCGAACCTGAAGACGCTGCACCACCACCTGTGGCAGAAATAAATGCACCAAATGAAGTTGTGCCACCAGCCGTTGATGACCCAGCAGTTGCTTCATTACTGCCTAATCCTACTGTAATTGTGACAGAGCCACTTAACCCAGTAATATATGCTTGAGCAAATCCACCAAATCCACCAATTGCGGCTGTAGCAGAAGTAAATCCACCACTACCACCACCAACTACTGTTACTCTTGCTCTTGTAATTCCAGTAGGTACTGTCCAAGTTCCTGATGCAGCAAATAAAACTGTAGTTACTCCATTATAAGCACCAGTTTGTATTGAAGTATCAGGAAACGTAACACCTGCTGTTCCATCTAAAATTATGCTCATACCTTACTCCCAAAAAATATTTATTGAACCAGCATCAAAGGTGTCTGTACCGTTTACTGTAGTGATGCGTATGCGGTCTAATGTACTAGAAAGAGTAACAGTTCCACCCCCTACCATGTTTCCGACTCCACCTAAATTATGAGAACTTATCCAAATATTTCCTGAAACTAAATTTAAAGTAATAGTGCCACTTAAAAAATTAGTTGCTACATTTGAATCTATTACCATTCCATTTGTAGCACTACTACTTTGTGGAGTTCCTACAAATAGATTAATTGAACTAGAAACATATCCAGTAGTTACATTTGTGCCATTACCAATTTGAATTAAAGGGTTTGATGTACCATTCGTACTAACTCCACTAAACATCACCGTAATGCGCTTTGCGGTAGAAGGGATTCCTGTAAAGTCAATGGATGTTCCACTTGTAGAAGCTACTGCTGTACCTGATGTAATGACACTAGAACCTGTTGTTAAGACAGTTCCACTCACACTAGGTAAGGTTAATGTTGTACTCCCTGCTACTGCTGGTGCACTTAATGTTACTGAACCGCTCGTATCGCCAGCTACGACTATGCTTGACATATTCTATCCCTCATACATTATGTTAATTGAACCAGCATCAAAGGTGTCTGTGCCGTTTACTGATGTGATATTTACTCGGTCTAATGCACCAGAAAGATTTGGAGATACTCCACCACCAGCACTTCCAAATGCAATATTAAGTCCACCAGCACTTGACCCAATCCATGTATTGCTAGAAAGTAAACAAAGTGTAGTAATCCCATACCAAGATTGAGAAGCAGTAGCACCATCATATACAATAAAACCAGTAGTAGATGTTACTACTGTTGTTGATGCACCAAAAATACCTGCACTTGATTGATAACTTGTAGTAGTAACAGAACCTGAACCTATTTGTATAAGAATATTAGATGTTCCACTTAAAGATACTCCATTAAACATTACAGTTATTCTTTTAGCCCATGATGGGATTCCAGTAAAAATAATTGATGTACCTGATGTAGAGGCTATTGCTATGCCACTTGTAATTGAACCACCTTGAATTGGTTGTGCAAAAGTAACCTTCTGACTAGCATCAATAGTGACTGCGGTTGTTCCGTTTGTTTGCAATGCCAATATGCCACTAGCATCTGCTGATTCTATTAAACCACCACCACCTGTTGATGAAGCATTTATTGTTGTTGTCATATTTATCTCCTATAGCACAATATAACGACTACCACTAGGTATAGTAATTACTACACCAGGATTAATTGTCATTGGCCCTACTGATAAGGCATTTTTATTAGTTGAAATGGTATAACTTATTGAAATAGTGTTTTTATTTTCATAAATAGTACCGCCATTAGACGCACCACCACCACCACCACCACTAGAACCCATTAAAATAAAGTTAGTACCGTTATACGATAATTGAACAATATTTCCAGCAATTATTTGTCCAGCATTTAATGCAGAATTATCAAAATTTAAAATATTAAGCGCACCATAACTATTCATATTAATAGTTGAAGCACCTGTATTGCTAACAAGAGGTTTAAATGTAATAGTCACACCTACCATTGAAGCTAATGTAGAAGGTGCAGGATTTAATGTAATAATGTACGCATTAACTATTCCACTATCTACCGCATAATTGGAATAAGAAGCAGGGTCATTGATTGCCGTAGCAAGTGTAGAAAAATCAGTATCTAATTGTGATAAAGGTATATTACCCGTCTGATTTTGAAATACATTCGGTATCGTAATTGGTCTTGCCATGTTATCTCCTTACCATCTTGCTCTATCTTCAAATTCCAACATCATTGCATTTAGCTGATAATTTGGAACAGTTGAAGTCATTGTAAACCCAATATACTTACCATAGTTAGTCACATCTGACATAATATAAGTAAATCCCGTTGAAAGCCAAACTACTGTTTGTAATGCGTTATTTGTCCAAAGCAAAGTAACATTGCTATTATTAACCCAATTAATTGCATTTTGTGAACCCAATGCAAATAAATTACTCGCATTTTCAGTATCTACACTTAAGTTAGCTGAAAATATTGTATTTGGTACATCAATTTCTAATCCTGCTTTTAACGCTTGTTTAGTCACTAATGAACTACCAAAATCCCACAATCTTGTTTGTATCGTACTATTAATGGTATTGGTACTACTTTTAAACGCATGAAATAATTGCGTACCATCTGTAACATAGAGTTCTTGTCTACCATCTTCAAATACAGGGCAACATAAAGTTAAATTATTGCCTTGTGAAGCTAAAAACCATTTATTATTAAAATAAATAGCCATTAATTTACGAGGTGAAGTGCCACCCGTATAAGTAAACATAAAACACATACATAGTTGATTAAATATCATCACAGAACCACCTGTTACTGGCTGTGTAAAGTCTATGAATTGGAATATTCCGTCTAATGGGTCACTTACTTTTTGTGGTACAGCACCATACACTAGGTAAAAACCTGCTTGGTTGCCAAAGAATACACCCCGTAAATACGGTTGTACTGTCAATGGAATACCAGAACCCACAAATGCTGTTAAGTTAGTATTAGAAAAGGTGGTAATTCCAGAAGATACAGCCACATTAGAAATGACGTTAATACTATCATCACCAAAAATATACAAATAATTATTGGCAGAACATAGTTGATTAACAGAATTATTTAATGTTCCATCTGAAATGTTAAATGAACCCCCTGCGTTACCCACACTAAAGTCATTGTAAGACGCTGGTGCTGAATAATAAATAGTACGCCCATTACCTATCCATACACGCCCATTATAGACCGCAATATCCGTTCCTGCACTTGGGGCTGTACTGACATTTGCAAGCGCTGTAGCGACTACTGTAGGGGTATCACCGCCTGTTGCTGTAAAGCTTATGGTAGGGGCTGATAAATAACCAGAACCACCTAATAACATATTCACTAATACGACTGACCATTGAATAGTAAATGTAGCGCCTACACCAAAACCACCTGTTACCGAAATAGGGCTAGTAGGCGCAATCGTATAGTTACCTTGATTGGTTAATGAAACGCCTGTAATAACATTGGTTGCACTAACAGAAGTCACGGTTAATTGTGCTTTAGTAGTTGATGTACCACCCACTAAAGTTAATACGTCACCAATCACATAACCTGTACCACCCCCTGCAATCAGATAAGTACCAATACCCACTATGGCTGTAGCACTAGCACCACTACCACCACTTGTAGGCGTAAATACTACGGTTGGGACATGAAAGTAACCAGCGCCATAAGCTGTCATTGAAACGGATTGTACTTGGTTGTTAATGTGCGTTAATGTTGCACCATCCCAAGTGTATAGCCCATTTATAGGGTCAATGATTAAAATACGAGAGTTTTGCCATTGTGCTATAGCAGTACCACTTGCTGAAAACGTACCAGCATTAGCAAATTTAGTGACTGCATAAGTCACAGAACTGATTTGATAAGCCGCACCAGAATTACAAAACAAAAAAACGTAATTAACACCACCAATATTCGCTGATTGCATATAATTAGCAACATCAGGGGATATTGTGGCTAATACAGAAGTTGGTGCAGGTACACATTTAATATTACCGTGACCAATAGGCATAGCATTTTCAAGCCATGAAAACTCTACATCTTTAATGGAAGTACGAAAAGCTTGTGTGTTAATACCACCAAAATCACGAAAGATATGCTCCCGTTTTTTAGTTTCTTTTAACTGGGATTGACGCTCTGCCACTTATGGCAACCTTCTAGTGAAGGTAGAAGCAATACTATCCAATGCCCGTTTCTTATACATATTAAAGAACATTTCGGCTTCTGCGTAAGATTGTTCTTGTATTTTAGCTAGTCGTGCCGCGTAATACGCTACTGGCGCTGTAAATGGATAAGCAATTTGTTCTACCGTTGTATTGTCTATCAATACATTTGGCAATAATACGCTGTCCATTTCAGATACATAAATTTGGTCTGGTAATGGGCCAACATATAAAGTTTGTTGTCCAAACACAGAAAAAGCCGCAGGTCTTTGTTGCCATGTAGTCCACATACGCAGTTTTGAAGTTAATTCAGTAAACGGCATATAGTTAAGTGGAATACGGAAATTACCCCAAATAATTGTCACAGACAAAATATCTAAAGTATTGGCATTAATATAACCTACTTGCCCTGCCGCTAGTGTACCGCCACCGCTAGGAAATGCTACGGTTGGGGTTGAGGTATATCCAGCGCCTTGATTAACGATTGTAGCCGTTGCTACAACATTATTAGCCACCGTATAAGTGCCTGTTGCACCTGTACCACCACCACCACTAATGACTAAATTGTAAGTACCATTGGTATAACCGCTACCAGGTGTAGATACATTCACGCCTGTTACTCCACCATAGGAATAGGCTTCTGTCATTGGTTGGAATATGGGTACTTGATTAAAACGCAAGCATCCTGTGTCAGACACAGTTCTAGCCCTTGCTTCATTGATATAGTCAGTTAATTGGGCAGTTGTCCAAAAATTACCTGATACATCATGGAGGAGGCGCTGTACTTGAGTTATGTACGAAGATAGATTAACCGCCATTTAGCGCCTTCCAAATATTACATAGATTTAATAGGGTCTTGCCTTACTGCTATTTTTTTAACTTTAGATTGTAATTTTACAATGTCAGGAGATTCTTCTTCTGCAATTTCTTCAATTTCATCATCCGCAGGTGAAAATTCTACTGAACCTTGTTCAAATACAAACTTATTCAATTTCTTCATGGCTTCTTCCATTCTATCAGAAGATACAGACCATCCTTGACGTACCAAGAATGGGCTTTTATCTGCCATGCCATAACCAAAGAAGTGCCTTGCGGCGGCTTCTTCAATTACAGTAGGTTTATTAGGTTCAAACTTATAGTCTACACCATCATAACGGTCAGTTAATGTAAAACTATTGCGATTCGTTACACGTAGCAACATAATCAATTCCCTTTCAAAAGTTGTTATTAAATTGCAATTGAGTATGACAAGTCAGACACACCACCCATTGTTTGAGCAACCGCAGTAGTAGCACCAGATACAGTACCATTACCAATATCCGCGTAAGCAATCCCTGCTACGATAGTTTGATGTAAACCACCGTCAGAAATTACTATACCACCAGAAGCCGTTGTACTCCATGCAGTATATCCTACACGTGGCGTAAACAAACCTGTGCTAATTGCAGGATTAGTTAATGTAGCAGAACCAGCCGTGACTACAGAACCTAATAAACCAACATTACCAGCAGAGTTTGTTTTACCAGTTTGTGCTACCGCAGTTGCTACTGTTAGACACATTACAGCAGTTGCCGCAGTAGTAGAAGCAGGAGCAAACGTAAAGGTAGGTACAGTTGTCATACCAACACCACCAGTAGAACCAGTATATGTTGTTGGGTTACTACCGATAATTGGCGTATTAGCTTGTATAGTAATTGCAGTCACAGTACCAGAACCTACTAAAGTAGCATTAACTGTTAATACAGCACCATTACCCGTAATATCATTATTGGTAGGTACTACAGTCACAGTAGGCGCAACTAAATAACCAGCACCTTGATTGTTCACAGTTACAGCACTAATTGCACCAGCCGTTAAAGTACAAGTCATTGTCGCTGGAACACCACCAACAGGAGGGTTAGAAACAATTAAAATAGGAGGTTGTGTGTAGTTTGCACCACCAGAAGTAATCGCAACAGTCGTATTGATTGCACCACCTACGATTAATGTAGGTTTAGCTAATACAGTACCACCTGCCGCAGACATTACAACAGAAGGGGCGGCGGCAGTACCTAATTGCAATGCAGGTGGGTAAATACCGTTGGTATAACCTGTACCAGCATTGGTAATAACTGCACCAACCATTGTGCCAGTTGCATTATATAAACGATAGTTAGTACCGTCAGAACTGACAACAGTTGAGTCAGATTGTGAAGGTGTACCTAATGCGCGCCACATTTGCGTTACAGGGTCTAACCATTGCAAAAATGTGTATGTACCTGGCATTACTTGGTATTGACCTGACGGGAATACATAACCAATTCCAGAAGTCAAATTAATAGCCGTTGAAGGGTTTGCAAGGGTTTTTGGGCCGTAGCCGATAATATTAATAGCCATGTTACTCTCCTATTATAGTGTTAGTGAGTTAAAGCCAGATACACGTGTCATGGCTTTAGGTTTCGTGATAACCAATTCAGCTAATGTCACTACAGCACCAATGTAACCTAACTGGAAGTTAGATAAAGTTGATTCAAAGCCTGTAAAGGCAAAACCAGCTTGTTCATGGATGTATAGAGAAGCGTAATTAGAATTAATAAAGTACATTGTACCTTCTGGGCAATACGGGTCAGCAAAGATTGGTATACCGCCAACCATTAATGCACGGAAGCCACTACGAGGGCCATTAGAATCTGTATCAAATGATTTACCAGGAGTAATTACATAAGATTCTTGACCAACAAAGTCTTGTGCTAATAATGTCCATGTACCGAAACCGCAGACTGCGAATGTAGGCACTTCTGCACCATTTTTTACCGTACCTGCAATGTATTGCAATACGTTTTGACGCGTAGGGTTTACACCACCAGCGTTATATACTTTTGATTTCCACCAAGTAGATGTGTTACGGTTAATATTACCGTATGTCACCATGTTAGTACCATCATCAATCGCACCAGGCAATCCGATAAAAGCTTGTGTATTGGTAGTGTTGTTATATAAGGCAGTTGCCATAATGTCACAAGACACGTTACCAGCATCATTCATACGTGCTTCAATCAATGGGATAACAGCGTGGTCTAATTGAACCGCACCTTCCATACCCAAGAATGGAACTGGAACAATGAGTGATTTCAAGTCAAATTCAGATACAAACGCACCTTGCTGAACTGATGGTTGGTTAAATGTACCAGAGTAATCTGACCATTGACCATTCACAAATTGAGCGCCTTGTACGGGTACTGTAACTGATGACACACCACCAGTAGCAGGTTGTGCATTAGCAATCAAAGCCGCTAACAAAGGGGTTGAGTTGTAAATCTGTACGACTAATTTTGGTACAAATGCTCTACGTGTGACCGCAGTTAATTCATTTGCAATACTACCAGTTGGGATAATGCCCTGACCGAGAACTGCCATAATTATTTCTCCTTAAAAAAGCAGGGCATAGCCCATGTTGATACTACCGTCTTGCCTTCAATATTTCATTAATGGCATCATTTGCTTGACCTCTAGCCCAAGCGTTTACATCTCCACCCATACTTTTAATGTCAGGCATTACCATAGGGGTTGAGAAAGTTCCAGCAGAGGGTGTAGCAGTCTGTCTTGAGTTAAGATAAAACTCACCAGCCGTACCGAAGTTGCCGATTTGTTTATCTAACATCAATTGTTCAACGTCAGGAATTTCCTCTTTAGAAATACCCATGTCCAGTAATTGCTTGTGGCTAGATTTGCGTAATTCTTTAAAGTCATTTTCACGAAGTTGTGATTCAAGAGAAGAAATCTTATCTCGAAGTGGTCTTGTGCTTTCATTCATACGATATTCCATATCAATTTCTGGAATGTTTGTAGAAGGTGAAGCTGTTTTAATCAATTCAAGAAACTGTCTGCGTGTAGCAGGATTATCAGCGAGCGTTTTTGACAACGTAGCTAATGATTCCATTTCATCCAAAGACACATTTTCAAGTGACATGATAATTTCCCTTAATTATTTAGTTGAACCTGGTTTTCTGATAGTAATATCATTTTTGAAATGACCATACGGTTCATGCAATTGGTCAAGTCCACCCATTTGATTCATACGTGGTGGGTTAATGATACGACCATGATGTTTCTTAGTATCCAATGGGTCACGAATCCCGTAACCTGCTGGTTTCATCCATTCTGATTGAGTAGCCATGTAATTCTCCTTACTGTTGAGGTTGAGGTGCTTGTGGTTGCCCACCTGCGCCTTGCGATTGTGCCTTCATTAAGGCTAATTGCTCTGGTGTACCGCCACCGACTTGAGGCATTGACTGCATCATAGACATTAACTGCGCTGGTACGAGTTCATTATTATCTTCTTTGTGAAAGTATTTAGATAATTTCATTAAACTATCCATTACTACACGACCTTCTTCTGAATGAGAACCTAAAGCTAACAATGCTTGCTCTAACATACTCATTGCAACCGTTACTTGATTCTTTGCGGCTAGTTTATCACCGTCTTTAGGTTGTTCCGTACTCATAGGCGCACCTGTTGGCGCACTAGCGGCATCACCTTGAGGCATTTGACCTGGTGAACCAATCATTTTTTGTAAATCTGGTGGCAAGGCATCCATAATTATTCCTTAAAATAAACTCATTAAAGGTACTTCTACCCATTCAATTGTTGCATATACAGAAGCACCAGCAGGTACAGCGTTACCACCAAAACTTAATGAAATGGATTGTCCTGGTCTAATAACAGGTGGTTTAGCCCCTCTATTATTGTAGTTCAATTCAAAATAAGTTACGGAAACTGTAGGTGTTGCCACCGCAGGAATAGTAATGTGACCTGCATCAATTACATTAGGCGTACCTAATGGTGAAGGGGCAACCGTATAACCTACGACTGTTGCTTGAGAAGCTTGGTCATTTGTATCATGTTGCGTAATGTTAGCAAAACCACTTAAAAATGCAGATTGTGTTGTCGTTAATGTTGTTGGTGTACCACCTGTATTTGCTGTACTACGTCTAACAATATAAACGTCTGCCGTTGAAGCGGCTGTTGCATCATAAGACACATATACTCTTGAAATAACTAAAGCAATTGTTGAAGTGGTAGGTATTGATATATTTAAAATATCTGATGCTGTTGCGTAAGGCACTACATCAAATAATACGGCTTTGTAAGTAGGTAAACTAGAACCTACTGATACTTGTAACGAATTACCTATGTCTTTAGCCATTTAATTATTCCTTAGAACGCGTAAATATCGCCATAGACAAAAATATCTACTGTAGCCGCCACACTTTGAGGTGTGGTTAAGTTGATATACAGCAAACCTGTACCAGTAATAGTATTAGTAGAAGCAATGGTTAAGTCTTGTACAACTGCCGCAGAAGCTAATGATGGTGTAACAGAAGTAACAACACCAACACCAGTACCTAACGCGCCAGTTTGGATTGCAAAACGTGCTGTCGTTGGATTGATACTGCCGTTGGTCATTGCTACGGCACGAACTCGAAATTTAGTTGGTGTATCTACTAACGTGATAGGAATATCTACGTTTGTACCCAAGTTAAGATTAACACCAATGGCTGAACCTAATAAGATAGAACCAAAACCTTGTGGATATTTACTGCCTACGTTGGAACTTGCCATTTTTATCTCCTGTTGTCTTGAGCATTTTTTAACGCTCTAGTTAGAACACTAAAAAATGCCAACTGTATCCGAAAGGGAATAACTTATACAGTTAGCAAAACAATCCATTTAAGGATTATTTACGTGCCTTGCGGCCTTTGCGAGCTTTACGTGCCATGATGATTACCTCCAACATATAACGCGGCCAATTTCTTAAAGGTAAATCAGCCAGAACCTAACTCTATTACTAGAATTATTAGTAGATTGCGCGAACCAAATCTCTTTGTCAATAGATTTTCTTTACAAGTGATTAAAATATAATCAATTATTGACTAGGTGCTTGTGATTTTGCCTGTTCTTGCTGTTGTTTCGCTTCATTTTCTTCAATTTTTTGCAATCTATCCAACAATATTTGTTGCATTGGTGGGTTTAACATTTCAATCATGCTCTTACGGTCAATGGCTTTTGCTTGGAATAGTTCACCTACTAATTGCTTGTAATCTTCTACATAGATTGGACTAGAACTATGAGCGTCTACTTTTACCATACACTTAGTAGTAAGTTGATTTAAGATAAACGGCATATTGTCATCATCAATAAAGCGTGTCTTATCGTACACACGTAAAACTTTAAGCGTCAAACTTGCAATCTTCTCTAAACTATCTTCTACAATTAAAGCGCGTTTCTTTGCACGACTAGAACCAATACGGGCTAACGTATCCGCATGGCCTTTACTTCTTACGCCTGATTCACCTTTACCCATCATCATGTTACCCATGCCTGACGCTTCTGCAAACATGGCATCAATTTCATGGATGATTTGGAAAGCTTCTGGTGGAAAGTCTGGGGCAAAGCGTTCTACTTTAGCTGTAGGGTCTTGTGACTTCAATAAACCACCAGCATAGTTCAAAGCAAAGTTCATTTCATCACTAATACCAAACGTACCGTTAATCATGGTAGGTGGTCTTGCTTGTTTATTAAACAAGTCATCAATATCTTCCATCCGCTTAGTGCGCCACCGTTGTAACTCCACTAGCTTATCAACTTCTGATTCACCCCAAAAGTAATCATACAAAGGGTTAGGGCAGATTTGTACAAAAGGCACTTCACCTTCTATAAAGATATTCTTTCTATCGTAAATGACTACACCAGGTTCAGCCATTGTGACGGTTTGATAATCATTGATTTCATCATTCCATAACCACAATTCAAACATCTTAATTACATCTTCTGCAACTTGTGGGCGGTATTGATTGTTTGCTTCCGTCATACGTGCATTACCAATCATGTTTGGCGTAGAAGCAGAAGTAATCAAACGGCTAATCGCATCTGGCATGGTTTCTTGGTAAGTATTAGGTGAACCTTCTAGCCGTTTCATAATAGACGCTTTATTAGGATGTTTTTCTAATAGACGTTCTAATTCAGACTTGGTAATAAAGTATTCATGGTACATAGCTTCTTGACGGTCAATGTACGGTATATCTTCACGTAACACACCAAATCCATGAGGTTCTAACGCATGATAAGAAATACTGCCACCAATACCAGGCACAACTTTACATATCATAGTGTTGTACACCAATGACCATTGTAAGCAAGTATTAAACACAACATCCGCATTACCTTTTTGCCACGCTTCATTAATGGCTTTGGTTGCACGACTAAGTTTATTTACTTCTTCTTGGTGTGCGTCAGCATCTAATTCAACGCTGAACTTGGTGGTGTCAATAGAGAATAGGAATGAGGTAAGTAAATCAATGTGAGGGTAAATCTTGTTGAAAGCGACTGGTGAACCTTCTGTAGAACCAAAAAGAAAGTTATTACGCAAACGGCTATATTGAGGTTTTCTATCGGCGGCAGAGTAGCCACACTTTTGAATTAACTCCCAATAAAAATCTTCTCTTGCTAAATCATCTTTAGGTATCTGCATTATTTAAGTTCCTTCGCACTTTCTGCTTTAATGTTTTGCGATATTGCCGCTTCTGGTCTAGTCAATGTACTTTGTACGGCACTTAAACCAGAGTGTCCTAATTGATGACCTTCGGCTTGTAGGGTAGATAATCCCCCTTTACCCCATCTTGGCGCAAGTGAATCGTGCATATTGCCTGATACAGAGTTTGTAGAATTGCTTTTAATATCAGTCATATTAAAGTCAGAAGCCAATGTATTCAATGTCTTATCAATGCCACTTAATGTAGTTGCTGTATTAGGTGCAGTTCTAAATTCACGTTCAACCATTGTGCCACTACATCCGTAAGGGCATTTAGTATCAAAGCTTTCAAATGAACCATGTGCTTTGCAAATATATTCTTTAAGTACCGCCATGTTGTTTCTCCCTTTGGTATTGCATTAAATATTTGTTAAATAAATCGTTATAAATTTTAACTGCTTGTGTATTAGCAGGATTTTTAGAAAGCAAATACTGTGCATCTTGAATCTTAGCGCGATACTCTTTAGCTAATGGGCCTTTACCATTGTAAAGTTGTATTAAGTCTAACCCTTTGGCCTTTTGACCGCTTTCATAATATTTGTTAGCTATTGCTAATACATTATATGACGCAGGATTACCTTTTCCTTTTTCGCCAGTAGATATATCTGCATAATTATCAAACTTTTTATAGCCTGTAATTGTTTCTGGTGTTTTTATCTTAGGATTTTTATAAATGGGTTCAATTTCTTGATTGGTAGAACGATTTAATCCTAATTTGTCTGCCACATTGCTAACGGCTTCATGTGAAGCATTAGGTTTATTCCACAAATTTTCTTCATACATTTTGCTTTTTAAACCAGCATAGCCTTTATCTAATTCTCTTGCACGTTGCAAATCTTGAGGTGTTGGATTTTTCTTTGACCAAATAGTTTTTAATTCTTTATCTACATCTGCAATTTGTTTTACCAACTTAGTAAATGTAGAAGTAGGGGCAGAACCATAACCCACTTGAACCGCATTAACGCCAAAGTCATCTGGTCTATTCTCAACTAATGCTTGTGACAAAGCATATTCACCAACACCAGGAGGTGCAACACCCCTTGCTTGTGCTAACGCATAGGCTTTTGCTAAGTTGTCTAATGAAGATAATGGATAGGCTAGTGGGGCTTGTTTATTAGTGAAATAAGTTTTGGCAGGATAAAAATTCACCATCTGATTGCCTTGTTTATCCGTTGTAGTAGGTACAGGATTATCAGGCGAGATTAATTCAGTTTTAATTGTTGGCGTTACAACAGGAGTAGCATTGGTCTGTATAGATTGTGGTAATACAAGTGCCATGATTACTCCTTAATAAAAAATGTATCTTTGTCAGGCTTCTCAATGTAATTATTGATAGGCATTACATGATTCAATATAACTGTTTCATACGCTTGCTTGAATGGTGTGTGTTTAGGTATGACTACACAATCATCCATGACAAACTTGTGTCCTTGATTAGCAGACAATAAATCTCCAATAATCGTATAACGCTTGCCTTCCACAACGCCCGTAGGAATGTGGTTCATATACCAACGAAAGAACATTTCCACACCACGCCCTTTGATTTTCCAACTACGCCCTTCTTTAAAGGGTTTGGTAATCAATCCCCTTACAATTAAGGGGTGTTCAAAGTTAGGGCAACCTTTTTCAAAGGCTTTCATGGTCATTTCATACAGACCATTGTTTATTGGTGTTGGAAGATTTCTTACTTGTTCGTATCTCGCAACGTCACTTCCACTTTTTCTTTCCATTGCCAATAATCCCACTTATCATATAACCAAATATGGTATTTATCTACTAACGCGCTGTATTTATTTAATAAATGATACTTTAACTGGCTTTCTACTCTAAAGAACATGACTTGCAACTCCTCCGCAGTCAATAGTTCTAATTTATGCCTTGCCAAGCCTAATTTGCCTGTTTCACGCTGTAATTCACCAAACATACGGCTAATCTGCCTAACTACCTGTATTTTAGGGCTACCAGTTGGTAAAACCGTCTTATTCTCTACTAATCGGGGTATTAGCACCCCTTGTGCTTTCAATTCAAACCATCTTGTGAATCTTTGCAAGGTTCTATTGGTCATTTCCCCATTAGAGGCCAACATAATCGTTTTACCATCCATGCCACAGTCTTTAGCAATCCTTGCTACTGCTAATTGCTCTTGATACAGCATTACCCGTAGTTTTTGCCTAACATCATCACGTGTGAGTATTGACATCCTTAATTCCTATTCTTTTCAGATAGTTCATCACAATCGTACCTGTTTGGGTTTGTTCTACTGCATTGATTTCATCCCGTCTAGTGGCAGACGCAAAGGTATGTCCAGCCGTAATCAAGTCATATCGTAGCCATTCACCCCAAGCAATACACGCTAAAGCCAATGCAATACATCTATCATCTTTACCTTTACCAGAGGCTTCAATTGTTCCTCCGTTTTGCACAATAGATTTCATTTCATCAATACAATCCACAGAGCGTACTTTCAAGTTCTCACGTTCAAAAGTATCTTTAAGGAAGTGCATCATTCTATGTTTAGTATCAAAGGTAGTTTTCCAATGATAAGCTAGTCCACCAGCACCCAAACCATCAGTACGCCTATACAGATAGCTACGAATGTTTCCCAATACATCTTGTATTCCCTTTGACATACCAGGCACGTTCATTCCTGCTTGGCGTTTTAGATTAAGTATTTCATTCCAGACTGCTTGACCAGGCCCATTTATCTCAAGATTGACCATGCAGTTTCCATAAGCCCCTGCAAGATAAGCGATAACCCAAGCGAATTGATAAGTATTACAACCATCAGTAGCATACTCTGCCACCTGTTCCACTCCGTCAGCGTAACAACGTAAGACTTGTATAGAGAATCTATCAGCCCAATCACTACTGCCATAAGCAGGGTCAGCCCCAATAACATAATAAGCACCCTTCTTAGGCATTTGCCATATCTTAAGTTCAGCATTGAGTGGTGTGGTTGGTCTTAACTCTGTTTCATCAAAGCGTTCACCCATGCTAAAACGCAATGATTGGTACGTGTCCTCGTAATCTACAGCATTTCTATAAGCTTTGGTTAATCTATCGTTAGTAAAGAACTGGCTTCCACTTAACACAAACGCATCATCTTCTGTAGGTGGGAACTCTTGCATCATCATTACGGCATCACCGTTCATCTTTTCTTCTAAGCGCCAACGCCACCAAGCAATCTGTTCGGGGGTAATGTGGTACTTATACATCCGCATGACATTCTTAGTCCAAGAAGTTTCTTCTGCGTCTAGCGTACCATCCCAATAAGCTTCATAAATATCAGAACCTTTTTTAGCTTGGTATTCTTCATTCAGCCACCAACCAATAAAGATAGCCTTCTGTGTGACAGAGCGTTTAGCTGTATCCCACATATCTTTCCAATGGTTAAAGCCTTTAGCAGTAGATTCCCAGATATATAGACGGTCAGGATTATTATCGGCTAACGTAGCTTCAAAAGACTTCAAGCCTTCTTCATCACCCCAGAAAGCCACTTCGGTTGCATGAGCAAAGCTAGAGGCGGTACTTCTTCCTAAGTCACTAGATGACCGAGTACCTGCAACTTGATAGACAAACCTTGAATTGTTCTTAAAGATAAGTTGTGTGCGGTTATGGGCTTTAACAGGTACTTTATATTCTTTAGGCAAGTACGACATATAGTTCGCTAAAGTCGCTCTAAAGAAATCCCTTGCGGCATCATTGTGCGTAACAAGCGTACCTTGTAAGGCAGAGAACTTAAAGTTCCAATATAAATCTAAAGCCAAGCTAATAGTAGAAATTCCTAACTGCCTACCTTTAAGGAATTTAAAGTCATGGATGTTGTTGGCTAACCCATCAGCAATCGCATCAATGTACGCCCTTTGACAACCATTAGGCACAAGCGGTATTAACCCACGCTCTTTAGATTCAATCTTGAGTTTAGAACAGAACTTCCAAAAGTGTTCTTTGTTAAACTCCATTTAACATTGACCTTGTATTGTTAAATTCCATAAAAACTATCGTTTCCCATTAACTTTGACCTTTAGTGAAGGTAAACCCTTGTGTAGTTCGTTTAAGCAACCCATGACCTTCAAGTTCTTTAGCCAACATACTCACCATTGACTGCGTATACCCTAAATCAACCCTAGCTTTAGTAGCCCAACCCCCTACCCCATGCTTCATAGGCTTATTAGCATAGTGTTCAGTTATCCAAAACAGTAAACGATAACCACCACGTGAAAGATTTAATTTATACATAGAAAGTAATATACAACACTATCAAGAATATTGATACACTTGATATATTTTTTATGGGGTACTTGGAGGGGGTCTCCTCACATTCACCACCCCACGCCCCCAAACGAAGTTTGCACATGAAGTAAGCGCAAAGTGTCGGAATTGTTAGACCATAATGACGCTATTAGTGTGTTATAGAGCGAGCGAGGGTAATACGATACTGTATGCTTTATGATGTGTATGTGATTTTGTGTGTGGCTTAAGCCTTGCAACCCGTGATACTCAAACCAAACAATTGCGCCTGGTTATTGTAGTGTGTGAGGGTTTAAAGCCCAAAGCTAACCAAACCTATTAATGTTTAATCATAGGGTGGTTGCGCTGGCTTTTAGCCACATAATTCGCTGGCCGCTATTATGCTTACAATGCTATTCAGTTATGGCCTAACTGCTATTAACCCCAATGTACGCGCTCAGGTTTGTGTATTTAATAGTTACCCAGCTATACACTTTCAATCCATTGGCGGCCGTGTTTGATTCCACGCCAATAAGCCACACTATATATAGGTGTTTACCTCATTGCAAATTTATTTTAATAAATAAGTATAAATATATGTATAAGACTATTGACAATGTTAAATACCTATTCTAATATGTGATTGTACTTGATACATATACATTTATACAAAGGGGTTTAAAATGCTATCTTATGTAGAATTCAGAAGCGATAACAACGTAATACCGCCTTATTCCATTAAGTATGAGGGCAACGAGGGCGCGGCCTTAATGTTAATTTTAGAATGTAATACCGCTATAAAAAATGGTTTTTATGTAATTGTTACAACGGGCAACAAAACGCATTTAATCACTCAATCAATAGAATTATAAAGGGGCTTAAATTATGACAACTGTTAAAGAGTTTAAAGAGGGCGCGGAATTAAGAGCGCCAATTTATGTAACAAAACCTTATGTAGTTTTAGGAAATAACGGGCATGGCGGCGATATGGTTTTAATAGCTGGTGATATTCCACACATATTAAAAGCATGCGATACAACTTATTATGACCATTGCAAAATTGAAATAAGACAATATGATTTACATTTGAGCGATAACAGAAAATTAGACGGAACTTGTAACCATTATCCAATTATTTAAGAAACGATTGATACTTATTAGGCCGTTTTAACTAGCGGCTTAATGAATTATCAAACCGATAATTATTTTGAAAAGGGCATAAATAATGAGAGTTATTGAAAAACAAATGTTATCCGCAATTATGGATTGGAAATATTTCAATAAAGATAATACTATGGTTAAAACATACAATGGCTATTCAGATATATATTTGCATGGCCATCATATTGCAGAATATGACAATTCAACTAATAAAGTAAAAGTTAATGTAGACACATTACGCAATTGGCCTACAAATACCACAAAATCACGTTTGCGCGCTCTTGGTGTAAACGTCACTACCAAAAAAGGTGTTACATACCTTGATAACCAGCCAGTCTAATTAAAATTTTCGTAAAGCGTATTTTCTTAAGTATGCTTTGCGGCTAATTTTAGCCAATATGAAAGGGGCTTAAAATGACTATACAATTAAGAAATGAATTATTAAACCATATCATTGACTATGTGAATGATTGCGATAATGACCAAGATTTTAGTGAATTGCACAATGACTGCTTTAACCAAGATTATTATATTATTGGCTATTATCAGGCCTCGCAATGGTTAAAAAAGCATGAATTAGACGCGTTTGAGGCCATTCAATATGTAATTAACTATGAAAATTATCAGTTTGGCGAGGTTAATACTAAAATCAATAGTGAGTCAATCGTTAATATGTATTCATACATTAAAGGTGAGGAGTTACTAAGCAACCTTGATATTAATTTGGATAATTGCACAAAGGCCGAGTTATTAAACGCGCTTAATACTTTATTAAATGATTAAAATTATCTGTTAGGCCTTGCTTATGCGAGGTTTAACGGGCTAATTTTGGCCAATTTACAGCACAATTGAGGGTTACAAAATGAAAGTTACTTTTATATTAAGGAATATGAGTGAATCATTTTTTCGTGGGAGTGAAACATTGCCAGGCATTTATAATTTAAAGCCCGACGAATGTTACAAGTATTTAAACGAAAGGGCTTTAAAGCCTGAATATTCAATTAGTAAACAAGTAGAATCTGGACAATTTAATGACAAAGTAGCATTAAACCAATTACTACATATTCCGCATAATATTACGCATTTAATAGAATCTCGCAAGGGCTATAAACTTGCTACATTTAATATTGTAAAGGCGGTGTAATCATGCAAAATTTATATAGTGTATATGTAGGGGGCTTAGAAGTGAATGATTATTATATGTCTTTAAGCCAAACGCAATATTTAGCTAGTCAATATGATGCTGAATATGATGATGTTCAAATAGTCAATATTGATGAAACTGACGAAAGGGATTAATCATGGAATTATACGAATTGATGATTGCCAGCTATGTTTTTGGCATACTAACAGTTTTAATTTTAATTGATGCAAAGGGGCGCAAATAATGAGTCTATCAAAATGGGAAATACAGCAAAATCTTATTCACGATAACTGGCAAAATACGTTTGAAAATGAAACAGGCCTATTGACGTTTGAAACAAAAGAGGAAGCCGAAGCCGAACTCACAGATTTTTTGCATGATTGTAATGAAGCCGTTAATGACGGGTTTTTAACCGATTGCCCTGACCGCTCCGAGTTTAGAATATGCTTGGCAGTATCATTATGATATTTTTAATTCTATTACTTATATTTATTTTGCTAGAAATAATGGATATTCTTTAAAAATGAAATATTCAAACAAATAAGCCCCGTTTATAGGGGCTTTTTTGCTATGGTTGATACTGTCCTATCAGTTTTATATTTTAATCAGTCTTAAGTACCTTAGCACAGCATTTGCACACTATTTTAGTCATTGTTTCACTATGCAAACAATTATCACGCGCTGGTAAACCTTTCGCTTCACGTAAACAGTCATTAAAAGCAAACGCTGGCAATTCTCGCGCATCATGCAACCATGTGGCCTTTTTATTTTCATCAAGCCGCAAAGGTAACATTCTGATTAACCTGTCGTGAGGTATGTTTTCCAAATCGTATTTACCAAACTCACGCCAAACACGCAAAGCATGATAAGCATTGCCACGCTTAATACCAACTTCAACTAAAAATCCATCAAAGGTTTTAACATGGTCGGCATATTGTAAATACAATCTTTTTTGATTGACTAATGCTAACACTTCACCAATCAATAAAAAATTGCTAGTGCTATCGTTAGTCGCATTTTTAAGCACACCGATATATTTATGTACCAATTTTGCGCTTTCACTAGATGTCAATATCGTCATTTTGTATTCTCCATTTACATACTTGCCTTACAGGGCAATATTCATCACAGCGTAAATGCGCGCCTGGTCGGTAATCTACTTCATAACTGCTATCTGTTACCGCCATGTCAATAGCTTGCATTTCATTTTCAAAAACACGTGTGGCACGTTTTGCGCCTTTTTTAATCACAGCCCATGTGCTAGGTTTTGCCCATCTTTCAGCCATGCTACAAACGTATTCTTTATCCGCATGAAACGCTAGGCGTTCACGGATAAAATTTTCACACTCTCCCACACTCCAACAATCCACGTTGTATTCAATGACGTTGCGGCTTGGATATTCTTGTGGGTTACGCTTTTGTTCACTTCTACGCCAATCCCTAAAAATCACGCAAGCAGATAAACGAGGGATTAACATACCCGTCATTTTCCAATGTAAATAACGATAGATATTTAACTGTTCAGCAACTTTATTTAGCCAATCGTTACCAATCATTACACTCCAAACGCTTGTTGTTTTCCAATCGCTAATTAAATCAGGTGTTAAGTGGTCGCACGTACCTGTGATTTTTTTGCCTTCAAATTCACACTCTAATGCAATTTCAGCCGTACCTGCGCCATGCTTTTCAACCATCTGGTGTAAGGCCGTACCCGTCATTGCCCACACCATTTCAGATACATCAACTTCTAAATAATCCCAATGTTCAAGCTTTAGCCTGTGGATAAGTGGGCTATCAATCAATTCCGTACAACTTAGGCTTTCAGCCTTTGGTTTACGTTGGTTTTCACAAGCCTTAACCAATACGCTAGGCAAACCATGTGTGTTAGTGACTTTCATTTTCTACCCTTTCAATCAAAATGGAATATCGTCAATGAAACCATCATCAAAATCATTATCTGGTGTTACGCTTTCATTTTTAACAACTGGTGTTCTACCATGTTGTGCATGCCATTCTGGTGACTTCATAATAATGTCTTTAATGCCTTGTGATAATCCATCAAACACAGTTTGGTCAAACTTCATAAAGCTAAAATAGACAATCGGATTAACCAATGGTGGTGCAGTCATGGATTTATGTAATTTAGTGACTGTACTAACCTTAGTTTTCCCTTTTTCATTGGTGATAATGCCAAGCTGACAGGATTTGCCTAAGATTGCAGACGGGTCAAAACCAGCCAATTCTTCTTGCGTAAAATCACGCCCACGCCATGACGCTAAATCATTCCTAAAGTTAGATTTTTCATTCAAGCTTGCAGTATAGAATTTAGATACTACAAACGGCCTACCATCTTCCATAAGTTCATCTAATTCCCAACCTACTAATACTTGGTGTTTACTAGATTTAACGCCCTGATAATCACTATCTTGCGTACCTAAATCAATGATTTGTCGGCACGTTGCCACGTAAGTATCTGGCTTTGGGTTCTCAAACGTACCACCACCTTCTTCTTTAATTAACATTTTCTTGCTCCTTTGGTTCAAAAAATATTGCTTCTTCTTTACAATCAATAATGCGTCTAGTATCGCAATAACGCACTTCATATTCACCACGTACTAAATCTTGTTTCACCTTATAAATACATTTGTCATACATTCTGCTATCAGCAGGTGCATAAAACTTACAATCTATACATAGCTTCATAATTCTTGCTCCAATGAATATTGCGCCCAATGCTTTTCACCTTCAAAAACTAGAAAGGTAGTAATTTTGTAACCTTGCGCTCTTAAAGTGTAAATGATTGCGGCAAGCCTAAAGCACCCGTAAAGGTTTAAGGCTTCTAATGGTGTAATGGGGTCATCCTCTAAGTGCTTGAGGATAAGAATTTCCTGTGACAGTTTATCTTTAGTCATTTGAATTTCCCTTTCAAATTGGTTTTAATGAAGTGCAAGACTAATATACATGAAATATATCTAATTGTAAAGAACTTTGACAAGTATAGACAATCTATAGTATAAAGGGGCATCTTTAGAAAGGAGGGCGTTATGAAAGGTTACGGAATACAAAGTAAATTGGCTTACAGTAGGCATAGGGAAGCCATGTATGCGGCACTTAACAAGAAAGCACCACCAGCTAGTGATAATCTTATTATTGCGCCTAAACCTTTTAACGAGGTAGAAAAGACAGTAGAAGAAACAATTATTGCTGGTGTATGGCGTAAATTTAATGAGAATACTTTAAAGCATATTCGCACATCAGACGAAATTCGTAAGATAATGAAACAAGGCCAGTTTATCTATCAAATCGTGATAAACAACCAGGTCATGCAAACTTATTTTTCTGCGAAAGACGCAATTAAAGATTATGTCATTAGATACTAAGAAGCCAAGCGAACATCAGATACAAAAAGCTTTTATAAAGTTAGTAGATTTACACTTAAAGCGTTACCCCATGCTTAACATTCTATTTGCCGTACCTAATGCGGCTAAAAGAAGTTACGCATTGGCGGCTATGCTAAAAGCGGAAGGGTTGCGCTCTGGATGCCCTGACATTATGTTTCCCTATAACAATGGCAAATATAATGGCTTGGCATTAGAGTTTAAATCTGCATTGGGCAAACCTACTGAAAACCAAATCTTATTTATGAAACAGCTAGAAAGCTATGGTTGGAAGTGTTTGCTAGTGAATGATAGTGAATTAGCTTGGAATCAAGTATTAGATTATATTAAACATGAACAAGTAATTAAATTGTAATGACTTTACAAGTGATTAAAAAATAATCAGATGTAAAGTAAATAATTCTTGCAATTTGTTTTAAATTGATTTATTGTGCGTTTAATTCATGTGTAGGGCATGACTAATTAGAAGCCATTAGCTTCGGTTCTTTAGGGTTAAAAACCCACTTGCCCTACACAAGGAAGAATCGAGACTAATGGCTTTTTTACGTCTATACCTCTCGGTTTAGTTTTATATTGTCGGGTAACGGCAGGGTATAAAACCAGAATTCCGTACTGTGGGAAAGCAATTTAAATACGGATATGGGCGGCGAAGTTAGCACCCTAATTGCGAAAGGCTGGCGCGTCATATCAAAACCTCAACACGATATGTAAAGGCGTACCTCTTAGGATGGCTACGCCTTCCCTTCCTAACACGATATTGTTTTGTAGCATTTATTAGGAGTTTGTAAATGGCGCAGTCAAAGAGTATTAAGAATAAAAAAAAGAATTTAAATAGAATTAATAAGTTAATTGAAAAACAAAAAAAATATGATAATTTTATTGCTGAATTAAATACTTTTGAAAAAGATGTATTTTTAGAAGTTTTAGATAAGGAATTAAAATGCCACTCTATTTAACAAGAATAAAAAAACCTACTGTTTATCACTTTT
>CAIUOC010000023.1 GCA_903900685.1 uncultured Candidatus Saccharibacteria bacterium | reverse complement strand
TGGTTGGCCGAGGACATAGCTGGCATTCATGCCGTTTGTAATATTTCCAGGACTGGTATTAAACACCATTATTCTATTAGCATCGTAGACAAATAGATTATTAGTGGAGTTGTCATAAGCAAGTCCAGCATATAAATCATTAAATTGATTTTGGGTTAATCCACTACTATTGCTAGTGAAGTCTGGTTGGCCAATGACGTAACTAGCGTCCATGCCGTTTGTAATTCCCGATGAGAGGCTAAAGACTAGGATTCTAGAATTGCCCTCATCCTCAACGAATAGTCTATTATTAACTTGATCATAGACCATTCCCATAGAATATATGGAATGCTGATCTAAATTATATGAATTACTCGTGAAATCTGATTGTCCAAGCACATATGTGGCATTGTGCGGCAGCCCATCGGTAAATTGATCCTTATTATTTAACTGGTAAACTAGCACTCTATTATTACTAGAGTCACCGACAAATAATCTATGATGTACTTTATCAATTGCTGTTGCCATAGAGCAACAATTAACATTAAGTGCAGATTGACTGAGTCCAGAACCACTAGATATAAAGTCGGGCTGACCCACAACATCACTAGCATTGTAGTTTGCACCTGGACTAGAAACACTCGGGTGAAAATGAGGGACTGGTGGCGCAGGCTTTGAAGCTGCGTAACCTTTACTTGTTAATAGGATTAAACCTACTAATAAGGCTGCGACAAATAATATTATGTTATTTTTTTGTAGAATAAATTGACCTTTTTTCATATTCATTTCGCTTTCGTTTCCCTATTTATACTTTATTTAATTTTCTAATAAACACTCCAGTTGCAGATATAGCAATTGCAAAGGTTGTAAATATCAATATTGAAAGTGTTGGATTATTTGAATTAATTCCAAATCCCGTAGCAGGAGTTTTTGCGGAAACTGTTAGGGTGTAGGTATTTGTGTCTTTATAGTATCCAACGGTTCCATTATCGTCCTTAGCAGTAATAGAGAAAGTGTAGCTTCCACTAGTTGTTGGTGTGCCAGATATTAGGCCTGTAGCGGGATCAAAACTTAGCCCGGGTGGTAACACTCCGGAAGAAAGGCTGTACGTTACAGTACCCTGTGAATTAGAATGACTTATAGTTTGAGAATATGCCTGATTAAGAGATGGATTAGGAAGAACGTCCTGATTTATCTTAACGAAGCTAAACGGTAAGGTTCGGTTATTATATCCATCTCCAAAATAGAATGTATTATTAGTGTTATCAAAGTCGATATTCGTATCATATGGATATTTGATTGAGGATTGTGAAGTAGCGGGATAATTGCTTGAGGTAAAATCTGGTTGGCCGAGAACCATTGATGCGTTCATGCCGTTTATTATTCCCTGGCTAAGATCGAAGATCATGACACGATTACAGCTCTCATCTTCAATAAATAACTCTTGGTTTTTTGGGTCGTAGCCGATTCCCTCATTATACTCGAACGAATTAACACTACAGCTGCCATTGTTATAAGTCGTTAAATCTGGTTGGCCGAGGACATAGCTGGCGTCCATATTGGTCGATACCCCATGGCTCATATCGAAGATCATGACACGATTATAATAGCTGTCAATTACGAACAGCCTCTTGTGGACATTATCGAATGTAAGACCACTATAATCTGGTGCGTTAGTTGAATTGGCAGTAAGTTGATTGCTGTTTGAAGTTGTGAAATCTGGTTGGCCGAGGACATAGCTGGCGTCCATGCCGCTGCTAATCGTTCCAGGATTAACATTAAACACCATTACCCTGCTGCAGCTACCGTCATTCACATACAGAAAACCGCCCTTTTGATCTAACGCTACCCCTCCATAGACGCCGCAAAACTGATTTTGAGTTAATCCATTGCCATGGCTCGCGAAATCTGGTTGGCCGAGGACATAGCTGGCGTCCATGCCGCTGCTTATTCCGTTGCTAAAATCAAATACCAAAACCCTGTTGCTAGTATCTTCCACGAATAATCTATTATTTACTGAATCATAGACCATGCCATAGGGTTCACATGTAGTTGATGGGTTAATTGTAGTGCAGTTACTATTGTAGAAATTATTATTCAGATCTGGTTGGCCGAGGACATAGCTTGGAGTATGAGGTGAAGAATCAGTAAACTTATCTTGGTTATTTAGTTGGTAAACGAGAATCCTACTGTTATTGTAATCACTCATGAAAAGTCGGTGGTGAACAGCATCGATTGCCGTTGCTGATGCCCAGTCTGGACAATATCCCGTTAGACCCGAACTACATGTGGATGAAGTAAAGTCGGGCTGACCAACAACATCGCTAGCATTATAGCTATCGCCAGGGGCAATAATACTAGGGTGAAAAGGAGGAGTTGGGATTGGTGGCTTAGAATAGGCATACCCTTTCGTGTGGAGTAGCAAAAGACACAATAAAAGTGCTACCGCGAACAACCCTATATTTTGTAAATATTTAGATAATACGTATTTGTTTCCCATGATTCCCCTTTATGCTTAATATAATAATAAAAAAATAACAGGATTTCAAGTCATAATGTTGACCACATCTATTGATTGTTCTAATATATAAATATGGTTCTAAATACATACAAGACAGTCATGATCATTCGACTCACTTGTGTTAGAGCCTGCTAAAAAATAGTTAAATAAATCAAGACATAAAAAGGCTCAACATAATGAGCCTGTTTTTTTTATAGGAGGAAATATGAAAGAAAAATATAATCAAACAAATTTAACTGAAGCAGAAAAAGAACCTGAGCATCTTTCAGATTCTACTGAAATGGCTAGACATGCGATACTTTTATCTATGGACTGGGATAACCTGAGTGATGATGAAAAAATTATAGCCATGCCGGGACTTGGCTATAACTAAAATACTTAAATCATTTTGTCGATTCTAGCAAAGCTATATCCACGTTTTTTCAGTGTTTTGATGATATTAGGAAGAGCATTAACAAGATTTTCTCGATTATCGTTCGGCTTACCCCATATACTATCGTGGAGTAAAATAATTGATCCGGGTTTTGTACGTCCTACTATTCTTTTGTAAATGAATTTGCTACTAACAAAAGGTAAATAGTCAAGTCCAACATCCCATGTAATAACCTTATAGCCATTAGCCTTCATAGTCTTCATCATCCACGGTGATCTCCATCCATGTGGTGGTCTAAATATTTTCTTGTTTTCATCTTTTTGTCCCTTAAATAGAGCATCTATTTTAATCTGTGTTGAATGAGTTTCATTCAAAATTTTTGATGAGCCCTTAAAAGGAAGTGTATATGAATGGTTTCTTGAATGGTTACCAATACAATGACCATCATCAATAATCTGTTTGGCAATTTCTGGATACATATCTATTTGATTACCGATTAAAAAGAAAGTTGCTTTAATATTTTCTTTTTTCAGTATTTCTAGAACTTTTAAAGTGTTTGGAGATGGACCATCATCAAAAGTAAGCGAAACTATTGGATTATTAACAATGAACCGGCTAAAAACCCTGCCATACAAATTTGATTTAGGATAAAAGAATCCATAAATTATATATGCAAACAATAATCCTAGAAAATACTCAATCAGTTCAATATTGTTATGACTACTCATTGTCCAAAGATGAGAATATCTAAGAAATGTCATTAATATGACTAGGATTAGAGTAATTTTTAGGAAAGAATTTAATAAGTTTCCATTTGATCCCCTATTAATAATTAAAACTGTGAAGAAATTTTTAAAATAAATACCAAAGGTACGAAACGTGCCTTGTGTAGTCAATCTCCTAGCTGAAGTGCTGCCATACAAATTTGATATAATCTTTATTTGACCAACCTTAGCTAAGTGCTTAGAAATTGCTAAATCTTCACCGTAAAACTCAATTGATGTGTCAAATCCACCAATTTCATCAAGACTCTTGCTTAGAACTGCGAAATTTCCCCCAATGACTTGGTGAGAAAGACCAAATATTGTGAGTAACGCATTTTGAACAGGATAAACAATCTTAAAGAAGGCACTGCACCAAAAATTCTGCCAAGGGGTACCGTCGGTTAGTTTTATTGGATTTGATGTAGCAACAATCTTACTATTACTATTGAAAGTATTTTCAGTCACTGTTAAATAGTTTTTAGGCAAAAGCGTATCTGCATCAACATAAACAATGATGTCTCCCACGGCAACACTTCTGCCTGTCTCTCGTGCTCTTGGTAGACCGACGCGCATCTCAGTAACAACCTTTGCTCCAAGTTTTTTAGCTACTTCAGCAGTTTTATCGATACTAGCATTATCTACAACGATAATTTCAACAAAACCTTTATAGTCCTGATTCTCAATAGATTTAATCGTTTTTTGAATATAATTTTCTTCGTTACGCGCTGGTATTACTACGCTAAATCTTTTATTTTCAGACATGTATTTAAGTATATCAGATGGCCCAGTAGTTTATAGAGACTATGAATAGGTAATTATTCTGATTTAGAATATTATTTAATCTACTATGCAAATAGGCAGTTTTAACTCTCATTCTTGCAAAAAGTGTAATTAATAGATGGCAAATAATTCCTAAGATACTCTACTGCTGCTAAAAGAATTATCAATGGTAAAAAGCTTGTAAAGAATAGAACTATACTAATATTTCATGATTAAGTTTATTCGTAAATTGGGAATAGAAGTCAGACAGTTATCGGACTATAAATATAATTTATTGAGTATTTAATTATCTTCTTGTCTTAAAATCTAAATTAGTGATTAAATTCCATGCTACAGAAAATGAAATTAATGCGAGTGGTAATTCAAAAATTAAGGCTGTAGATATTGCTGTAATTAGAGGCCTGCCATTTATAGCACTAGTTATATCAAACCAAGCATCTAAGCATAAAACTGTAGAAGTAATTATTAGAGTTATTACCAAGAATTTGCTTCTAAGAACAGCGAATAAAGCATTCGCAATTAATATAGATATGATAAAAATATCTAGTCCAACCCAGGTTATATCCCAATGAAATATTAGTTGTCTAGTGGGTAAAGAATTTCCCAAATAAATTGTCCAAGGTACCATAAAAGCTGCCATCATACCATATACCCAGATAACCCACTTTGAAGCGAATGGAAATAATTTATACTTATTAGATTTTCTATTTTTCATATACTTATATAATAGCAAAATGCTTGAGCATTGCTTAAATATATATCCTTTATTTGATATTATGTTTTTATGGACTACATACAATGAAAGAAACCATAAATCGAGAATCTGATTTTATATCTAAAATACCTGAGCTTTATAATACTATATCTTTTGAAAAGCCTCGATTAGCTAATGCTGATATTAAAACAGCATATGGAGTCATAGGAGAACCAGACTACGATAAAGTCATCGCAGCTCCAAGACCTTTAAGTGAGTTCGAAGTAAGAAAAAAAGACGAGGAAGGAGATCGAGATATCATCAAGGCTGATCTAGATGCATTGCAAAACGTAGCTCTAGACTCTCAAGCATGGCTAGACAAACTCAATAGATTAGGCCCTATTAGTAAATATATGGCCAGAAAAGATATTGAATTTCATGAGAAGAGAGTAGACAAATATAAGGCTCTTTTAGGAGACCATGTAGATCATGCAGCCCTGGTTGAACATAATGCTAACGATGGCTTTGGAAATAGTTTAAGAACTTTTTTAGAGAATAAATCTGTTGATGATCCAGATTCTGTGAAAAGTTTTGTGGAATTCTACAAACCCGATGATGAAAATATTCAAGAGCAGCCAATCAAAGAGTCAATGTCTGAGCTGTCAAATATCGAACTCGCAAAAATATTTGATAGTCGAAGAGATCAAGTCGAGGAAAATCAACAATATGTTAAAGAGAACATCAAATCATGGACTGATGATATATTAGCTGATATGAATATTAATCCCCATGTTGCCGATTTACTCAATAAAAGAATTTTTTATCTATCCGAAATAAGAATCGATGATCCACTTAGTCGTGACTCACAGCCGAATGAATATATTATTAAGATTGACGGAACAAGGTCTAATGAAGAAGTTGAATCATTACTAAAACAGATCGTTACTCGGAGATTAGCCGAAGACATGGAACACTTACAAAGCATGCCCACAGATACTTTGTATAAGGCTGAAGGCACTTTAAGAATAATTAAGAATAAAGAGCTCCTTCACTCACATCAGCCCCCCACTGATTATGATAGATTAAATGAAGAAGTAGCTGCATATGAAAACTATATTCAAAATGGTCCTATGAAGGAAGATCCCTACTTCAAGGAACATTACAATCTACTCCTAGAAACTAAAAGAATTATGTCAAATCCAGAAACAGATATAGAAAAGAAATTAGCTTTAACTAATAGTAAAACAATTCAATCATTTATGAGAAATATGTCTATGTTCCCTCCAAATAGCAGAGAATCTATAGAAAAAATATATATTGATACGATAATCAAACAAGCTAAATCAGAAGAATAATTATCTTTTTCTAAAACATAGATTTTTTTTGCTATTATATTGGCATGGAATATAAAGAACTTAACAGCAAAAACAACATCCCTGCTCTTGGCTTTGGAACGTGGCAACTCAAACCAATAAAAGAGGCCTATAATTCAGTTGCTTCAGCACTAGAAAAAGGATACAGACATATAGATACAGCACATATATATTTTAACGAAGGTTCTGTTGGTAAGGCAGTACAAGATAGCAAAATTAAACGAGAAGATATATTTATTACTACTAAACTTTGGAATTGGGACCATAAAAAAGTAGAGGAAGCTTATCAAAAAAGTCTCAAAAAATTAAAGGTTGACTATATTGATCTCTATTTAATTCATTTTCCAGTAAGTAAGACTCGAATTGATGCCTGGAAAGCAATGGAGACTA
This sequence comes from uncultured Candidatus Saccharibacteria bacterium, assembly GCA_903900685.1. Lineage (GTDB taxonomy): Bacteria > Patescibacteriota > Saccharimonadia > Saccharimonadales > UBA4665 > CAIYEO01. The sequence continues at coordinate 17,416 of CAIUOC010000023.1, read as the reverse complement.
TTTATAAAGAAAAACGCGTGAAATCGATCGGGGTTAGTAATTTTACAATTAAGCATCTTGAAGAGCTTATGAGCAAGACTGATATAGTGCCAGCTGTTAATCAGGTCGAATTTCATCCTTTCCTGTATCAAAAAGACCTTTTAGATTTTTGTAATAAGCATGGCATTGCGCTCGAGGCATATTCACCACTTTCACACGGCAAAAGATTAGATGATCATACCCTTCAAGACATCGCTAGCGCACATAAAAAAACTGTAGCCCAGGTTATGATTCGCTGGAGCTTACAGCATGGCAACATAGTGATTCCTAAATCAAGAAACCCAGGTCGCATAAAACAAAACTTCGAAGTCTTTGATTTCGAACTTAGTGAGATTGAAATGACATCGATTAACAGCCTAAACGAAAACTATCGAACCTGCTGGGATCCGACTGACACAGTCTAAGTTTTATTATAAATAACTAGCTATGATATAATACCGAAATATTATCAAGGAGAGATCAATGGCCAAGCAAGATGAGAAAATAAAAATTGGATTCTTCAGAAGCATAGTGATGGCTTTCCTAATTGCTATTGCTGGTGCGATTCTCTTAAGTGGAAACATGTTGTTTTGGGCGGGCAATACAATCGTTAATAATGATCAGTTCATTAAAACTACAGCTCCATTAATAAAAAATTCTGAAATTCAAACGGCTGTTGCTAAATATGGAACTGAGCAATTATTTACCAATGTTGATGTTCAGGGATATATCACAAAAGTCCTACCTCCCAAAGCAGAATTCCTAGCTCCTACTCTGACTACTCAATTAAAAGATGATGTTAATAAAGGCCTACAAAAATCACTAGCCAAACCAAAAGTTCAAACTATCTGGAATAAGTCACTAGAAAAAACCCATAACTTAATAATTAAGGGTGCTACTAATTACAAAGGCAATGGAACTTTAGATCTTGGTCAGCTATTCACTTTTATGACAAATAATCTTAAAGATACAAAGCTTGCATTTTTATCTGAAAAAAGTCTACCTAAAAATATTGGCCAGATAAAACTAATAAATGCCGCCTGGCTTCCTGTAGTTCATAACATAGTGGTAAACATTAAACCTTTTGAAGCAATAATGACTCTAGTGTTTATAATTTTAGTCTGTGTAGTTATAATCATTGCCAAAAATAAACGACGAATAATTACAAAAATTGGATTCCTATTCTCAAGTCTTATGCTTCTAACTATCGTTATTCTAAGAATACTAAGTTTATATGCCGAGAATCAAATATCTAGTGATTATCAGAAGGCTGCTATTGCTGCTTATCAGATTGTCTTAAAGCCATTCTATATTCAAACTGCGATCCTGCTTGTTTCATTCTTAACAATAACCATAATCGCCTGGTTAAGTGATAATTCTAAGTCAGCTACAAAAATTAAATACATACTAAATAATATTATTTCCGGTAAGCTTCATATCCTAATCTTCGGAAAAAAAGAAAATAAATTGACAACCTATGTAGGTAATAATAAAAAATATATAATTTGGACAATTATCATCTTCACTACAGCCTTGCTTTGTGTAGTCAAGATTAATTTATCAATTATTATCGACTACATTATTGCCGCTCTGATTCTTATTTTAACAGTTAACATTTTAGCTGCTAATAAATAAAACTTGACAAATAATCAACAAAAGAGCTTAAATTATAGTATAAATTTAAAGGAGATCCATAATGATTGACCAGGGAACAAAAAATTTAATGATTTTTGAAGGTATGATTTCAATTGCCTTCGGAATAGCATCAGTATTTTGGCCAGGATTAACAATATTAACTTTGCTCTATATCTTTGCTAGTTTTATTCTTGTATTAGGACTTATAAATATGATGGGTGGTGTATCGCAGATTAAATCAAATCCATCTTCTTGGTATCTGAAACTGATTGTGGGCGTACTAGAACTTGGTGTTGGTGTTTATCTTTTAAGGCATCCTAAAGTTACTTTTGCAACATTCATTTTACTAATTGGATTTGCATTAATATTTAATGGCCTGTTTAAATTAGTCACATCTGTTTCTGAAAAACTACCTAGCACCTTAATGACCTTATTGCTTATTTCTGGTCTATTAAGCCTAGGTGTTGGCATATTCGTACTATTCCAACCAGCTACTGCCGGTGTGGCATTTGTATGGATTGTAGGTCTTTATGCGCTAATTACTGGACCACTTATTATCGCAGCAGCGAATGACATGAGTCCATCTAAAAAATAAACAAAGAATATTTAGATTAAATAACACCTAGCAATAGGTGTTATTTTTTATTAGAATATTTAATTGTACTGTTGATAGCGCCATTGCCAATAACCTTAATAGGCCTAGTTAAAGGATCGTTATCTTCATTAAGATCAATTTCTAGTTTTTCGGCAACTTTAGAGTCACCATTGATATAAACTAACATCTCATTAGTTTGAATTATTTGTTCATCTTGCTTATCGTTTACTGGGGGTTTTTCCATCCACATAGTATATCAAATGAATGCAATTTTTATTGTTATATTATTTACAAAGAACCTGTTCATATATAGTTAATAAAATTTATTTGTTTTGTAGATATAATGACTATAGGCTAAGATCAAGCCTAACGAAAGCCTCAGCATACTTATAGTCATATTTAGAGCCTATATTAGCCATCCACTGTCGTACCATGTCACTTCTTTGCTCTATATCAGGAATTTGACTTACATGAGCTGCTAGAGCTTTAAGCTTAATGTCAACATACTCGGTAATATCCTCACCGTAATTATGATTTTCAAAATTTGTCATCAGTAAGGTCTTAACCTTATGAGGTTCTAGATGTTCATCATTTAATAGCTCTGGAAAACTAAGATGATCACGGGATAATGGGTATACAGAATCCATAGTTGCCATTGCTCCCGCTCTATGGTCAGTGTGGTTAATCATTCCACGCTCAGCTGAATAAATAAAAGTTGGGTCCATACAAAGAACAGTATCAGGTTTAACTTTTCTAATTATTCTACAAATAGCTTTTTTCAGGTCTAAACTATTTTCAAGAGTTCCGTCCTCAAAATTTTCGAAGAAAACATCACTTAGACCAATTAGCTTACCGGCATCTCTTTGCTCCTGCCTGCGAATAATAGTCATCTTTTTCGGATCAGCACTTCTATCTTCGGTACCCTTACTTCCATCAGTCAGTATTAAGTAATATGCTTTAGCTCCAGCTGCAGTCCATTTAGCAATACTGCCAGCGATTGAAAATTCTAAGTCATCTGGATGAGCTGCAACGCCGAGTATAATTTTAGGTTTTAATATTGGAAAGTCTTTCATGATACTCCTTCTTATTATTTAATGGCCAGATTATTTTACCGATAATGTCTGACTTATTGATTGGACCAAATGTTCTTGAATCAGTACTAGACTGCAAATTATCGCCAACAACAAAATATTTATCTTTATTAAAATTAGTGATTCTTTTAACCTTATCTAGGTTATTGTGAGATATTAAAACCACGTCTCCTAAGTTATATAGACTACGTTTTCGAAAAATAGCAATGTCACCAGGCTTCAAATAAGGAAGCATAGATTTACCAGAAATTTTTCGAATTCTAATCACTTCTTTTAGACTTTTTTAGTTTCCTTAAATATTGCAGTAATTTCATCAATCATTGATATTAGTTTTTCGCCAGTAGATGGGTCTACAGACTTTTTAACATTACCAGCTTGTTTTGTAGCAGCCCAGAAAATATCGTGGAGATTGGGATGTTTTTCCAGGTGTTCAGGTTTAAAATAATCTGTCCATAAAACCCATAAATGTTTTTTTACTAACTCAGCTCGTTCTTCTTTTATGAATACTGCTCTAATTTTATCTTCATCATGAAGTTCGGCATATTTTTTTTGTATATTGAGTACTGACTCAGCTTCAATTCTTGCTTGAATTGGATCATAAACTCCACAAGGTAGATCACAATGAGCATAAGCTGTCTTAATTAATTTAAACATAACTCCCTCCTTAAATTTCTATATAATTCAATTATACAGCCTTTACGACCTAAACCTTTTTGTAATTTTCATTTTGCCACTTAAGTATCGCGGCATGATGACCATTTAGCAGAACCTCAGGAACTTTCATGCCATTAAATTCTCTAGGCTTCGTATACTGAGGATATTCAATTATACCCTGCTCACTAAAGCTCTCTATCTCAGCACTCTTTTCACCACCCAGGACTCCAGGTAGTAATCTAACGATACTATCTATCAGTACTAAGGCTGGAAGTTCTCCACCAGTTAACACATATCCACCGATAGAAATTTGCTCGTCGACTATAGAAAGAACTCGTTCATCATAACCTTCATAATGAGCGCAAATTATAATTAAATCTGTAGCTGAACTTGCCATATCACGAACTCTAGATTGAATCAAAGTTTTACCAGCTGGAGTCATAATAACTACCTTGGCAGTTGGTGCATATTTCTTTGCATCAATTACGGCCGCAAATATTGGCTCAGGCCTCATTAGCATTCCATCACCGCCTCCGTAAGGAGTATCATCAACTTGCTTACGTGGACCAAGACCATATTGCCTAAGGTCAATTACCTTAAATTCAACAATTAAATTTTTAGACGCCTTGAACATCATGCTTGAATTAAGCGTCTCATTGATCATTGCTGGAAATAATGTAATTACCTGTATTTTCATAGTTGTCCTTATACAAAAAGAACCTCTTTTGAAGGAGGTTCCGTTTGTCACATAAAGCTCCCACAACTTATTTTTCGTCGTGGCTCGCAAGAGCTGTTTTTGTTAAAATTCGCCTTTTTAGACTTTTATATTATACATCAAGATCGTCTAATTCAGCAAGTTCCTTCCGAGTTTTACTGACCATATCATCATGCTCATCCGCTTCTTGAACTTCTGCAGGTGTTTCCTCTTTACCCCATACTTCGTCTAAATTAGATTCTTTAGAAGTGATTTCTTCTGTTTGAGCTTCATCTTTTTGAGCTTCAACAGGTGTTTCAGGCTGATTTTCTTGTTCTCTACGAGGTGCTGGTGCAGATCGTTCTCCTTCAGGTCGATCACTATCAACAATCTTTAAGTTGTAACGTGCATCATTCTTTGTTCCAAGTGCTCTTAATAAAGTTCGAAGACTTTGAGCTGTTGCTCCATGTTTGCCAATTACTCTTCCTAGATCTTCTGGATCAACTGTAAGTTCTAAAAGAACTCCTCTTTCATCAATTCTTCTCTCTATCGATACAGCTTCAGGCTTAGTTACTAAAGATTTGGCTATAAATTCTACAAATTGTTGGTCAATACTACTCATCTAACTATGTCTCCTATTGTTATTACTGAATAATCATATTATACCCTATTTTTGCGATTAATGTCGGTTACTTTATTTAACTCTTTGATTACATTAATAAATTCGTGATAGCATTAGTATAATGGATAAATTATTAGCTGTGGTTTTGCTTGCTCTATCGACAGGTATAGATAATTTCGTAGTTTCTGCTGCAATTGGTCTAGCTGGAATAAATGCTCGACATAAAATAAGAATTGCCTTAACTATCGGTATTTTCGAAACTGCAATGACTATTGCAGGTCTTTTTCTGGGAGATAGAGCCTCCGGACTGCTGGGAGGCTATACGCACTGGGTTGGTGGATTACTACTACTAGGAACTGGTATTTATATAATTTATAGTGCCAAAAAAGGAGATCAGTCAGCCAAAAAGAAAACTAATGGTAAATTAGCTCAGCAATTTATTACAGCGATGTCACTCAGTATTGATAACCTCATAGTTGGTTTTAGTATAGGTTCCCAAAAAATCCCAATCAATGAGGCGATATTAGTAATTGCAGTAATAAGTATAAGCTTGTCTCTGATTGGTATGGAGCTAGGCACTCGCTTAAGTCACAAAATAGAGGAATATAGCGAAATAATCAGTGGAATTATTATAATCGGTGTTGGCTTAGCTATTACTTTTAAGATTCTTTAGGAGTATTGGTTTTAGTGTCAGACTTTTCTTCAGTAATTTCTACACCTGCTTCTTCAACAATCTTTGATGCTTCTTCAACAACTAAATCTTCTGTTGCTTCTGATACGACTGGTTCTTCAATTTTTACTTCTTCTTTAGGCTGATTCTTACGTAGTTTTTCAGCATTCTTGACGGATGAATTTTTCTTTGCAGATTCTTTAACCCATTTTGGTAAATCAATTTTATTGTACCTGAATAAGCTAGCTACTCTTGGTGATGGTTGAGAACCATGCTCTAGATAAAACTTAGCTTTTTCAACGTTAAGATTAGCTGTTTTATTATGTGGGTCGTAGTTTCCAATATGGGCCACTATTTTACCACTGGTAGGTGTCCTTTTGGAGTCTTGAACTACTACACGGTACATGGCATGTGCTTTTCGTCCAGTTCTTTGTAATCTAATAGTTAGCATAAATCTTGCTTAATTCTTCCTTTAGTTATTTTACTGTTGCAATTTAAGTTATTTTACAGATTAAATGATTAAATGTCAATCAGTTTTAGTTTCATTCAACTTCTTAAGCGCCATATCAGCTGCTTGTTGCTGAGCAATCTGTTTACTTGCCCCCTTACCTTGACCCAGTAGCTTGCCGTTTACAAATGCTCCAATCGAAAATATTTTATCATGATCAGGGCCTTCTTCAGATAAAACCCGGTAACTAGGAGTTTGTCCAGCAGTACTTTGAACAAGCTCTTGAAGATGAGATTTTGAATCCATCCATGAACCAGTCTCAAGTATCTCTTTGAATGTTATCAATAAACTCTTTGAAATAAATTCTCTTGAGGCTTCATAACCTTGATCTATATATATAGCCCCGATAACAGCTTCATAAGTATTAGCCAGGATTTGAGCTCTAGCTCTGTCTGTGCCACGTTTCTCGCCTTTACTTAGTCTCAACATAGATTCGAAATTAAGTCTTGCAGAAGCAGCAGATATGCTCTCTGTGCGAACAAGTGAGCTTCTCCAGTTTGTTAAAATACCTTCCTGTTCACTATAGTTATTAAATAGATATTCAGTGGTTACAAGTTCAAGTACAGCATCGCCAAGAAACTCTAATCTTTCATTGTGTTGTTTTACAGTTTTCTTATGTTCATTTAAATAAGATCTATGAGTAAAGGCAGTGATTAGTAGATCTAAATTGACGAATGTAACACCTAGAACTTCTAAAGCAAATTTTTGGTAAGCTATATTATCTTGATTCACGTATTTTCCTAAATCCTAGAAGCATTAATTTATTAATATCTTCATATTCCATATTATCAATTGCATCGTTAACTTGGAACCACTTTATTCCATTTAACCATTCTTCTGGTTTCAAATTATCTGTATTACCCTTGGCTTTGACTAAATAAACATGCATTGTCATGAGAACAAGCGTAGAAATTCTTCTGTATCTAAAATTAACCTTACCAAGCCAACTAAGAACTTCCATATCCTGAAGTCCAGTCTCTTCTTGTATCTCTCTCTCGGCAGTCTGCCTAGGTTCTTCTCCTGGTTCAACATGTCCCTTTGGTATGGTCCATCTATTTTTTGCATCCTGAATAAGCAAAACTTCTACTTTTTTATCTTTATCTAAACGATAAACTATACCTCCTGATGTAGTTTCGTGAATTACATCCTTAATGGTGGCATTTCTGGTAGATACTAACTTTTTAATACCTTTTATTGGATTCTGCTTATTCATGATTGTATTGCCTAGATTATTTAATAATTATTTTTTGGGTTTTTTCTTAATCGCTGGTTTTGGGGTTTTTTCTTCGATATTTCTAAGGACTGTTCCAAGCACGCCATTAATGAACTTAGACGAGTTGTCGCCACCAAATGATTTAGCAAGCTCAACCGCCTCATTTATAATGACCTTGGGCGGCGTGTCATGCTCGTTCATAAGTTCATAGATACCTATGCGCAAAATTACTCTATCCATCCTGGCGATTTGATCAATTGGCCAATCCGGAGCAATTGGAGTTAGAGTTTCATCTAATTGTTTTTCCTTAGAATCAACACCGATAACTAAACGTTTTATGAATTCCTTATCGTCAACCATCTTATGATATCGATCAATGTTTCGATTTAAGACTTCATCCAAATCAAAGCTTTTGTCGTCAGATGCTTTTCTGAAGTCTTGCTCATAGAGAGTTTGCAAAACAATTATACGACCGAGGTGACGATTAGATGCCATAATATTCTATTCTCGTTTAGATTTAATTAAGGTGCTTTAGGCTTTTTTGCCAGATTCACGAACTGTTGTACGTGCTTTTATAGGGCTCTTAGCATTGACTGCTCGAGCTAATTTTAGTGCCAAATGGCTTCTTCTTGTGCCAGTTTTGCGTGGACTGGTTCGCTTCTTAGGTTTACCCATATCTTTAGGTACTCCTTATATTTAAACTGAACTATGTCTATATTATAGCGAAACTGAGACAAAAACTCAAGGGGTATAAATTTTATTTAACTACAAGGCTAACAAGTTTTCCGGGGATATAAATCTTTTTTATTAGCTCCTTAGACGCAAGTAATTCATTAATTCTGGGATTTTGCATAACTGCTTCAAATATTTTATCTTCATTTATGCCGGTAGATAGTTCTAGCTTAGCTCTTACTTTGCCATTAACTTGGACCACAATTTCCATTGAATCAGAAACAAGATATTTCTCATCGTATTTTGGCCAGCTATCCTTGTTAACAGTACTGCTATGTCCAAGATGCTGCCATAGCTCATCACTCATATGAGGCGCAAACGGTGCAATACAAGCAACCAGGCTCTCTAAAGCCTCTTGCCACAGAGGATCTTTATTTAAATGTTTAATTTTTATCTTATATAAATCATTAGTTGCGGTCATGGCTGCTGAAATTGCGGTATTATATCTGTTTGCTTCAATGTCCTCTGTGACTTTTTTAATCATAGAATGGATAGATTTATTGATTTGTATTTTTACATCATCACTAAGTGAACCTTCCCCAGACTCAAGGTATTCCTGTGTAAGGTTCCAAACTCTATTTAAGAATCTATATGCGCCTGGAACTCCTTGTGGATCCCACTTTACCCATAGATCTAAAGGCGCTGCAAACATTAGGTAGGTTCTTAGAGCATCAGCACCATATCCCTCATTTATTATTTCTAATGGATCAACTCCGTTACCTTTGCTTTTGGAAAACATTTTACCGTCTGAAGCGGTAATCTTTCCATTAAATAGGAACTGCTTAAAAGGCTCTGGATCATTAATAAGGCCAATTTTAGTAAAGAATCTAGCGATAAACCGGGCATAGAGAAGGTGTGCAGTTGCGTGATCAGCACCATTGTAGAAATCAATTGGCTCCCATTTCTTAGCCAAATTACTATCGAAAATGACTTGTTGATTTCTAGGATCGAAGTAACGATACATATACCAACTACTATCTATATATGTATCTAGTGTGTCTGTTTCTCGTTCTGCGTCACCATGACAGTTTGGACATTTTACACTTAACCAATCTGTGGCTCTTGCTAGAGCACTTCGTCCGTCACCACTGGACTGAAAGTCCGAAATCTCGGGAAGTACCACCGGAAGATCAGCCTCAGGAACCAAAACAGGTCCACACTTTGGGCAGTTAATTATAGGGATTGGGGCACCCCAATATCTTTGACGGCTGACACTCCAATCGAGCATGCGGTAATTTACTTTTTCCTTAGCTACTTTCTGCTCCTTAAGTTTATCTAATATTTTTAATCGTCCTTCTTTAAAACTAAGGCCATTGAATTCATCTGAGTTTATTAACTTAAACTTACTCAATGAAGTTTTTATGTCTGCATAGTTAGTGAACTCTTCTTCACCGGTTACTTTAATAATATCTATGCCAAATTTCTTAGCAAAATGGTAATCCCGCTCATCTGCCCCAGGTACCGCCATAATGGCACCAGTTCCGTAGCCTTCTAGAACATAGTCTGCTATCCATATAGGTATTTCTTTTCCATTTATAGGGTTAATCGCATAGGATCCTGTAAATACACCGGTTTTTTCCTTACTTGACTGACGTTCAACCTCAGTCTTTCTCTCTGTGGCTCTTACATAGTCCTGAACCATTTGCTCATTTTCTTTAGTTGTTAATTTAGTTACCAGTTCTAGTTCGGGAGCTAGAACCATAAAAGTTACTCCATAGATAGTGTCATGTGCGGTCGTAAAAACTTTGATTGATTCATTACTATCTTTAACTTTAAAATCGATTTCAGCTCCAACGCTTTTACCTATCCAATTACGTTGTGCTAACTTTACGCTTTCAGACCAATCAAGGTCATCAATCGATTCTAAAAGCTCATCAGCATAATCCGTAATTTTGAAAAACCATTGCTTGACTTCTTTTTTTTCAACCAAAGGATCTTCGGCTGAATCATGTCGCCAGCACTTGCCGTCAATTACTTGCTCGTTAGCCAGTACAGTTTTATCTTTCTCGCACCACCACTGCATTCTAGAGTCTTGATATACTAGTCCATTCTTAAAAAGTTCAATGAATATCCATTGAGTCCATTTATAATATTCTGGCGTATGAGTAGCAATCTCTTTTTCCCAGTCATTACTCCAGCCCATAGCTTTATACTGCTTGTGATATCCAGGTATTACTCTTGCCATGCTCTCCTGTGGAGATATTCCAGACTTAATGGCAAAGTTTTCTGCCGGTAAACCAAAGGAGTCCCATCCTACCGGATGATAACTCTCAAATCCTTGCTGCCTCTTGAATCTAGCCTTAACATCAGAAATTGTATAGTTCATAGCATGGCCTATATGTAAGCCTGCTCCAGATGGATAATTAAACATACTCATAGCAATATATTTAGGCTTATTACTATTTAGGTCGGCGCTATATATATTAGTCTCATCCCAAATAGCCTGCCATTTAGGTTCTATCTCTTTAGGGTTATATCTTTTCATAATAGAGATATTATATGTTATTAGCTTGATATCTGCCAGATTAGAGAGAAAAGTCGAAAACATTTGCTTTTGCGGTTATGTATTATACAATATCTATACAACATTAATATAAGGATAATATTATGCCTATAAAAACATTCAACATAGCTATGGATGATGATCTGCTCAAAAAAATTGATTCTGCCGCAAAAAGTGAGCTTTCAAGTAGAAGTGAGTACTTTAGAAGACTTGCACTTAATGATTTAGATAAAAGACTGAGATGGCAAGAACTTACTAAAGCTGGGAAAAAAGCTGGCATTAATATGGGCATAGATAGCGAAGATCAGGTTTATAAAATAATAAACAGTTAAAATCGGTATGAATCAACATACTGTAATAGTTATTGACTCGAATGTATGGATATCTGCTTTAATTTTCGGTGGTAATCCAGAAAAAATACTAAAGCTGTTCATAAACAATAAAGTGGAAGTTGTTATGAGCGAAGAGATAATAACTGAACTCCGAAGAATCATAATTAACAAATTCCCACTATTTGTAAATAGTCTAAATCTGCTCGAAGCTTCACTTAGAAAAGATACTGTTTTTGTACAACTTGGAAGTATAACAATAGATGCAAGCCGTGACGTAGACGATAATCGAATTATTGAAACTGCATATATAGGTAAAGCTCAATATATTATATCTGGGGATAAGGACCTGCTTGTTCTAAAAAAATATGAAGATATAAAGATATTAAACCCTAGTGATTTCTTAAAAATATTCTAGTTTACAATAGCCTACCTACTGTAAACTAAAGCTTTATCCACTAATGTTTGAATTCTTAGATTATTTAAACTGAGATAAATAGTTTGTCTTAAAGACTGTTTCGAGTGATTTCTTTTCAGTGAATCTTTCTACGGCCAGGTCTACAAGTCGACTGACTAATTCAATATTGTTAATTCCGGCTTTGTTCCAGTTGTGAGAATACAGTCCACCGGGAAGTGGATTGACTTCATTGAAATATACTTTCTCAGTTTTAGTATCAATCAACATATCAACTCTTGCTATTCCACTACAGCCAATTGCTCTATAAACTGCTAGGCCTGTAGCTTCAGCCTTATCATAAAGTGCTTTTGGAAGCTTTGCGGGTATGGTTGAATAACCCTGTGAGCCACTAGAGCCCTTGTTCTTGCCTTTTTTACCACCCTGCAAGTACTTTGTATCAAAATCAAAAAAGTCTTCACTGTGTAGCACTGGCTGCTCAAGGAAAGCTGGTTTTAATTCCTCATTTCCAATTATTGGCAGGGTTACCTCAACTAAGTTATTTACAGCTTCTTCAATTAAAACTTTATCGTCATAATGAAGCGCAACTTCAATTGCATTATTAACATCTTCATATTTAGTAACTCTAGTAATACCAATCGAAGATCCAAGGTGAGCTGGTTTAACAAAAACAGGCAATTTAAGCTCACTTTCTATTTTTTTCAAAGCAATCTTTGGGTTCAAATTAAAGTCATGCTTAGAGAAATAAACAAACTTAGCAGTATCTATGTTATTACTCATAGCCACGTTCTTTGCTATAACCTTATCCATAGCAACTGCACTAGATCTGACATCGCAGCCAACATAAGCTACTCCAGCCATTTCACAAATAGCCATTAATTCTCCATCTTCACCATGAGTTCCATGAGTTGCGGGAAATACTAAATCTATATCTATAATTTTATTCTTTAGACCTGTCTTTACTAATTTAAGACCTGAATTTAATGATAGTGAAATAGGTTTTAATTTACCTAAGAATTCCTTAAAGTGGCCACTGGAATAGTTGTTAAGATCTTTTAGCTGATGATCAGAGTACCAATTACCATCTTTAGAAATAAAAACTGGAATTACATTATATTCACCACTTAGTTCAAGTGGCTTAATTATACTATTTATTCCTGTTATTATAGAAACATCATGCTCTGTTGATCTTGATCCAAAAATTACTGCAATATTAAGCTTATTCATAAAAACATTATAGCAGAATTATTTGTACTGATCAGGCCAATCATTCTGCATAAGTATTAGGTCTCCCGAAGCTATAAAATGACTTAGATTCATATAAAATTTTAACGGATCTGACTCAACTATAATTTTCTTTTTATAGCCATTTACCTTTAGACCGTGCTTAATATACTCAGTAACAGAATTTTTCATCAGTACTACTGTATCGGCATCAGATTTTGCAATATAACTTCCTAATTTTTCATGTATTACCTTAGTGTCATTTCCTTGATCAACAAGACCAGGAGTTACGTATATTTTTCTTTTAGCATCAAGTTTAGATAATAATTCGCAACCAACTCTTATGCCCTCAATATTACCATTATATGTATCGTCAATGACCCAAGCACCATTAAGCTCATATGGTTGCATGCGATGTTCGTAAGGAATAGTCCTGGCAACTCCAGCAACAACCTGCTCTTCGCTAAGTCCAAGTTCTAAAGCTAACGATGTCGCTAACACTAATCCTCCAATATGGTGTTCACCAATTAGACCTGTTGAAAGACTAAGCTTAACTTTGCCTTTTTTAACATCAAAAGTCGTGCCTTTAATTGATGTTTTAATGTTATCTACAGTCCAGCCATTGACACCATTTTTATTATATTTGTTGAATTTTGGTCTTATAAAATTTTCTGTCTCAGATGACTCAGAGTTAACATATATTTTTGAAGGATCAACAAAATTTGCTACTGAAAAAATATCATCTCCAGCAGCCTGCAAAGTTTTATATCTATCTAAATGTGCGGGCGCAAGACCTGTGATAATTGCTCTTGATGGATGTGTAATTCTTGAGAAGAGTTCAACGTCTTTAGGCTGACCTTCACCAAACTCAATTATTAAAATATCTTCATCTCCACTTAGTTTAAAGGCAAAATTAGCATGTGATATGGCAACATTCTTATTCCCCGGAGTGGCAGCAACCTTTAAATTGTCGCCGAGTATTGTCATGAGTAGTTCCTTCATGGATGTTTTACCATAACTCCCAACAATTGCTATTTTTTCGCCCTTAAAAGCTGCAAATATTTTCTCACTTTTAAGAATTTTTTGGTTATTACTTGGATTAATGAACAATAAACGTCCAATCATTAATGGCAAGACAACAAGATTTCCGATTATTATTGGGTAGCCTATAATAAGGGCAATTCCAAAACAATCACCACCTAAAAATTTATTCGAGTGCCATTTTACAATACAAAATATCCCGGTAATAATTATTAGTGCTGCTAGTAAATATAAGACATTCAAAAGAACTTTAGCTGATCGAGTTTTTTTGAGAAATCCACGACGACTAACCTTGTTAAAATCTTGAGTACTCCAAAACCACCTCAAATATTTTATTTCATCATATTCACTAGACTGAAGCATGTAAACAATTGTTGTAAAGAATTTTAATCTATACATGCTTAAGAATGCTTTTATCATTTTGAAAAATCCTTTATTAAATTTAACGTAATTTCTGGCTGATCAAATTGAACAAAATGTCCGGCAGATCCAATAATTTCAAGACTGGATCCTTGAATTGCCTCATGATAAATCATGCCAAATTTAGGTGGAGTAGACCTATCTTGTTCGCCGTAAATTAATAGGCTTGGAATATTTATTTTCCTGGCATCACCACGTAGATCTTCAGATACAATATTCTTAAAAGTTTCCTGAAGGTTTTCAGACAATAGCATATCAGAACCAACTGATGAATAAAGCTTAGAACGAAGCCTGGATTTGATACCTATGGGTAACGGCGATGAGATAACTTTTCCAGTCTTAGTAACAACTTTCAATAAGCTATTCTTACTTTTATTTGTTCCCCTAATACCAGCTGCACCAATCAAAATAAGTTTCTTAGCCTGTAGTTCATGATTAGCAATTGCCTTTATGGCTATCGAGGCACCGTTACTATGACCAATAATTAAATCTATGTGCTTTAAATTTATTTTAGAACAAAAGCTAGAAACAAATTTAGCGTAATCTAACAAGCTAAAGTCTCTGCTCATTGCTTGACTATCACCAAAGCCTGGCAGGTCTGGAGCTATTACATTCCCTAAGGCTGACAAACTATCAAGAAATTTATGCTGACCCTTTGAACTATCACCCCACCCATGCAAAAATAATATATTCAACGAATTTTTACCGACTCTAGTCTGATAGTTGATGAGTAAATCATCTACAATTACATGCATATGTTTAAGTATACTAAAGTTTTTGTTATTTTATTGCTTGGATTTTAGCTTGCAGCTGGTTTAAAGAAATATGCTTAGAAGGTAATTTGATTGGCGAATCAATTCCAAATCCTGAGTAATCAGTTGTTCCGGTAATAGTACCATTGCTTACTTGCACTAGATTTCTTGATATTGGGTTAACACTGACTGTAATTTTTACAGGTGGACGTTTAGCGTATAAGCTAGGACTAATTCCATCTAGGCCAGTGTAATGTATGTACCCTGCAAATTTTTGCATAAGTTCAACGTAACCTTTTAAGTCTACAGAGACTGATAATTTATCAACCGTTTGACCATTTAGTGTTGCTGACTTAGAGCTATTAACTGTATAAACCTTATGAGATTTAGCAAAACTTATAAGTGAATTACTTTGATCAGAGGTTAAATTACCAAATGGTAGAATACCTAAAACTGATTGATAAAAAGTTTGTGTAGTTTGACTATTAGATGCCTTTGAACTTGAAGAGTATCCCCAGATATTTAAGATTTTAGTATATCCTTTGGTTGTACCACCATTATTTTTAGAGTTTGCTGAAATATTGAGATATCTAACATATTCGTAAGTAGGGCTATTTATCTCTTCAGTAGCTACTGTTGTTCCACTTTGTGTTAGGTATGTAAAAGAGTGAGCATTGCTCTCCCCTCCCAGCCCTAATTGAACCACCTGTTTAAGACTGGATCCGTTATTATTGGAAGTAGAAGTCTTAGTGAAACCATTTGTGCGTAAATTATTACTAAATGATGCCCAAAATATGTTAGTAGAATTTAAATAAATGTTATTGATCCAAAGGCCTATACTGATACCAAATAAGATAATGCCACCTATAACAAAAAGTCTAATATTAATATCTTCATTTTGTTCTAGTTTTTTAATGAGTTTATTTGCCATTAGTTTATTATAGCAAATAAACGATTATTAATATTTAGCTGATTGAAGAATTAATTTAAAATCTTTGACTTCGCTATTTGTTTTAGCGGCTGCAATATTAGCTGGTGACATCCCGGCAGCAAAACTCATATTAATATTGAAAGCAGTTTCATTGCCCATGCTTTGAGCATTAGTTAGATTATTCTTAGCAACTGGAAACTTATATCTTTGATCTGGAGTCGTTGATAGAGCTACAGCATCAATAGTGGTATTGTAGGTACCATCAGGCTTCATGTTAGAACGGTACTGCATATAAGCAGGCTTACCGCTAAAGCTGATTGGGTCATTGCCAACAATCTTGGATTCATCACCACCGAAGCCTGCATTATCCCCAGCTGTAATACTCAGGCTTGTACCTGCGGGAGATGTCAAAACAAAACTATCCATATCGGTAATCTTAGGGTCGTTTTGTGCTTTAAGCTGCCAATCTGAAGGATACATAAAACTGACTTTCTCTGACGGCATAACGTAAGTTTTCCAGCCTGCATATGGGTCAGCAGGTGTTGGGTTATTATTTGTTGTTTTTGACATAGATGTAGCAGGAACAGTTGATGAAGTGGTTTTATTTTGACCTTTTTGATATACCAAATATCCTACGGCTCCTATAAGACCAACTATAACTACTACCATTACTATCTCTATTGCACTAAACCCTGATTCATTGTTTTTAAATTTATTCATATTACCCACTCCTTTATTAATTAGACCATTGATATACATATAGATTATCACCATTTAATTCAAGATTAAATATGTCGCCAGACAATGCAGTCTTTACTCCATCTACCATCCAGTATTTGGTTTCGTAATTTCCATATGCGTAATGAGTCAGACTATCGTTGATAGCAATAAGTTAATTTATATTAGTTACACTTTTGATTGCATTTTGAAATAGTGGATTTTGAGTTGTAATCATATCCTTTGCAGTGGCATTTATTCCGCTAGTTTGAGCGAAACAACTAGTCTGGCCATGACCATAGGATACTGAAAAGGTCGGAAACTGCTTTATTAAAACTAGTCCTCCAGTATCACTTGGGCCATATGATGAGAATTTACCATTTAATACAAATAAACCACCAAGTGCTGTTCCATTTGATGCAATACAGTCCGAATCCACAGCTATTAAACTACTTGTCGAAAAATCAGCAATTTTCATACTACTACCACTTTCAGTCGTGCCATCTCTATAAGAGTAAACTAAATCTTTTATAGAATTTGGTGCTGAAAATTCTATTCCAAGTTCAGGAACTTTGATTATTGTCGTAGAATTATTGTTTATACTAGTTTGCGTGGAAGTTGAGGTAGAGGTCGGAGCCTTAACCACCTTAGT
>CAIUOC010000022.1 GCA_903900685.1 uncultured Candidatus Saccharibacteria bacterium | reverse complement strand
TTCTATATCGTTTCGATAATCTTCTAATCCAGTTCTTGCCATGAAGTCCTTTGCAATCATTGGACTAGTCGTCGCATAAGCAAAGTTAGCATCTTGTGCAATGTATACAATATAACCATTTTTACTATCGTGGAAAGTTAAAATGTATTGTATATCCTTGTTCGTTGGCCCTTTTGTTACACAAACAGCAACTTTTGAGTTTATATAGTCTATTCTTAGACCAGCTGGATTAACTCGATTCTCTCCTGAACAGTCGTTTTTGCTATATAAAGCTGACTTACCACTATTTGTTTTTATCCAGAGCACTAAAGGTATTTTGCCTTTGACTGAAACTTTTGAAACTAATTCCATGGAATTTGGATTTGAGCTAAAAGGTCTGTTTTTTAATGTATATTCATTATAAAACTTCAAGTTAAATGATGAACCATCACCATTGTTATAAGTAATGGTCTTAAGCTGACTCTTACCGAATGTTACTGTGTTGGTAAATACTAGGACAGCAAAAACACCAGCCAGGAGCACGAGAACAATAGCTAATCTTATAAGATTTTTTTTATTAACATAGCCACTAAATCCAGAAACTTTCTTCTTTGTTTTTTTAGTTGCCATAATTTTCCTTTCTATTTTAGAGTTACTCTAACTGGGATTATAGCACTAGGGGTTTATTTCAAGAAACTTGAGCAATTTATGTTTCTAAAAATAAAACCCTAAATGAACAAACCTCCAGAGGGGGTGGGCACCGCTGGAGGTTTGATAACACCCTTCAACCCACCGCAGTGAAGCATCGAACGCTAATAAAATAATGCGTCGTGCCGGTCTAAAGACCATCTTTTGGACTCACTGACCACTAAAGGTTCTCTGTTAGACAGAGTGAAGTTAAAGGGATTAGTTTGTCTTAGAGAGCTGTGTCTATAAATAAACACAGCCAGTTCATTAGTGGAGGGTAACAACTTTTGATTAGGCACTCTCTAAAACAATCTAACAAATTGTTAGAATAGGGGTATATAAGGTACGAAGCTTTGTATATAAAGCTTACGACTTGCTATATTATCAAATAAGTGTTGAAATGTCAATACTTTTATACATTTTCGTTACTTTGTCAAATTGGTAATGCTAGTCCTTTAATGTACTATTAAAAATATGGGTTCTAAATTTTTAATGTGGACCATGATTATTTTGGTCTCGTCATTATTCTTCTGGCTAGGCAGTATCTTATTTGGAGGTGGAGTTTTTGGTCTTTGGGATAATGTATTTGGAGTTGTTGGTTCTTTTGTTGGACTTT
Source organism: uncultured Candidatus Saccharibacteria bacterium (assembly GCA_903900685.1). Lineage (GTDB taxonomy): Bacteria > Patescibacteriota > Saccharimonadia > Saccharimonadales > UBA4665 > CAIYEO01. The sequence continues at coordinate 2,214 of CAIUOC010000022.1, read as the reverse complement.
GGATATGGTATAGGTTTATGAAAGACTTATGATAATCACTTGCTTTTATTTAAAGTCTACAGTAACCTTACAGACTGTATATGTAAACTAACCATATCCCATTGAAGGAATTATGAAACAACAACTTGTAATAGTAGAGAGTCCAGCCAAAGCCAGAACTATCGAGAAATATCTTGGTAAAGATTTTAAGGTCTTGAGTAGTTTTGGGCATGTTAGAGATCTTCCTAAAAAAGGTCTTAATATAGATATTGAAAATAATTTTAAGCCTACCTATGCCATATCACCAGACAAGACCAAGGTTATTAAGGAGTTAAAATCTGCTGTTGCTAATGCATCTGAAGTATGGCTCGCAAGTGATGAAGACCGCGAAGGGGAGGCTATTGCATGGCATCTAGCTACAGCCCTTAAATTAGACATTAAAACTACAAAACGTATAGTTTTTCATGAAATAACCAAGACCGCCTTAGAAAAGGCCCTAGAGCATCCTAGAACTATAAATGTAAATTTAGTAAATGCCCAGCAGGCTAGACGGATTTTAGATCGGCTAGTTGGTTATGAACTAAGTCCTGTTTTATGGAAAAAGGTTAGAACTGGACTTAGCGCTGGACGGGTTCAGTCAGTTTCTGTTCGTATAATAGTTGAACGTGAAAGAGAAATTAAAGCCTTTGAATCTACATCGTCATATAAACTAGTTGCTAACTTTGAAGGTAAAAATGGTGAAGTGCTTGCTAATCTAGATAAGACTATAGAATCAGATAAATTAACAAAAGATTTCTTAAATAGTCTAATTGACGCAAAATTTATAGTTTCAAGTGTTTCCAAAAAACCAGGCAAGAGAAGTTCTAGTCCTCCGTTCACAACCAGCACATTACAACAAGAGGCTTCTAGAAAGTTTGGTTTCAGTCCAAGACAAACAATGGGTGTTGCTCAAAAACTTTATGAATCAGGCCATATTACATATATGAGAACCGACAGCACAACTCTATCTAAACTAGCGTTAGATATGTCAAACTCTTATATATTGAAAAATTTTGGTAAAGAGTATACTAATGAAACTCAGTACAAAACAAAAGATAGTTCTGCTCAAGAAGCTCACGAAGCAATAAGACCTACAAACTTTGATGTCGATTCTATCTCTGGCGAAAACCAACAGGAAAAGTTATATAGACTTATTTGGGAAAGAGCACTAGCATCTCAAATGGCTCCTGCTAAAGTAGAAAGAACTGAACTAAAAATAAAGATATCAAATTCTAAAAATATTTTCTTGGCCAAAGGTGAAGTTTTAATATTCCCAGGATTCTATAAAGTTTATGGAAATATTAAAGATGATACAATATTGCCCCCAATTGAAGAAGGCGAAGAATTAAAACTTAACGACGCTACAGCAACCGAAACTTTTTCAAAGCCTCCTGCAAGATATTCCGAAGCAACACTAGTTCGAAAACTTGAAGAGCTAGGCATCGGGCGACCAAGTACATACGCTCCAACCGTTTCTACTATTCAGACCAGAGGTTACGTTGAGAAGGTTGATGTTGAAGGCAAACCAAAAACATTACAAATATATAAGTTAAAGAGTGACAAAATTAATGAAGAACAGGAACAGGTCATAACTGGAGCAGATAAGAATAAACTAATTCCGACTGCAGTTGCCGATATAACTACCGATTTTCTTAAAAAATACTTCAAAGATATTTTAGATTATAAATTCACAGCTAAAGTGGAAGATGACTTCGATAAGATAGCTGAAGGTCATGAAAATTGGGAAAAAATGATTGATACATTCTACAAAGATTTTCATCCATTAGTTAAAAAATCCGAAGAGGCAACAAGAGAAGAAGTTTCAAAAGCTAAACAACTTGGGAAAGATCCAAAAACTGGACAACCAATTATTGCCAGATTTGGAAGATATGGCTTAATGCTGCAACGAGGCGAAACTGAAAGTGAAGATAAGCCAGACTTTGCACCTTTTCCTGATGGATATGATCTCGATACGGTTGATCTAGCAGCTGCATTAATAATGTTCAGTTTGCCAAGAACAGTTGGAAAAACAGATAAAGATGAAGAGATTATTGCTAACATCGGTAGATTTGGACCATATATAAAAATTAATAATACTTTCATATCTATAAAGGGTATCGATCCATTTAAAATAACCCTAGATGAAGCTAAAGAACTTTATGCTGCTAAGCTCGAGCAAATAGCCAATAAATATAT
>CAIUOC010000021.1 GCA_903900685.1 uncultured Candidatus Saccharibacteria bacterium | reverse complement strand
GCTTTATAGTGAAGGTAACTTTGCTGTTGCTAAAGCCGTTACTGTAGGAGATACAGTTAGCGTGACTTATTCGACCACCGCTACTTCTTAATTTTAGGAGCCTTATATGGCTGTTTTATTAGCGGATAGAGTCCAAGAGACCTCGACAACGCCCGGCGGTACGGGCGCACTTACGCTTACTGGTTCTCCAGTACCGGGGTATACGTCATTTTCAAATGGTATTGGTACGGGTAATAGCCTGTATTACACTATATATGATGCAGTAACGTATGCTTGGGAAGTAGGTATTGGCTCATGGTCTGCCAACGTATTAACTAGAACGTCAGTTCTTTCTAACTCACTCAATACAACAGCATTTATCAGTTTTGTAAACGGCAATACATTAAACGTCTGGGTAGATTACCCAGCAAGCTCCGCTGTAGCTCAGACCGATATTGGTTCAGCACCTAACCAAATACCATTAAACCAATATCTTGGAAACATGGCTTACCAAGACATGGCAGGGGTAAATATTACTGGTGGTACGGCTACATTGGCTGGAGTAACTTTAGGAACAGCTTTAACAACAGCCAATGGTGGCACAGGACTTACATCATTTACTTCAGGTGGTCTTGTTTACGCAAGTTCAACTTCTGCTTTAGCAACTGGTTCAATATTAACGCTTACTTCTAATGCTTTAAAAGCTACCAATGCTCAATCTAATCAATTAAATTTAACTACTTCTTCTACTGGTAATACGCAAAATATTCAAATATTAAATGGTTCTAATTATGGGTATGGAATAGTTGGTGTTGTTTCAGGAACAGGAGCATTAGGTGGGGATGTGTTTGGATTAGGCTATTCTTCAAATTCAAATTCAACATTTACACCAACATTAGTTTGGAATAGTATAGGAAATGTTGGATTAACAACAAATCCAAGTACGGCATGGTCATCTGTAAAAGCATTAGAAATAAGCGGAATGGTGTTGTCAGCTTCAGCTACAACAAATTATATTGGGCAAAATGCTTATTTTTCAGTAGCAGGTCAATATACTTATAAAGCAACGGCTACAGCAGCGCTTTACACTCAATCTGCTGGCACTCATGCTTGGTCTTATGCTGCTAGTGGAACTGCCGCAACAACTATATCTTTTACACAAGCTATGCAAATTGGTGCAACTGGCGGTCTTTCTATAGGTAATACAGTAGACAAAGGGGCTGGTGCATTAAATTTAAGTGGACTTATGTTTCCCCAACAAGCTACAACTGCTGCTGCTCCAGCGTATGTTAAAGGCGCAATTTACTTTGATACTACTTTAAATAAACTGCGTGTTGGTGGTGCTACAGCATGGGAAACAATTACATCGGTATAACACTATGACAATCTCGGCTAACTACCCTTCAGTAATTCCTTCTCTCTCTATGAATCAAGAACGATTTTATGTCTACGAACACATCCGTAATGATACGGGTGCGGTGTTCTATGTTGGCAAAGGAAGTGGTCAAAGGGCTAAACATGGAGTAAATCGTGGTGTTTATTGGGATAGAGTAGTTAATAAAGCTAATGGCTATTCAATCAATTATCCAGTTAAGAATGTAGATGAAGAACTGTCTTTATTAGCTGAAATGGAATTAATAGACCAATACAGAAAGCTAGGTGTTCAATTAGTCAATGTTTCTGCTGGTGGCGAAGGAGCTACTGGATGGATTCCAACCGAAGAAACTAGAAGAAAAATTGGATTAGCCAATAAAACTACTCCTAAAGCAAGTGGTGAATCACATGGTATGTACGGCAAAAAACACACAGCAGAATCGTTAGCAAAAATGAAGGTTAGCCAAAATGCTAGAGAATGGGGTGAAAATCATCCTATGTATGGTAAACATCATTCGGATGAAACTAAAGCTAAAATTTCTGTTAATCGTACAGGAAAAGCAGTAGGTAAAGCTAATCATTTTTATGGCAAAAAGCATACTGAAGAAGCTAGAGCAAAAATTTCTAAAGCTGGAATTGGTAGAAAATTATCACCTGAAACCATTGCTAAAAAGAGTGCTACAGCACTAGCTAATGCACCAACATCCAAGTTATCAAAACCAGTTGTATGCCTAAATAATGGCATAACCTATTATGGTTTAAATGATGCTTCTAAACAGTTAAATTTGTATAGACAATCTATTAGAATGGTATGCAATAAAAAACTAAAACAAACTGGTGGTTATAAATTTCAATGGAGTATTAAATGACAATATCAGCTAATTTTAGCAATGTGCGCCCAAGCCTTCTTTTAGATTTCGCTAATGAACAAGCACTAGACCCACGCATTACCTTTACACGCTCTACTACAGGTGCTTATTACAATGGATATAGTAGTGCAGTAGCAGAGCAGAATTTATTTACCTATTCGCAACAGTTTACTAATGCAGTATGGAGTCCAAGCTCTGTAACCACAGTAGACAATAGTGTTGTTGCTCCTGATGGAACAACTACTGCCGCTTTAGTAACTTGCTCTGCTGGAACTGCTACAAAATATCTACGACAGTTAGTTACCTTATCTGCTAATGGTGCTTTAAGTTTCTACGCTAAAGCTGGAACAGGAAGTTATATACAAATAATTGATACATCAAACGGAGCAAGATTTTGCAACTTTGATTTATCACTAGGTGTATTAGGAACTGCTGGTGGACAAGCAACAGGAACAATTACAAGTGTTGGGTCAGGCTGGTATCGTTGTTCTGTTGTGTTCTCTGCATTTAATGGCTCTGCTACTGCTTACGGAATTTACTTTGTGGATAGCGCATCTGCTACATACGCTACAACAGCAACCACAACAGGAACATTTAATTTGTGGGGCGCACAGCTTGAACAGCGTAGCACAGTAACAGCCTACACAGCTACCACTACTACAGCTATTACTAACTACATTCCTGTACTACAAACAGGAGCAATAAACCAAGCTAGGTTTGACCATGACCCAGTATTAGGAACAAGTTTAGGTTTATTGATAGAGCAACAGAGTACGAATTTGTTACTGCAATCTCAATTTGCTAGTGGGTGGACTATTGGTGGTGGCACTCCAACTCTTAGTCTTAATACAGATATTGCCCCTGATGGCACTTTAACGGCAAGCAAACTAATAGGTTCTTCTAGTAGCGGAAACCAAAGTATTTACCAAGCTGTTACAACTACAGCAGTAGCCAATACACAATCAGTTTACGCAAAAGCTGGGGAACAACCTTATTTGGCTATTAGTTTTGGTGCTGGTGCTTCTACAGATGGTGCTTATTTTAATTTATCTACAGGTGCTTTAGGCACTCTTAAATCAGGAACAACAGCGACAATCACTTCAGTAGGTAATGGCTGGTATCGCTGTACAGCAACAAGAACTTTAAGTGCTGGTACAAACTATGCGCAATTTGAAGTACATAGTGCTGATAATCAAGGAGCATGGACAGGCAACGGATATTCAGGTATCTACATTTTTGGGGCAAGTTTAGAAGCCCTACCCTTCCCAACTTCCTACATCCCTACAGTAGCTTCTCAAGTAACTCGTAGTGCTGATTCAGCAATTATGACAGGTACTAACTTTAGTAGTTGGTATAACCAAGCTGAAGGTACTATTTATGGAGAAGGTACAAGCATATCAACAACTATTAGCACGCTAGCTAACACTGGTGTAGATGGAGTTCTTTCGCAAAATTCAATAAGCATTGGGCATACTGGAACAGGTACAAATTCAAACTTTTATAATTCTGGAGTTTTACAAGCAAACTTTGCTGGTACTGGTTCATGGAGTTTGACAGCCACCAATAAAATGAGTATTGCTGTAAAAAACAATGATTCATGTAGTGCTGTAAATGGAACTATTGGCACTACTGATACAGTTTGCGTTGTTCCTTTTGGAATAAACGCTATTTATATTGGTGGAGTTGTTTCACAACCATTTAATGGTGCTATCAAAAAGATAGCTTACTACCCAATTCGTGTAAGCAATGCTCAACTTCAAGCACTCACAGGATAACTATGACACCCTTATACCTTTCTTTCACAGACGAAGCACAAGCTACTTCAGTCCTTTATACGACTACTCCAGCCGTATTAGACGAAGATGGCAAAATAATTGCCGAAGAAACAATCACTCCCAACTACATGAATATTGACACTATTGGTGTAGTTTATGAGCCAGCACCCATTCCAACTCCTGAAGATTATGTACCTGTACCTTACCCAGTCCCAAACTGGGGTGTAAATGTACTGTTATTGGATAGTGAAAATGCGGAGCCATTACAGCCTTATTCAGTACAGCCTAGTCCTTTTCCACAAAGAGTGTGGGCTATATGAGCTTTCTAGCTATTCTTCTCGCTTTACTTCAAGTGGGTGATGTAGTCACTACAGAGAGAATATTGAAAAATGGCAAGGAATTAAACCCAATAATGGTTTGGCTCTTTGTCAAGTTCGGCATGCACAATGTATTAGTTATCAAGGCTTTTGTAGTAACTTGTATTGGGGTATGGTTAGCTGTTACTCTGCCAATAGTGCTTATTCCTTTATGCGTGTTGTATGTTGGAGTAGTTGG
>CAIUOC010000020.1 GCA_903900685.1 uncultured Candidatus Saccharibacteria bacterium | reverse complement strand
TGCAAGCCCTTCGTCTCAAATTGGACCATCTCAGCCATTTCCGACAAGTTTCAATTCCTCGTCATGTGGAGACCCTACTTATTTTCAGTATAGTCTTTTGGCTCCAACAAAAATCGCCGGTGCTATATATATAAAGCTTCCTTCTAAATCAGCTCCGAAAAGCATTGGTCTTTATTCACAGCAGCTAACAGGGTCCGGTTGTCAGTTGATTGGAACTGCAACTGTTAATGCGAACACCTGGACCCTTATCGGCAACGTAAACCTGGAGGCACAATCCGGCAATATTGTAATTTCTGGTAAAGATATTGGTGCTGAACCATACGCTGCTGTTGCTGATGCATTCATTTTACCATCTAAGTTAATCTGTAATTTAAAAGATAATTGCAATACTAGGTACATGTCTTTTTCAGGTTACATAACTCCTAAATTAATTTCTGGTAATACTGATGAGATTGCCCTGTACAATGTATCATCGATTGAAAATTCTACAATTAGTAGTGTAAATTATTATGCAGATAGCCAATTTTTATATTCTAAAAAAACTCTACAGCCTCTAAATAATAATTATTTGGATGATGGTATTCACTCCATAGAAATAGAAGTAAATTTTTCCGATGGTCAAAAATTTATCATAAATAACAAATATGATAATGGTCAAAATTGGCCCGGTATTTCATATTTAAAGGTTTTATATTTTAAGTCATCAAACCAAATTAAGCTATATATGTTATTTGCATCTTTCATTATAGTTGGAGCATTTTTAGTCTCAATTGCAAGGTTGATTCATAGAAAAATTAATTATAGCCATGATCATGGATTAGATCATTATAAGGGGCTAAAAGACAAAACTGATGATGAAAATAATGAAGTAGTCGTTAAGAATATAACCGATTAAAATAACTTAATTTGATTGATTGGCCAAAACTTAACTAGTACTCTACCAGTAATATAGCTGGAGGGTATGTCGCCCATACTAGACCTAGAATCAATTGAGGCCCCCGGAACTCGATTGTCTCCCATGACGAATATTTGACCATTAGCAACGTTACCTTCAAAATTCATTCCAGGTTGATACAGGGATAATGTTTTACCGTAAGGATAGACTTTATCTGGATTGAAACCTTTTTGATTATTTGAATTCATTATTTTTACAATTCCATCAGTTACATTGACGTTATCGCCCGGTAGCCCAATCACTCTTTTTATAAATAACTCACCATTATTATTTGTATCATTAACTATCATTACCTGACCCCTTCCTGGAATATACTGAGAACCTGTTAAATTAGCCCAGGTTTGAGGCCATTTATAGACTAAACAATAATTACCTGTATGGAATGTTGGTTCCATCGAAATTCCGCTTACTTCAATTGGAGTTATGACATACATTAGCGTTAATACGACAAGAATCATTACAGAAAAACAAATTATTATGATTTTAATATTATCTTTAATTTTTTGGAAAACTTTTTTCTTATTATTTGCGGCTACTATATTAGTATCAAAAGCTAACTCTGATACAGAAACAGCATGCTTAGGATTTTGATTCGAAACTAAATTAAGGTTCCCTGTTTTATCTAGTGCATTAATATTCTCTAATGGCTTGATATCATTGCTTTTTTGATTTGGTATCATTAATTAAAATGATACACTAATGCATTTTAATTAGCCAAGTTCTAATAGACTAGCTTTAGAAATATCATGATGCAAAGCACTAGCAGTACTAATAGAGACAATTTAAACATTTTTCTAGCCCAAACATCAATATTCTTATTGTTCAATCCACTAAGCCCATATATGAGCCAATATATGGAAATAATACCAACAACCATCATAAAATAATTATCTACATAGCCGAATATTCTAAGACTAATAAGACTTATTAAAAAACAAAAACTATAAAATATAATCTCAATCTTGGTTCGCTTATTGCCTTTGATGATTGGCATGACTGGTATGTTGGCCTGCTTGTAATCCTTTTTCCGATAAATTGCTATTGCGTAGAAATGAGGCATTTGCCAAAAAGTCATAATTAGAAAAAGAATCAAGGCGCAGACATTTAGTTCATTAGTAGCTGCAGTATATCCAGCAACTATCGAAGCTGATCCAGCAATAGTACCGACTAAAGTTCCGTAAATACTGTTTCTTTTTGCGTAACCATATATCACAACATAATCTATGAAAGCTATTAGTCCTACTATGAATGTTGTAATGTTAATCTGGAAAAGAAGTATTAAAAATCCCAATATACCCAATACGGTTGCGAATATGTAAGCATTCTTTATTTTTATTGTACCTTCTACCAGAGCTCTTTTATTAGTTCTTTTCATTTTTGAATCAATATCTATATCAATAATATTGTTGAGCACACAGGCTGATGCTATAACCAACGATGTCGATAAAAGAACTAAAATAAAAAGACTAAAATTAAATGGATGCTTATAAGCTATAACAAAACCAGCTGCACAAGTTAGGAGATTGCCGTAAATGATTCCGGGCTTTGCTAATCTATAATATTTTTTTATATCTTTAGAGACCATCTTGGCTTTTAAGATAAAGGTTAGACTGTTTTTGGTCTAGCATCATATTGCTATCGAGATTATTCATAATCCAAATTGAACCTATTACGAGAATTAAAACGACTAAGATCATGGATATAAATACATATAATCTCCATCTGTCCTTTTTTTCTTTAGATAAATGTAGGAAGAATACTATTTGGATAACGAATTGAATTAATGCCAATGTCGCAATAGTAGCAATTATTGCCCAATTACGATAATAATTTAAACTGGCAATTAAATAAGCAATTAAGGTTAGTAGGATACATGTAGCGTAGCCGATTGCATAATTTGTTAGTCTATTATCTTTTTTCATAATCCTATGTGCCCCATTAGATAAACTACGCTGAAAATAAATATCCAAATTACATCAAGGAAGTGCCAGAAAATATTCAGTAGTGTTAGGCCTTTAATAGTGCCTTTTGTCAATCCTCTTTTAATAACTACCAAGCTAATAATTGCCATCCATAAAAGCCCCACAGTGATATGGAGACCGTGCGTGCCAACTAGAGTAAAGTATGATGACAAGAAACCACTTACTCGCCATGAATCACCAATTTGTACAAGATGATTAAATTCATGCAGTTCCAGGTATAAGAAGCTAGCACCCAGCAGAAAAGTTATTGCTAACCAAAATATAACCTTGTTTTTATGGTTATTTCTTGCCGCAATCATCGATAATCCACTAGTAAAACTGCTGGTTAATAAAATTAAAGTTTCTGCTAATGCATATGGCATCGAGAATAGGGATTGTCCACTTGGGCCACCGTTAGTATTGTGATGAAGAACTGCATAAACCGCAAAAAGACTTGCAAACAGTACGCAGTCTGTCATTATGTATATCCAAAAACCAATATAGGTCTTCGTCTTTTCAGTATTTTCAACTAAATCTATAGTTTTATCCATATTATTGCTCTTTCCCCAGGGCTAATTGATCTACCTTGCTTAGGTCGTCAAAAGTTACGAGTCGATCTCTATTTTCATCAAGACTTCTAATTATTATTATCGAAATTATACCCAACAATCCAAAAATAAATAGCCATAAAATATGCCAAACTGCAGCGAAGCCTAAACTAAAAGCGAAGAAAGCAATAACTAGACCAAGATAACTATTCTTGGGCATAGAAAAGTTTTTAAATTTTTTCTGTATTTTTGAGTTATTCTCATCTTGTTTTTCATTCCAGAACTGATCTCTTTCTTTTATGATTGGTAAAATTGCATAGCTATATTCAGGTGCTGGAGAAGGAATTGACCATTCAAGGGTTCTACCATTCCAAGGATCACCTGTTTTGTCTTGTAGTTTTTTCCTATCCCTAATACTAGTAATGATCTGTATGAGTTGAATGAATAGTCCGGCTCCTATGATTAAAACACCAATTCCAGCTACTATAAATAGTGGTTGGAATCCTAAGCTGGATGAATAATGATTCATTCTCCTTGTTGCACCTAGTATTCCAAGAATATATAAAGGTACAAATGCAACTATAAAACCAACTATCCAGAAATAAGCTGCATATTTACCAATTTTATCCTTAACACTAAATCCATATATTTTAGGAAACCAATAAGTAAGACCGGCAAAATACCCAAATAGTACCCCACTTACTATCATAGAATGGAAGTGAGCTACTAAGAATAAACTGTTATTGAGTTGGAAATCTGCCGGTGGTACTGCCAATAAGACTCCAGCAATTCCTCCAATAGAGAATAGGATAATGAAACCCATAAACCAAATCATTGGACTTGCAAATTTGATCCTACCTCTAAACATTGTGAATAACCAGTTGAATATTTTAACACCAGTTGGAATAGCAATAATCATTGTCATAATACCGAAAAAGCCATTTACATCAGCACCAGACCCCATAGTAAAGAAATGATGTAGCCAAACCGTAAATGAAAGTAGCACTATCGCCCATATCGCCCAGACCATGGATGTGTAGCCAAATAACCTTTTTCTGGAGAATGTAGCAACAATTTCAGAAAAAATACCGAAAGCTGGAAGTATTAGAATATAGACTTCTGGATGACCCCAAGCCCAGATTAAGTTAACGTACATCATAGGATTGCCACCACCAGCTCCGGTAAAAAAATGCATTCCTAACAGTCTGTCTAAGTAAAGTAAGGTTATTGTCACTGTAAGAATTGGAAAGGCAAAAATAACTAGTGTCATGGAGCCAAAAACACTCCAAACAAACATTGGCATTTTCATTAAGGTCATTCCTTTTGCCCTATTCTTAATAATTGTAACTATAAAATTAATCCCTGATAATAAGCTACCAATTCCTGCAATTTGAAGACTCCATATCCAATAATCAACTCCAGTGCTTGGACTGAATTGAAGTTCAGACAGTGGTGGATATGCTAACCAGCCAGCACCAGAAAAATCGCCGATTGCTAAGGACGTATTTAGAAGCAGCATAGCAGAGACAAAAAGCCAAAAACTAACAGAATTTAAAAACGGAAATGCAACGTCGCGAGAACCTATAAGTAGTGGAACACCAATATTGATAAGGCCAAACATCAGCCCCATGGCTGCAAAAAATATCATAGTGGTTCCGTGGGCTGAGAATACTTGCTGATAATGTGAAGCTTTTAAGAAGCCTTGATTATTCCCAACAGAAATTGATTGTTGAAGTCTCATCATGCCAGCGTCAGTACCGGCTTTTAGTAGCATAAGTACAGCAACAGCTATATACATTACACCAATTCTTTTAGGATCGAGCGAAGTTAACCATTCACCAAACAGCCACTTCCAGCGCTTAAAATAGGTTAGTGCTAAAACAGCAAATATAGCAGATAGAGTCATAACTGCAACTCCGAAATATTGAACTAAATCGTGCTTGAAAGCATCAATAGTTAGAAGTCCCAAGATTCCAGCAAAATAATTCATACTAATTACCCATTCCTGTATTTATATTACCATTAGATGGGCTCATATACTTGTTGTAAATATAGCCAAATAGATCAGGCGATGCATAGGAATAATATGTAGCTGGTACATATTCACTATCGACATTAAGAGCTTGATAACCTTTTTTGTTAAGAACATTAGGAGATTTTCGGGCACTATTTATCCAATTCTGGTAATTAACATCACTTACAACATGGGCATTAAATGTCATGCCTGAAAAACCTTGGCCAGATATATTTGATGACATTCCACGGAACGTTCCAGTTTCATTACCAATTAAATTAAGGTGAGTAACCATTCCTGGCATTGACATAATCTGCCCAGCAAGCTGTGGAATCCACAGCTGATTCATTGGAGCATCGGATGTTATTTCAAGATTAACAGGTGTGTTAATCGGGATAGTTAGATCATTCACAGATGCAATTTCTGAGTCAGGATATATAAATAACCACTTCCAATCCATAGATACTACTTGTATATTCAGAGTTGGCTTTGGCGAATTAATTGCCTTGTATGGATCAAGTGAGTGGCTACTCTGCCAGGTGACAATTGATAATATGATAATTAAAATTGTTGGTATCCCCCACCAGATTGATTCGAATATTCTACTATGATCGAAGTTTGGACTATATTTGGCTTTTGTATTCTTTTCATTATATTTAATAGAAAATGCTATGAGCATTACAAAAACCGGGACTAAAACAAAAAGGGATAATGTAAGCGCAAATAAGATTAAATTTTTTTCTTTTAAAGCGATTTCACCTTTAGGATTAAGTACAGCAATATTGACTGTTTTTAAATATAAATAGCCAATATAAATAATCAGAAGAGGAATTAAACAAAAAAATAAAATTTTAATTTTTTTCATAAAGCGTCACCCATATAATTTAATCTATAACCTTTATGATTATATCATTATTATAGATTTATTTAAGGGATTAATCTTTATAGATTTTTGATGTTGCTAATTTTCTGTAAGCTACGAATGATATTCCAAAGAATGCAGTATAAACGAGCCCAGCATAGCAAGTACTTACTAGTCCTGCATGAAAAGCAATCACTAAAATTGTACCAGTTCCAAGTAGTCCAATAAGAGAATATGAGGAATATTTTGCTAGAGATTGAGCTATTTTTATGTTACCGAAATATTTTACAACTGTAGCACTAAGCATTAGTGGGATACAGGCTACTGCAAATGCAATATGTGTTATTAAAATTGTTACCATATATTTATAATATCATAAAAATAATTAATATTCATTGCCTATAAACTGAACTCCTCCCCAAACTCCATGAGACTCTCCATTCTCAATTGCAGAACTTAAGCAGGCTTGTTTTATTGAGCAATTATCGCAAATCTTTACACTTTCTTTAATAATTTCTTCATCATCTGGAAAAAATAATCTTATATCTAACTCTCGACAAGCTGCTCTACCAATGAGACTATTAATTTCTAGAGATTCTTCTTGATAATTTGTTTCGATATTTGGATCTATTAATTCCTGGCCGTTTTTAATATACAGATTGGCAACTTTAGCATATCTTAATAATGCTCTGCCATCATTTAGAGTGGGGCTGTCATTTATATCAAGAATGGCTTTTCTGGCATCATCTAACTCAAAGTTAATCGGAGCACCAACCCCACCTATTATATAGTTTTGAATCTGACTAACTCCGCTTATTTCAGTATTAGAAACTTTATCTAAATTCTTAATCCTGTGATCTTCAAGATTTGTAATATTAGTGAAATTTTCCATATTCGTAAGTTACTTTTTAAATATCTGATCTATTTTTGCTTTCTTGGATTCTTTCTTTAGGTGTTAAGCCACCCCAAACTCCAAATTTTTCATTGCCATCAATCGCGTATTCTAAGCAATCATCTTTTATTATACAATCTTGACAAATTTCTTTAGCAGCTACACTTTCAGCCTCTGTTTCCATGAAAAAAATTTCAGTACTTGCTCCCGCGCATTTAGCAAGTGAGCGTATAATCAAAAAATTTATTTGATTTTCGGTTAATTGATTTCCTGTACTTTTAACAGATTCATAACCTTTTGCATAAATTGCTCCAACTGAAACAAAACCTCTATTTTCGGCCTTTATACTATTTATTACTACAGGTTCTCGTTCATCCCTATAATACTCTTCCTTAGTTACAGCTTGATCGAGCATGATACTTATAGAATCGTTATTTAATCCTTCAGCACTGAATTTTCCATTGTCTACATGTTCTAACATGATATTTCCTTTTTACAAATTGGTATTGTAGCATACTTATTGTCTATATTAAATTGCTTATGCATAAGAAATTTAAATACTATTTGTTGAAGTATAATATTTATGCTTTAATTGAAATATCATTAAAGATATGTTAATTATTTAATGTATATAAGAATTAATAAATAAAAGGAGAAATATAGATGCAAATTTCATCTCAAGTAACAACTTGGTTATGGGTAGGTTTCTACGCTATGGCGATCGGGACTGCTCTTATATACCTAATAGGTTCGACACTTAAACAAAATCAAAAACACCATGCTTATTTAGCAATGATAATTACCACGATTGCTGCACTAGCTTATTATGCTATGGCCAATGGACAAGGTGTATTTTTAATAAACGGTAAAGAAATCTTTGTTTCTAGATACATAGATTGGCTACTTACAACACCACTTCTTCTACTTAGTTTGTGGCTGATAGCATTTCCTGCTAAGGAAGCTTCCAAAACTCGCGAAAAAATTGGTCTATTTTCAACTGTAATATTTGCTGATATCGTTATGGTTGTAACAGGTCTTTTTGCAAGCATGTCATCCAATCCTAACAATAATAAGTTTTGGTTTGTTATAAGCTTTATCGCCTTCTTAGTAATAATAGTCCAAATGTATGGTCCAGTTCGAAAACAAGCTAAAGCATTAGGTGCTAGTGGCAATATGTTTTTCAATAAAATGCTTAATTATCTTATGTTTCTTTGGCTATTCTACCCTCTTGTTTGGTTATTAGGAACAAGTGGTAGAGACAAGATACACCTAGGTGCAGAAACTTCCCTTTATGTAATACTTGATGTTAGTGCAAAAGTATTCTTCGGTCTAATTATAGTAATGAATTTAAAAGGAATCAAAAATATAGAATAATCTTAAGATATTCTATAGCAAAAGAGATGGCATTGGTCATCTCTTTTTAGTTACCATATGCAATTTATTTAAGTTAGTTTTTAGGATATAATATATTTATAATGACAGTAAATGACAAAAAATCAATATCCATAGTTGTTCCCGTATATAATGAGGAAAAAGGTATAGCAAGTTTTCATAATTCACTCATTAAAGTACTTAATAAGATAGATATCGATTTTGAAATTATTTACGTTGACGATGGTTCAAGCGATAATAGCCTTAGTATAATTAAGCAAATCAATGATAATAATATTAAAGTCGTAGTCTTATCTAGAAATTTTGGTAAGGAAATTGCTCTCTCAGCTGGAGTTGCCTTAAGTCATAATCAGGGAATAATAATGCTTGATGGAGACGGACAGCATCCAGTTGATTTAATTCCTGAATTTATTCATAAATGGCGCTCAGGAGCTGATGTTGTTATTGGAATCAGAAGGAATAGTAAAGCACAGTCATTTATGGGTAAAATTAATTCAATCATTTTCTATAAATTTTTCAATTTTATATCTAGTCAAAAAATAATTATTGGATCAACAGATTTTCGACTTATTGATCGCTGCGTTGCTGACGAATTTAATCAATTAGGCGAGCAAAACAGAATGACTAGATATCTTATCGATTGGCTTGGCTTCGAAAGACAATTTGTTGAATTTGATGCTAATGAGAGAGAGCACGGTGAAGCAACTTACTCAACTAGAAAATTAATAGATTTAGCTATTAATTTAATTGTTTCTTCTTCACCTAAACCCCTTTATTTATTTTCATATCTTGGAGTTCTGATTTGTTTTCTATCTTCCCTATTAGGTGTGTCATTAATTATAGAGCAATTAATATTAGGCGATCCATTAAACTGGAAATTCACCGGTACTGCTATGCTCGGAATTTTAGTTATATTTTTAGTTGGCATTGTTCTTATGTCTCAGGGTATAATATCACTATACATTTCTAGAATTCATGATCAATCAAAGGAAAGACCCCTATATGTTATCGATATTAGAAAATCTGTTGGTTTTAATAACCAAAAAATACTTAAACACAAATCTTAAAAGATATATTGTGGTTGGTGGATTGTCATATTTATTTGAAATGACGGCAATATTACTACTGAAAAAAATATTTAGCTTAACAAATGTTGAGGCTGTTACTATAAGTTATTGGATTGGGCTTGGAGTAGCATTCATTTTACAGAAAATAATAACTTTTTCTAATTTAGATAAGAGACTTCATATTATTGGTAAGCAAGTCATAATTTATGTTGTTCTTGTTTTATTTAATTATTCACTAAATATATTAGCTGTAGATATCTTTGCAAAAGATTCAAATGTTTATTTAATTAGGACATTAGTAATTCTCTTCTGTACCTTAATAAATTTCCCTGTATATAAGATCATTTTTTCAAACAAATCAAATATTATTCAAAATAACAATTAACTGTTTTCGGGATTTTTACTAAGAATAAATTCACTTAATTCTTGTAATATAGCTAATCTACCAACATTATTGGCAGTTGCGATCATTTGATCTAAAGATTTTTCAGTACTACCATTACCACCATAAAGTGATAATTCACCTTCTGCTATTAAAAATTGATCATTTATAAATCTAACGATTTCACTCGATCGAATATTATATTCGGCTGGTTTTTCCATAAATTTATTATACAACAAAACAAATGTATTGTAAATATATGATGACCTAATACTAAATAATGTATATTGCTAATAAAGGTTATGTCAAAATTTGATATAATACCACTAAATGAATTCTGATTATATTGACATAGATTGGCCTAAAGTAAAAAATAAGTTAGATGAAATAAAGAACTACTCCGTTGGTTACACTAACTCTTCTAAGGGCATCCTTTCATTAAATAATGGCAAAACAATGTTTGTTAAAAAAGCCAACGATCAACTTGTAAGTACATGGACAAAAAAAGAAATTGAAATTTACAAAGTTCTGAATAAACATGATTTCTTCTATACTCCAAAGCTTTTATCTTACTCCGAAGATTTTTCATGTTTTGCAATTGACAGTTTAACGGCCGAGGATGGCTGGGATTGGTCTAATAAATGGTCTGAAGCGAGACTTGATTCTACATTTAGATCAATCGATGCTTTGGCAAGTATCCAACTTAGCGAAACTGAAAAACCCTTATTCACCTCAGATAAAATAAGAGATTTTATTAATGGCTGGCAAATATTATCAGATAATCAAAAAAGACTAAATTCATTGTTACGTAAACTAAATACTGATCCAATCGGGAGGACTTTGAATTTAAATATCAATAATGAATTAAATTTTTCCCATAAATTTAGATTCAATAATACAACTTTAGTTCATAACGATATACGTTCCGATAATTGCCCATACTCGGAATTTAGGAATGTTGCAATGCTTGTTGATTGGCCTTGGGCGGTAATTGGTGATCCAAGAATTGACTGTAATTCGCTGCTAGTCCATGTTCAATTATCTGGGTTTGATGTTACTAAGGACTATTATAATAAATTAGATTTACCAACCTTACAGTGGTTGGCAGGGTATTGGTTTAGCGCTTCAACAGATGAGGAAACTGAGCCTGCTAAAATTCATCTTAGGAATCATCAATTTTTGTCTGGACTTAAGGCCTTAGAATTAGTAAGACTGCTTAGTTCGCAATATCAAATTGTCTAAGTCTTTTCTTCGATGTCTCGTTATGACCTTTTTGTAATTTAAGAAGCTGATCATAGATTCCACCAGATTTAGCTAAATCCTGAGGCGAGCCTACCTCGTTTACTGTTCCGTTCTTAATAGTGATTATCTTATCTACATTTTCAATAGTAGATAATCTATGAGCAATAATAAGTGTTGTACGATCTTCCATGAGTTTGGTTAGGGCTTTTTGGACACTGATTTCGCTTCTACTGTCTAGGCTTGATGTTGCTTCGTCGAGAATTAATATTGGCGCGTTTTTTAGAAATGCTCTAGCGATTGCGATTCTCTGTTTTTGACCTCCACTTAGCTTCAATCCCTTTTCACCTATTTGTGAGTCATAGCCTTTTTCAAATTTAGAGATAAAGTCATGTGCGTTAGCAGATTTAGCTGCCGATATAATGTCTTTTTCGGTTGCATCTGGTCTAGCGTAGGCTATATTCTCGCTTATTGTTCCTGAGAATAATGCAGGTTCTTGAAAGACCACACCTATATTGTCTCTAAGGCTATGTTGGGTAACATCTGCAATATCTGTGTTGTCTATGAGAATAGTGCCTCTAGTGGGTTCATATAGACGCATGAGAAGGCTTGTGATAGTGGTCTTACCTTCGCCACTTTCTCCAACCAAAGCAGTTTTCGAATTATAGTCTAGTTTGAAGCTAAGACTAGATAATACTTTTTCAGTCTCATATGCAAAATCTACTCCACTAAATTCTATAATACCCATAGTTACAATTAAGTCTTTTGAATTTTCATGATCTTCAATTTGTGGTTCAACGTCCATGACTTCAAAGTAATCCTTGGTATTAGATATGGCTCGTTGGCTTGAATCTATGATAAAGCTTATAGAGAAAATTGGAATTCTAATTAGCATGGCGTACTGAATTAATAGAACCATTGTTCCTAAGCTGTATTTACCTTGAGCCGTTTCAATAAATATATAGGCAAAAATAAATAAGAATATAACATTTAGTATTAGTCTTCTGTAGGCATCTCTTTTATGCCAATAGATACTTTGAGGTTTGGTTGTTTTAATGACTTTATCGAACTGATTGTTGAAGAATGTCATTTCTCTTTTTTCTTGAATAAAGCTCTTGACTACCTTAATTTGAGATACAGTTTCAGCGAATCTACCACTAGCTATATCTAGATTATTGTTAATCTTCTTCTGATATTCCATCCAAACAGCACTAGTTCTAGTGGTTAAAAAAATAAATATTGGATAAATAGATAGAAGCATTAAAGCAACTTGCCAGGAGAAAAATGCAACTATAACAAGAGAGAAGATTGACGAGAAAATAAACTGCATAGTGTTATTGGTAAACATCTGAACAAAGTTAGAGATCTGATTAATACCCCTACTCATACGGTTTATTATTTTTCCGGTAAGTTCAGAGTCAAAATATGATTGAGGGAGAGTCAATAAATGATCATAGTACCTCTGACTCATAAGTTTATCCAGTTTTATACTCATCATGTCACCTAGGTATCCGCTATAGTCACTTATGATTGTTGATAGTACGTCAGACACAAAAATGGAGATAGCAAATATTGCAACTAGGGTTACATTAGCATGACCACCACCGATTATTTTAGTTATCTGGTCAATTGCACCTTTAGTAAACAGAGGATATAACTGATTCAAGATAGCAACTAAGACTGTAAAAAGACTTATCGATATAAAATATCTAGATAAGCTTTTTGAAAATTTAAATAGTCTTATAATATTTTGCATAAGTTCTTATTGTACACTAGAAAATTCTTCTAGTGTCATCTTTCTTGCTTCCAAATGATTAATTACCGGGAATGGGTAATCTTTGCCAATCTTGCAGCCAGATTTTTCTTGGACATCATTAGGCATAAGTGATGGATCTCCAAGATATTTAATAGGTACATTTTTAAGTTCTGGCACATATTTTTTAATGTAAACTGCATCCGGATCAAATTTTTCTTGTTGAAGAGTTGGATTAAAGATTCTTCTAAATACCGGAGCTGGATCGACTCCGACACTAGCAATCCATTGCCAGTTACCATTGTTATTAGATATGTCTCCATCAATTAGCATTTTACTAAAGTATGCTTCACCTTCTCGCCAATCAATAAACAAATCTTTTGTTAAAAATGAGCCAACTATCAGTCTTCCACGGTTATGCATCCAGCCTTCTTGATTTAGTTGTCTCATAGCAGCGTCAACTATTGGATAGCCAGTTTTGCCTATCTGCCAAGCTTCAATGCTATCTTTGCCCTTGTTCCAGTTTAGATTTTTATATTTTTCTTGGAATTCATTCTTTTGGTTATTCGGGAAATTAAAAAGTATATAGTTGTAAAAATCTCGCCAACCAAGCTGTCTTCGAAATTCAACTTCTCCTTCACTTTTACCGAGCTTAGATTCAATATATCTAGGGCTAATACAGCCAAAATGTAAATATGCACTTAGTCTTGAGGTTCTATCGTCTGCCATCATGTTGTGCTCTTCTTTATAGTCCTTGACATCATTTTCTAGGAACTCATCTAGTCTACTCAGAGCACTAGTTTCGCCACCTTTTTGAGTATTCGGTGAAAGCGCTTCTTTATTTGTTATCTCCTCAAGATTTGGCAATGATTCGGACTCAATGTTACCGGGGAGTTTTATACTATCCGGTGCTTTTAAAACATCTCTTCTAGAAATGGTTGTCCAGTTGTTACAAAATGGTGTGAAAACCTTATAAGTATTTCCAGTTTGAGTTTTTATGTTACTAAGTTCATCAACAGCTAGTCTCCCTGGAAGTCTATGGGTTTCTATATTCTTATTTTTTAAATATTCATCTAGTCTGTTGTCTCTTTTTATGGAAAACGGTGTGTAATCATCACTGTAATATATGTCTTGGGCATTAAACTCATTACTTATATTTTCTAGAATTTCTGATGGATCTCCGTTCCTTAATATTAGCTTGCCGCCAATTTTGATAAGAGAATCATCCAGGTCTTCTAGCGATTCAAGCAAAAATCTATTACGATTTGAACTAGCGTTTTTAGCCTTTAATATTTTACTGTCTAGAATAAATAGCGGGATTATATTATCACTGTTTTTAATTGCATCAATTAAAGCGGGATTATCTAAAACCCGAAGATCATTTCTAAACCAATAAATGCTTGTTTTCACCTGTATATTATACGACAAACGTCGACTTATTTATAAGCTTTATATTTTCTAGCAACTAGGCATAGTGTTATTACTGAGCCAATAATTACTATATCTTCAGTTATCGATAGTTTATTACTTACTTCCTTAGCAAATCCAGTATTAGGTGTATTTATAGGCAGTAATGTGCTTGTTAAGTCATATGTAACCATGAATCTATTGCCCTCAGTAAAGACTGCCTTTGTTGAGCTATCTCCAGGGTTAAACTGAACTGCACCAGAGAATTCTCCGACAACACTAACCTCATTATTATGCAGAGCAATACCATATATGCCAGAATTAGCTCCTGCTGGATCTGAGCTATCAAAGACACTAGAAGTTAGGTATTTACCATTCGGATCTAATTTTGCTAAGTATGCATTATTGGTTCCCAGGACAGTATTAGGTGTGGCAATGTTGCCCCCAGGCCCATCGAAATAAATAGTGCCGGTATAGCTACTACCGAGATAAATATCATTATTTGAATCAATAGCAATAGTATTGTTACCACTATTTGAGCCAGTTTCTCCTAGTCCAAATGTTTTTACCCATGCATAAGACCCATCTTTATTATATTTCACTAAATAGCTAGCATAATTACTGGTCGTGACCGAACTCCCAGGATCTCCAGGGCTAAATATTGCAGTTCCAGACAAAAAACCAGCTGCAAAAATGTTACCACTACTATCAAAAGCTATACTATCTATCCCCATATCTCCATTACTAGTATTGTGAATGGTTTTTACCGACTGATACTCCCCACTTGAATTATATTTAACCAAGAAACTATCGCCACTATTACCTGTCACCGAACTCCCAGGATCTCCAGGACTAAATACCGTCGTCCCGTAAAAAATTCCAGCAACGAATACATTACCGCTAGAGTCCACTGCCATACTAGTTGTATTTGAATTTCCACCGCCACTAGTATCAAAAGTCTTTACCGACTGATACACCCCACTGGAATTATATTTAACCAAGAAACTATTTTGATTATTGCTCGTAACCGAACTACTAGGATCACCAGGGTTAAACACTACAGTACCCGAAAACTGTCCAGCAACGAATACATTACCGCTAGAGTCCACTGCCATACTAGTTGTATTTGAATTTCCATTGCTAGTATCAAAAGTCTTTACCGACTGATACACCCCACTGGAATTATATTTA
>CAIUOC010000019.1 GCA_903900685.1 uncultured Candidatus Saccharibacteria bacterium | reverse complement strand
ATGCTCTTCTCTGAAAGGTGGTGCAATTTGAACAAGTAAAATTTTATTCTCATTGTTTTTTATGATTGCGAATGCGCATGTTGCCATAATTAGATTATAAGTGATTGAAGTCTATTGTTTTAATCTTTCTATAAACTTTCATGAGTCTATGTCCTCACTATTTAACACGTCTTCTATTTCAGAAACAACAATATCCTCATCTGTAAAAGTTTTGACCAAGAACCATCTCCCCTATCAACATTAGTGCCAACATTAGATGATATTGAATTATTTTTACCAAGCAGTTTTGATACATAACTTGAATTAATTATCTTTGAAGGCATTCCAGAAACTGCCAAGAATAATAATAAGACAAATACTGCCATTCCAATATTTGCCAGTACCTTATGTTTGCTTATAAATAGATTGGTTCTTTTGGTGATTCTTCTTTGCTTAGCAAGTATTTTCTTATAGCTAGCTTTACTCATGATTACCCCTTTACTCACTTAATGATACTCCTATAGGGCATATTCCCTGTTTTTCCATTGTATTTGAGAAGTTATTTTTTTCTAATACCTAATTAAAAGACTAAATTATGACAACTTTATGTCTAAATAGTGTTATAACTAGGGCATGAAACGGGTTAATTTTAAACACGCTAAAAAAGTCTTAACTAGCAAGAAAATATTAACGCCTCTATTGATAATTGGCATAACTCTTATTACAGGTGGTATTGTTGCAGCGATTGCTAGCAATAATCAAAACAAACTTAAAGTAAGTAATGTAACATTTACCAATACAGACAATAAAGCTCAGAAAACACAAAACCCACAAACCCAATCAAACCCAGCTAACAATTCTAACTTAAGTAATGATAAAACCAGCAATAACACTAATATATCAACCAACACCAGTACAAATAACACTAATACCAATACACCAATTAACCCGACAGCACCAATAAGCACTGACCCAACACCTACACCCGTTACCTCAGTCCCACCAGCTCCGACCTGTGATACAACGGCTC
This sequence comes from uncultured Candidatus Saccharibacteria bacterium, assembly GCA_903900685.1. Classification (GTDB taxonomy): domain Bacteria; phylum Patescibacteriota; class Saccharimonadia; order Saccharimonadales; family UBA4665; genus CAIYEO01. Next base: position 2,233 of record CAIUOC010000019.1, on the reverse strand, counting down.
AGGCACAAGACGTTACAGCTTTTGTAAATGCGTACAGAGTTGACTTAGACAATGCTTCTCAACAAATATCATATTTACAGGCTCATAATGCAACCCAAGCCCAAATAATGGCAGTTGAGAATACTTTTAATACGCAATGGAACAACCTTAAAATACAGTGGGGCAACGAGATGTATTCTATTAACTGTACGACCCCCCCACCATATGAAACTGGGTTACAATTTAATACCCCCTTATGAATTACATATGCGCAAGAAAACAAGGAATAATAAGCTTTATTTAATTAGAAAATCTCTATCTAATAATATACAATCATTACTATTAGCTAGCCGTATAGCCGTATTACTAAAGTAGCTATTAGTAATTACCATAGCTCTATCGCAATCATATATCTTATTTATATCATCAACAACTTCAGACGCAAGATCGAACAGAATGAACGCACCATTCGCGACCTACACCAAGAAATTTCGATAAACATTTCCTCTCGTAATGGCAAAGGATGATGTACTGTTGCCCTTCTGGGGCGATGTAGAACTACTCAAACAAGCCGTAGAGTCTGTGCTTGCACAAACAGAGCAGGATTGGCGACTTATCGTGGCAGACGACTGCTATCCATCGGATGAGCCTGCTGCTTACTTCAAAAAGCTAGGTGACAAGCGCATCACATATACCCGCCACAAAGAGAATCTCGGCGTTACAGAAAACTTCAATTTCTTGACTTATAAGGCTAGCGCTCCACACTGCATCTTGCTTGGTTGTGACGATAAGCTGCTTCCTCATTACCTTGAGCGGGCGATACAAAAGATTGGTGATGCGGATATTTATCAACCTGGGGTCGAAGTTGTCAATGAGCGCGGGATAACCTATTTACCAATAGGTGACCGCGCAAAGAGGTTATTGCAGCCCAAGAAAGCCGGAATATATCAAGGCGAAAAACTGGCAGCCTCCCTTTGTCATGGAAACTGGCTCTACTTCCCATCCATACTTTGGAAAACTAGCACAATTCAGAAATACGGGTTCAATCAAGAATACGGCGTCACTCAAGATGTATATCTTGAGTTGAGTATTATTATAGATAAAGGTTCACTTTATTTTGACAATAATCTATCATTTCAATATCGTCGCTTCTCAAAATCTGTATCAAGTGTTGAGAAATCAAGCGGTAAGCGTTTCAACGAAGAAGCACGAATCTATGATCACTTTAACAAAATGTTTATTTCTATGGGCTGGAAAAAAGCAGCCCGCGCCAGCCGGGTTCGACTCACCTCACGAGCTCATAAACTTATCTCGTAGATCTATTTTGTGCCAACTACAACGGTTTCATTGTAAGTGAATGTCTTGCTTCCAAGTGATTTATGCAGCGGGAACGAATAAGACTTAGTCACCTTCAGACCGCATTTTTCAAGAATTTGTTCGATATCTTTGTGATTGAGGTAATTGATGTGTGTTTCGTCGGTTTTGAAGCCTTTTTCTTGCGGACAAATCACAACCACTTTGTCGCTGACATACGGCAAATACTCTTTGATTATTGCTATACCATCTTGAGTGGTGAGGTGTTCTAAAACATGGGCAAGTAACATGCTATCAAAGCTGTCTTTGCCATATTTTTTCTTGTTTTTCATAAACTCATCGACGGTTACCGCACTGAATCCTGCTTGTTTTGCTACTGCAACCGAATGATCGTTATGATCAACTCCGACACTGTCTTTGGAGAGATTACCTAGATTTCTACCGATACCACAGCCAATATCAAGTGTTCTACCTAAACCAAGGCGTTTTAAATTCCACCTATACGGGCGCTGGACATCTAGAATTTGTTTCCACTTCGCCCCACTAAGATTCTGAAGTCTATTTGCATAGTCCTCACTTTTTGTGTCTTTCTTATCCATAGATATATTCTACCACCCTTCTTTTCTTAATCTACGTATTTCGCGTGTCAAGTCTCTATGGTACCTCAAATTAAGTGGAAGTTCAGAGAATAAAACAAACGGATTTGTGCCTAGCTTTATAACCGCAAGAATATCACTTATTATAAATAATAAGGGGACTGTAATGTAGCCATGAAACCCATAGTACCTCGAAGCCATTAGCTCATTTATCAGCGTACCTTTATGCCAAAAAGTAGGTACGTTATAAGTGTCAAGCCTTTGCTGCCCAGAATCTTCACCTTGCTCATGCCTTGTTTGTTAATCAAGGCACGCGACGTCATTTAGCTGTCAACAACATCACT
>CAIUOC010000018.1 GCA_903900685.1 uncultured Candidatus Saccharibacteria bacterium | reverse complement strand
GTAAACATGGCAATGGTAACTCAAAGGAACATAGAATACATAATATTTATTGTTAGTTTGATGCTTATAGTAAAGAATAGAAAAATTATTAGTTGGCAGTATTGGCTATCTACCCTTCTGCTCGCTTCTTTGATTGCTTCAGATAAGCTCTTCCTGGGGCTTTCTGTGGGTGGAGCCATAGTGGGCCTAATCTTCTATTCTTTTGTTGGGAAATGGAGACTGGTTAGTGATTTCGCCTATTGGTTTGGATCGGCCTTTATAGCAGGTGTTGTTGGTACGCTCTTACTAATCCTAATTAATCACACGGGAATTACTGGGATAATAAACTCATCTGAGATTAATCCATATCTCGTAAATGGCTCGGGCAAGAATATTTTAATTGGGACAGTCTATGCGGTTATGGGACTACTAACAAACATGGGAGCAAACCCTGCTGCTTCTGAAGTAATAATTAGGAACATTCCCTCAGGTATTATGCACGGCTTGTTTGGGTGGTCGTTTTTTAGCTTAGTGGTTAATTTGTGCCTAGCAATTATTGGGCTGCTAATAATACTCAAAATATTTCTATCAAGTGCGTTTAAGAAAAAATCACAGAAAAATAATGGCCTGGTTGTTGATGGATATTATTTACTTTCGTTGTATTTAATTTTCTCGTCTTTTTTTGCATTAATCTTATTTATTTTCACTAACCACTATTATGCTGTTGATGCTCGTTACCTAACTATTTTTTTCTTTACGGTAGCAATATCAAGCACCTACTATTTTAGACATAAAATTAATATCGAGAAGTATTGTTATTATTTACTTCCAATTCTACTAATTAGCCTAGTTTTTGGGGTATTTAGTTTTCATACTAACTACAGTAAAGATCTAAACGCCTCTGTAGTTAATAGCAGTAGAGACTCTTCAATAATTGAGGCTCTATCTAACAGGCCAACAACCCTGCTTGTTGGAAATTATTGGCGAGTTGTCCCAATAAAAGCCTCTTCCAAAAAGAACCTCAATATATATCCCGTGATGGACTGTAACTTAAGTGCTCCTCAGTTTAATGATGGGCTCTGGCAAAAAGACCTTAAGAAAACTAGCTTCGCCTACCTGCTGACAATTAGCGGATCTATAGCAAATTCTCCTAGTTGTAGCGTAGCAGACACAACGGCACTCCTCGGTAAACCAAATAGCTCAATTCTAATAGCGGGAACCTATTCTAACCCTAAGGAATTACTGTTAATCTATGACCGAGGTCTTGTCTCCAAAAACCAAAGAAAAATTACTAAAAACCCGACTAACACAATTTTAGCCCAAGATATAAGTCAGATTGGCAATAAGTCTTGTTCGACGGCATCAAGTATGAATATTGTCGCTCATCAGGATGACGATCTTTTATTTATGAATCCCGATATTTCTAAGGAAATTAAACAAGGCTTTTGTGAAAGAACAGTTTATTTAACGGCCGGAGATGCGGGTGGTGGAAAATATTATTGGCTATCTCGTGAAGCTGGCACAGAAAAGGCTTATTCAATTATGATAGGTAAGCCAAACATTGAATGGAATGTTCATGCTGTAAAGATTGCAGATAATGAATATGCCCAGATAGCTAACCCTGTTGGCTATCCTAAAATTTCACTGATATTTATGCTACTTCCCGATGGTAACCTCACAGGACAAGGGTTTAGTGAGCATAATTTCCAAAGCCTACAGAAGCTGTACTATGGCTCTATTGGTAGCATTAAAACAGTGGATAGCCAATCGCATTATTCTAAAACTGATCTTATAGCTGCCATTTACACACTAATGAATACCTATGGGCCGGGGGAGATAAGAACTCAGGATGTTTCAAGTCCCGCTGATCACAGCGACCACAAAACCGTGGGACAAATCGCAACCGATGCTTATAACATTTATAATACTTCCCTTTTTCATGGTCTTGTAAATTTACCTTTCTTTTTTTATGACGGCTACCAAACTCGATCCATGGCACAAAATGTTACTGCTCAGGATCTTCAAATAAAAACAGAAGTATTTAAGGCATACATTAGCTACGATCTTGCGGCGTGCTTTAATACTGATGTGTGCTTGTCTAGTCAAAGCTATGGTGGCTATTTAGACAAACAGTATTATACTAAAATTCATTAGGCTATCATGAAAAGATACGTAACTGAAAAATTTAAATACCTAGAACCATTAGTTTTAATTTTGGGTTCTGTGTTTATATCTTTATGGACACTGGCTAGATTCTTTTTAAAAACTCCAACTTTTGATTTAGTCGGTCAACAAAATCTAGCCTATCAGTGGTCTAAAGGGTTTCATGCTTACTCCGTCATAGGGCCAACAAACTATATTTGGAAAATGTTCCTCTTTTATATGCCCCTTAATGCGATTCCCGGTTCTCCAAAAGTTAAACTAATGATACTAACCGTTCTTATAAATATAATTGTTTTTGTATCAATTTATGTAATTCTTAAAAAGTTAATCCTCCTATTTGTACCTACTGTTGGTCTTGGATATTATTTGGCTATATTTTGGTTTGCACTAATATCTGGCTCGGTTTACTGGATACAGTTTACTAATTCAAGAAATCTTGAGTTGGTTGGAGGTTTACTTCTTGCTTACTTAATAATTAGAAATATTAAAAAAGAAAATAAGCCAAGATATGTGGTTTTAATACTGTTGTCTTCTCTACTTTTCTTTGCCGACCCTCTACAGCTATACATGTCAGCAGTACCTGGTTTAGTATATCTAGGACTATTTACCTATAAAAACAAAAAGTCAGATTTCGTAAGGTATGTCTTTATAGTCTTGTCTGTGTTTGTTGGACTTGGTTTATCTAAAATAATAATAGCTTTGGTGTCAAAGTCCACTGGTGCGGATTTAATTGCCATTACAACACACACTAATGGATATAACTCTATCCAAACCGTAATTCATGGAATAGTTCCAGCGTTTAAGCAAATGGGCAGGCTATATGTTGGTGGGCATGAACTAGGTTGGCTCATAGAGGGAATGAATCTAGCCATGGTGGCTGGGGTTTTGCTGGTTGGATTGTACTATTTCCTTGGCAAGAAAATTAACAAACAGTTAGTTTATATGTGTCTAAGCTTTTGGCTACTTGGTATTTTCTTCTACATAGTAAGTGGCCAATCACTTCAAACGCAAACATCCCGGTACTTAATAGTTACTGTTCCGATATTTATTGTTTATCTTACGGCTGTGATGACTGTTGATTCTAAACTAAGGAGGTATTTAATTGCCGGTTTAATAGCCTTAATATTTATCGATATGTTTGGGGTTATTAAGGTTTTTGATACGTCTACAGATCAAGCCTCAAGTAGTGATGCCCACGTTCAATCGGCTATTAGTTTTATGAAGGATAACGGCTACAAATATGGCTATTCCAGTGCCGACCTTGCCTTACCTGCAGATTATTTTTCAAATCAATCGATTACCTTATTGCCGCTAACCTGTGGAGGACAAAACAACTTAGCGCAGTCTTACCTTTTCTTTGATAAATCTTTCTACCAGCATACACAGCTTAAAATGGGCGGATCAATCCCCGTGATTATTGATGGATCAACAATCAACAACTATCCAAACAGTTGTGGTCTTGATAGTGCCTATAAGATATTTGGAACAAGGCCCTCAATGACACATTTGAGTGACG
>CAIUOC010000017.1 GCA_903900685.1 uncultured Candidatus Saccharibacteria bacterium | reverse complement strand
GCTTCAATAATGGCTATAGGCACACCTTTATTATCTTTAAGTACATAGTCAGAACGACCTGCAGTTCCGTGATCTTCGAATATAACCTGAGAAATGTCTTCAATGTCCCAATCTGCTTCACGTAATTTACGATCGATTACTACGCGAGAATATGCTTCTTTTTTATCACTCATTAACTCTTATAATACTCTATCTACATAACATTTATAAGATAAAAGAAATTAGTTAATCTTTTCAGACTAGTATTTCGGCTGATACATTACAAAGAGATGAGTAATTCAATATCGAATAAAGTTAATTGGTTAGCGGCTAAACGTTACTATATTGAAAATCGAAACATGAACTTGAACGATATTGCCAAAAAATACAATACAAGTGAAAGAAGCGTCGAGCGACATGCAGTAGCCGAAACGTGGGTAAAACGTCGGAGCGATGTCGGTGAAATGGCTGAACTAGCAATGGTAGAAAATATAGCTGATCGCATAAGTAAATCAGTTGCTCAGGACGAACGCATATTTGGTAACGCTCGGAATTATATAAGCGCCAGATTAAATCGTGACATAAGACGTTTCGAGCGAATAGAACTCGAAGATCCTTATGCCCTAACATCTGATAGAGCTGCCGATCTACTAACTCCTCGCCAGCTTAATGACTTAATGGAAGCACTTCAGAAATCAGTAGCAGGACGACGAACGGCGCTAGGACTTACGGTAACTATAACTAAAAAAGAGAGTGACTTTAACGAACGCGATCCTTTTGCTAATTTTTCTGCTCAACAGATATACGATATTGTAAAACAAGACGAACTAGCACTTCGACTGCATTATGCAGAAAAAGCCGACATTGCTGTCGACCCTGACACGGGTTTACCTATAGAAAAATCATTACATTAGTGCTAGACTATTTCCATAAACATGCCACCGTAGCGCAGTAATGCTTAGTTTACTGAGACGTCAGGTGAAGCAATCTCGTCTAAGTACTATCAATAAAGGCTCTTGAGAGAAGCCACAGCAACTATTACCTATTTCTATGTAGTGATTTATGTTAGTAGATTGCTAGTGAGGATAGTGGGTATAGCTTTGCAAACTAAACTTATCATTAGCGTGAAAGAGTTCAGAAAACTATTAGGTAAAGATTCTGCCAATATGAGCGACAGCCAAGTGATAGAGCTAATTGAGCTACTTACTTCTATGGGTAACGAGCTATTGCTTAATAATAGTTCCAAAACTATAATGGTTAAAAATGATTCCTGAAAGATTTATTCAAGAAAAAAAGAAGAACTCTGCAGCGCGGAGCAATCTTTGCGTAGCTTATATACGTGTTTCAACAGACGATCAAAAATACAATGAAAGTCTTGATACCCAGAGAGACAGTATTCAAAAATATGCAGACCAGAATGGCCTAATAATAGACAAGTGGTTTATTGATGATGGGGCATCAGCTAAAACCGTAAAAAAACGTGATGGCATAAAAGACCTGCTCTATCATTGCGCCCGAAATAAGGGAAAGTACGGATATGTACTTTTATATAAGTTACAACGGTTATCAAGAAACTCAGTAACTTGGGCTGCTGATTTTAAGTTAACCATAATGGCACTGGGGATCGGCGTAAGGTCGGCTACCGAACACATAGACGAGACTCCAACGGGACGATTTTTAGAAGTATTACTAGTGGCAAATGGTCAGTTAGACAATGATATAAAATCGGGCATTGTCAAAGATAATATGTCATCGATAGCTAAACAGGGTTGGTGGCAAGGTGGACCACCGCCAGGATATAGAACTATTCAAATAAAGATTAACCCAAAAAAGACACATACAACCCTTGTAAAGAATAAGTACGCTAATGCCGTACGAGAGCTATGCAAGGCTTATAGTACTGGTCAATACACCAGAGCAGACATAGCAAGAATGTCTAGAGAAAAAGAATCACTGGTAAAAAATAGTCAAGATGGATTTCTTAACGATACGGCTGTTAATAGATTGTTATCTCAACCAGCTATCGCAGGATATATATGCAACAAGCATACGGACTGGGAACCATACGAGGGTAAGCATATTAACGATGCCATTATTGGGTTAGATTTATTCGAAAAGATACAGAAAATAATCGAGATTCAATCTAAATCAGCAAATAGATTTGGCAAACCAAAACTAATGAACAATAGCTTATACCCACTCAAGCATACATTGCTATGTTATAACTGCGGTAATGATTTACGTGCGTCAGCTCCAAAGTCGGGCGGCGGTAAGTATTCTCCGCGTTATCACTGTCCAAGACAAAGTTGTAAGGGTGTAGTCAAGTCAGTAAAAGCTGACGTTGTGCATGAAAGATTCGCTCAGCTCCTAGAAGACATAACTGCTTCTGATGGGGTTCTAAAGGGTTTCAAAGAGATATTAAAAAGGTTGTCCCTATCCCAGCTTGATAACATTAACGGGCGATTAAAAGGGCAAAGAGATGCACTCACCGAATTAGACAATGAACGCCTTAGAACATTAAGAAGCGCCACTAACGAACAGATTACTAGTGAGGAAAAAGATGAGATCTTAACTAATATCATAGCTGACAAGACCCGAGTGCAAGATTCAATCGACGAACTGGAGAAGCTGCAACGAATTAGTCAAAGCACTATTGAATATACTTTGAACTTCATGAACAATGTTAAAAAGCTATGGATAGACGCAGACTCGGATCTCAAGCAAAAGTTCCAAAAAATGATATTTCCAGAGGGGCTTACATTCGATTCGCAGACTCTTAATTTTGGAACTAATAAAATCAGCCTTCTTTACAGATACATAATCAATAAAAAAGACCTCTCTGAATCAGAAAAGTCTCGTTTGGTGATCCCAAGGGGAATCGAACCCCTGTGTCCAGGATGAAAACCTGGTATCCTAACCGCTAGATGATGGGACCAT
>CAIUOC010000016.1 GCA_903900685.1 uncultured Candidatus Saccharibacteria bacterium | reverse complement strand
TTACGAGCAAAGTTACGGGGAAGCCGAAATTTACAAGCAGGAATACAGCAAGCAAGGCGCAAGTGTCATTAACAGCACCTTTACTCGTAGGATTCCTAGCGTTTACAGTAGTCCTTACTAAAGATGGCTGCTGCCGAACAGAAAAAATCGTATCAGGTTATTAAGCAATTTAAAGGGCTTAATACTAAAGCAAATCGTACTGCAATTACCGAAGATGAGTTTTCTTGGATTGAGAACGCACAACCTATTGGTTTTGGTAATGTCAAAATTATTCCCAATAGTACAGCAGCCCTAAACGCATCTAATGTAGCGGTTACCTTTTCAAATGATGTTGTTTATCTGACATCATGCAATATTAATGTTACAGACTATGTAGTAGCCTTTTTGACCGATGGTAGCGCTGAATATTACAACATTGCCACTAAAGTTAAGGGTACGGTAGCTACTGCGGGTACTTTTTCCACTTCCGTTGTTTCTAATCAATATCCAATCAATACTACCCAGTGGTACAACGACAGGATGCTCATTCTTGATCCAGCCAAGGGGTATTTTTCTTGGGATGGCAACAATGTAGTCACTATTGGCTCAGTAGGCTCAATTGGCATCACCAATTCAGGATCAGGGTACAACACTGCTCCTACCGTTGTTATCTCTGGATATGACCAGACAGGCGGTACTCAAGCTAATGCTACCTCCAGTTTAGCTAGTGGTGGCAATACAGTTAGCTTTGTTTCTTTGTCAAATGGCGGTTCTGGCTATACCAATGGCGCTAACTTAACTGTTACTTTTAGTGGTGGTGGTGGAACAGGCGCTTCTGCTGTAGCGGGAATTACTACTTTTGCTACGGGTACAGTGTATGTTAATGTAATTTCAGGTGGATCAGGTTATAGCAACGCAGCCAATATTGGGGTAACTATCTCAGGTGGCGGTGGTACTGGAGCTGCGGGTACACCCATTATTTCAGGAAACGCTGTTACTTCGGTCATTATGACCAATAACGGTACGGGCTATACCAACTCTGCCAACATTACGGCAACCATTACGGGTGGTGGCGGAACAGGCGCTGTTCTTAAAGCTGGCGTAAACACTCAAAACAATGTGGGAATAGCGAGCTTCTCAGGTCGTGTTTGGATTGCCCAAGGGCGAACTATCTACTACAGCGCTGCGGGGTCGTATAGTGACTTTACAAGCGTTTCTGCGGGATCTGTAACGCTAACGGATAGCACATTACATAGCAACATACAGCAACTTCTTTCTGCTAATAACTTTTTGTATATTTTTGGCGATGATTCGATCAATGTATTTTCGGATGTTCGGGTTACTACTAGCGGTACTACTCTATTTACTAATACCAATGTAAGCGCATCGGTAGGGACTAAGTTAGCGTATGCTATTTTTCCTTATTTTAGATCAGTATTATTTATGAATAACTACGGGGTATATGCCCTTGTAGGTTCAACAACTAGCAAAATATCCGATTCGCTTGATGGGATGTTTCCCAATATTGACTTTGCCACCGAAGAAGTGACTGCTGGACAAGTGCTTTTAAACAACATTTTGTGCGCTGCGTTTAATTTTAGATACTACGATGCCGTATTTACTCAAAGCTATCGCTACATTCAAGTAGTGTTTTTTGAGAAGAAATGGTTTATTACAAGCCAAGGCGATGATCTTCAGTACACTACTTCTGTACCAGTAAGCGGAATTATTACCATGTACGGCACAAGAGGTCGTGCTTTGTACAGGCTATATAGCGATTCTATATCGGCAATTTCTAGCCGTATTCAGACTGCCTTGTTGCCAATGAGTGATCCAATTAGGACTAAACAAGCACTAAAGTTTGCGGTTGAAGCTACTACAGTTTCTTCAGTTATATTAAATGTCACAGTAGATTCTGAATCAGGGTCTAGCCCTGTTTATGTATTAAGCAATGTTGTTTATTGGTACAACAACTCTGGAACTACCATTTCTTGGATTAACGGCAGTTCTACTGTAATATCTTGGGTAGGCGGTACAGGATACCAATTATACAAGTCAGATGCACAACAATGGGGTAAATATTTAGGATTAACTCAAACTTCCAATTCGGCTGGATTTGTAGTTAATACATTTGAATTTGAACATGAATTGAGAGTGAGGTTCTAAAATGGCTGGAGTTCCATACACATTTGGTAATGCTACAACGAGCATACCGTTATCCAATTTAGATGTTAATTTTAATACTGGCTTAACTATTGGAAATACAACTGTTGGTTTAGGAAATACTGTTACCACTCTTGGTAATGTGACATTAAATAATGCCAACTTTGGTGGTGTAGCAAATGCAGTAATTTATACTAATTCTGGTGGCAATGTTACATCAAACGCTAGTATATTTTCTGTATTTGCTAGTGGGGGTGTTTCTATTGGCAACATAACAGACCCAGGCGCAGGTAATTTACGGTTTAATACTACAAGCACTAATGGCATCTACTTTGGCGCTAGTTCATTATTAAATGACTATGAATCAGGAACATGGACACCTACACTTACTACGGCTTCAGGTTCGATTACTAGCTATACATCTTCTGCATATTACAAAAAAGTGGGCGGTATAGTCACGGTAACTGGCACTCTTGCAATTACCAATAATGGATCGGGCGCTGGTGGAATTATTATTTCTGCAATTCCATTTTCAATAACCAATTCGCTTGCTTCTGGTACGGCTAGAGAAGGATCGGTAACTGGTGTATTAAATACTTTATCAGCACAAGGTTCGGGAGCTTTTATTATGTATACCTACAATAATTTATACCCTGCTGTTACAGGTTCTACTTTTATGTTTAGCGTAACTTACCTTAATTAACCCATATTAGGTTAATCAGACACTTAGGAGAATTAAAATGGCATTACAACAAACAACCATAATAGATAGAATTGAAATTACTGAGGATGGCACTATACAAGTTCGTCAGCGTACGGATATATTTGATGATGTTACACCCACAGTAATTTTAGCGTCAGCTTATCATAGAGAATCTTTAACGCCAGGACAAGACTTAACTGGTCAAGACCCCAAAGTAGTTGCTATTGCTAATGTGGTATGGACACCAGAAGTTATTTCTTCATACCAAGCACAGCAAGCTAAAAACGCATTACCACAGGGGTAATCATGGGAATTAACGCTTTCTGTAAAACTGGCAACACCATTACTTTTACGGCTGGTGTTGCTGCACCTACTCCCGTTCAATGTTCATCAACTACTTTAGGTGGTAATCAATATCGGATTATTAATTCTGGAGCTAGCATTGTATTTTTAGGTTATGGCAATGATGCTGCAACTGCTAATGCTGCTTCATCAAATGTAACCACTAGCGGTACAGCATTTCCATTACTAGCGGGTACGGATGAGATTTTGACCTTTGCTCCCAATGCTTATTTTACTGGCACAAGTACGGCTAATGCAGTCGTTTATATAACCCCTGGAGATGGCGTGTAACCATCATAGGAGTAAATCATGGTTCTCAAAGTCGTTAGCGGAGGAAGTGGTGGGGGTACTGGTACAGTAACCCAGATTAACGCTGGCACTGGTATCAATGTAAGTCCAAGCCCAATTACGGGTAATGGCACAGTGTCGCTTGCCAATACGACTGTTACGGCTGGCGTTTATGGCAATGCAAGTATTAACGGAATATTTACGGTTGATGCTCAAGGTAGATTAACTGCTGCATCTAATGTGGCAATTTCTATTGCTAACTCAGCAATCACAAGTGGCAGTATTACTCTTGGTAATACCACAATTGGTTTAGGCAACACTGCTACAAGCCTTGGAAACCTCACTTTAGCCAATGTGACTATTCCTAACGGCACAATGAATGTCACAATTATTAATAACACTGCTAATACTGCTGCAAATGCTACTTTTAGCACATCTAGTTTGTTGTTAGTACCAGCTAATTTCCTCATCATTAACTTGAATGGTGTCAATGTCAAAATTCCTTACTATGCGGTCTAACTAATGGACAGTCAATTCTTGTTTAATCTTGTTGCTACCCTAGCGGGAACGCTGATCGGATGGGTTCTTAAAGTCTTATGGGATGCTGTGCGAGATCTTCGTGATGATGTTAAAGAGATTGAAAAAGGTTATGTAATGAAAGATGATTACCGTATAGATATTGCAGAAATTAAAGGAATGTTAGCTCGTATTTTTGATCGTTTAGATAATAAAGCAGACAAATGAATTTTGAGACCCTTTCCATAGTGAAGTTTGGCGATAAAGATTCGCTAGGAGAGTTTTTGTTTGAAAATGGCACTCAACACAAGTTATTTCAGGATACTTTTATGGATCAGGGCATTTCAGTGCCTATTTTCCCTATAACAGATGCTGATACAGACAATTTAGATGACTGGTTATTAGCTCATCAGGTCGAACATCAGGCTTTTTCATCGCTTTTAGGGCTAAATAATCCGTTCAATATGTTGGATGTGGACTTTAATAATGAAAATGATTTCTACGATTGGATAGCTTCTCACTTGTACATTCATCAGCAAATTGCTGCTGCCCTTAACCTTTCATAGGCAAATATGGATAACGCTTCCCCCTCCCCAAAAAAAATGGAAAATCCAGCTTTAGCTACACAGCCTATTAACCAGGATGTGATGGATTTAGTTGCAAACAAAGGCAAGCCTAAAGATCCTTCTTTATCTGATCCACAGGTTCAAGAATCTATTGCCAAGCTAAAAGAGATCATTCAGAAAAACAATATTGATCCTCAGATCATTATTCGTGGTGGTCAAATGGCGGATAAGGCTTTGTTAGACCGTAATTTGTATCCAATGTTGGTTCAAATGGCAGTTAAAGAAGGATTGATCTCTCCAGACAAGATACAGCAAGGATTTGATCCCAAGCTCATAGCGGGAGCTTCTACTGCGGGAAAGCTAGCTCAGATGATTGTGGATGGTGCATGAAAACCTTTCAGTTAACCGATGATCGCTTTGATGAGTTCTTTGAACTGATTGAATCTATGATCTCGGAATCTGAATTTAATGAAATTCGTGCAGATAAACAGCAAATTAAGCTAATGACACTCATTCCTAAAGGAGTTGTCTATTTAGCTGAAAGTGATGGAAAATTGATTGGTTTCATAGCGGGGATGGTGCAACGGTACTTCTTTAGCTTAAAAGAACGAGTAACCGATATGGGGTTCTATGTAGCCCCTACGCATCGTGGCAGTAGCGCTGCTATTCGATTGATTGGTGAATTGGAAGATTGGTCTATTAAACAAGGTATTAGCGATATTTACATTGGTCAAACAACGGCTGTAGATATTGAGAAAACACAGCGTTTTTATTCCCATTTAGGGTACAAAACGGTAGGATTTAATACAGTTAAACATTTAAATTAAGGAGCTGTTATGTGTGGAGGCGGAGGCGGTGACATTCTTGCGGAGGTAATTACAGTAGCTGTAGTAGTAGTTGCTGTTGTTCAACCAGAACTAATCCCCGCACTTGGCGCTTACATGATGGGCGCTTCTCCTGAAGTGGTAGCAGGAATCATGGCTACGGAAACGGCTGCGGGAGCTACGGCTGCTGCCACTGCTGCTGGATATGGCTCTGCTTCACTTGTTGGCGCTACTGCCGTTGGCGCTGTTCAAGGCGCTATTGTTCCTGCCGTTGAAGGTAAAGGCGGAGATGCAATTCTTAAAGGCGCTGCTACTGGCGGTGCTAGTGGTGCAATTGGCTCTACTGTTGGATCAGCTATTGGCGGTACTGTTGGCGGAGAACAAGCTGGACCATTCCTAGATTCTGCTGGAAATGTTGTTCCTGGACCTGTAACCCCTCCT
>CAIUOC010000015.1 GCA_903900685.1 uncultured Candidatus Saccharibacteria bacterium | reverse complement strand
TGGCATAAGGGATGAATATTGGATAAATAAGTTAGGTCTTGGAAATGACAAATGTATTATTGCTATTGGATATTTAGTTGGGAAATAAGTTTATTATTTTGTTAATTTAAACACCTTGAGATGCAACATAAACTAGTGATTCACCTGATTAACTATTTTTACACTTAAAATATTACTAACAATAAGGGTGGTAATAAATAGGGCAATTAGAATATCAAAAACTATCGACTGGTTCAGTCCCTTATTATTTTTTAACATTCTTAAATCTTTCAAACTATTATTTAAATCAAAATTGGTGATCCTGGCGGGATTCGAACCCGCGATCTTCTGGATGAGAACCAGATATCCTAACCACTAGACGACAGGACCAGCTATTTTCCTATTATAACAGATAAGGGAAAGTTAAATACAGGGACGCATGATTCAAGTCTAGATTGCATAATTAACAATAAAAATAGATAATAACTATAACCATGATCAATAAATCAATATTACTAAACTATTTATCTATATTAGAGGTAGGGACTTATGTCTGGAATTAAGTCCATTTTTAGATTTAGAAAAGCTCTAGATATTGATACGGAAAATGAAGCTAACTTAATAGCTCAATCAGTAAATGAAGGAATAGTCATTCTAGATAAGAAGGGTACTATCAGCCTATATAACGAGGGCATGGCCCAACTTACCGGATGGGCCAGAGAAGACTCTATGGGACTCTTATATAAATCTGTTTTAAAATTTGTCGATAAAAATAATCAGCCATTGACCGATATATTAAATCCATTTGTGACAATTTTAAAAGATGGTAAAGATATTATTAGTGCTGACTATATTATTGCCAGAAAAGATAACGTAAATATTCCTATTAAATTAAGTCTTTCAAAACTTAATCCAGATATTAAATCTAGTAAAGAATTAATTGGTGTTTTTAGAGATGTAAACACAGCTCAAAAAATAGATAAAGAGAGATCTGATTTTATTAGTACTGCATCTCATGAGATGCGTACACCAATTGCTTCAATTGAAGGCTTTATATCACTAGCACTACTTGAAAATAAAAACGTAAAAGTTGAAGGATACTTAAATAAAGCTCATGAACAAATTCAAAAATTAGGTAAATTATTTGAAGACTTATTAACCGGTGCTCAAGTTGATGAGGGCGCAATAGAATATAATCCAATTGAAATTAATCTAAATGAATTAATTCTTTCACTTGTGCCTAATTTTAAGCGACAAATAGAAGAAAGAGGTCTCCAATTTGAGCTCAATATGTCTAATGATAGTCGGTCTCGTGAAAAGACAGTTTCTCCTATATATTATATAAAAGCTGATCCAAAACATGTGACAATAATTATTAATCAACTAGTCAGCAATGCTATGGTCTACACATATTCAGGATGGGTAATAATTGGTCTTAGAGGCACTAAAGATAGCGTAGAGGTCTATATCCAAGATACAGGTAAGGGTATCGATAAAGTAGACATTCCTCATCTATTTCAGAAGTTTTATCGAGTAGATAATTCCAAAACTAGGGACAATGGTGGCACTGGACTTGGTCTATTTATTGCTAAATCCCTAGCAGACATGAACAACGCAAAGATAGTTCCGGTTAGTACTTTAGGCCAGGGCAGCGTCTTCTATGTTATATTTCCAAGATTGAAAAAATAATTAGTAACTTTGAACTTGTTTAACGTAATCCATAAGTTTGCTGATTGATGGATATTGGTCCAATTTATTACAGCCCGATTCTCGGTAGAAATAAATCGTTTTACCATTCGCTAACTTCTTACTTCCTTCAGCAACAAGACCACTGCTCTTATCGAAACTAGAAGAATAATTAAGGTGAATAAGCCTAGAGCAAGCCTGAAGATTAGGAACATAACTAAATACAGCTAATAACGCTTTACTACTATTGCTAAAATTCCACTGAAAAGGTAGCGACGTAGATACTTCAGCAATTGATGCAGTCTCAGTAAGTTTATTCTCTGAAAAATTCAAAATTTGACTTGATGTAATAGTAGTTTCAGGACCATTATTGTAGTCACTCTTTGGAGCATAGTTATAACGAATTGAATCACCCAAAACCGCACCGTCATTGGTATATGGAGGAAGATATAGTTTAGAGCCCGTCAAATAAACATCGCCGGTTTTTGGATCAGTAGGCGCTAATTTAGTAAGGGCTTCATTAGCTGAACTAATCAAGTGTATTAAGTTAGTGAAACCACCATCAGACTGCAGTATTCTACTATAAGCTGCATAATCAAAGAAAAGCTGGCCTGACACAAATAATACTAAAAGTACTATTAGGCTTCTTTTAAAGTTTTTTCTATTTAAGTGTTTTGTTTTTAAAGTTTTCATATATTTTTTTCTTTTAAATTTTTAATAACGATATAGTATCACAATAAGGCTTATGTTTAAATGAATATAGGTTAAATACATAGATTACACTAAAGAAGTATTCGAATTAATATTAGATTAAATACATGCTTATGTTACAATAACTATAGAAGTCAAAAAGTACTACTACGAAAGGAATTTATCAAGCAATGGCAAAAGTTATGCTAGTCGAGGACGACAACAACCTTAGAGAAATCTACCAAGCCAGATTAAGTGCAGAAGGATATCAGTTACTGTCTGCTAAGGATGGTGAGGAAGCCCTAGCTATAGCTGTTAAAGAAAAGCCAGATCTTATTATTTGCGACGTTATGATGCCTAAGGTTAGTGGCTTTGAAATGCTAGATATACTTAGATCAACTCAGGGTATCCAAAATACCAGAGTTATTGTAATGACTGCACTCTCTCAAGCTGAAGACAAAGCCAAAGCTGAAAAACTTGGTGCTGATCTTTATTTAGTTAAATCCCAAGTTACGCTTGAAGATATGGCTCGTTCAGTTAAGAACTTACTTAACCAAGATGGTCATTCAATTCCCGATAAATCTATAACTGAGCAGCCTATTGAAACTCCAGTACAACCAGAACAGAAAGATGATAAACTTGAAAACCTAGTTCAGCAAGAAGAAAATCACGAAAATGAGCAAGCTGAAATCATTACTCCTGAAGAAGCTTCTGAACCTAAACCCGAAGAACATCAAGATTCATAAGTAAGTACTATGAGACTAAATCAGTTCCTCGCTAAAACAACTGATCTTTCGAGGCGCAATGCTGACAAAGCTATTTCTGAAGGAAGAGTTTTAGTTAATTCGAAAATACCTGATTTGGGTCAAGGAGTAGAAGAGTCGGATAAGATTGAATTAGATGGAAAACTGCTACCGAATGAGGTCAAAGTCCAAACAATTCAACTAAATAAACCATTTGGATATGTAGTCAGCCGTGAAGGGCAAGGTAGTAAGACTGTCTATGATTTAATTCCCGAGAATCTATCTAATCTTAAACCAATTGGAAGATTAGATAGGAACTCAACGGGATTGCTTTTAATGACAAATGATGGACATCTTAACCAAAAGCTAAGTCATCCATCCAACAATAAGATGAAAGTCTATAATGTAAAACTGGACAAAATTCTTGAAGATGAAGATAAGCAGAAGATTGAAGAAGGAGTTTTTCTAGAAGACGGATATAGCAGATTAAAGCTTCTAGGAGGCAATGACAAGTGGCAGGTTAGCATGAGTGAGGGCCGTAATCGCCAAATACGCAGAACCTTCGATTTCTTAGGATATAAAGTCATAAAACTACACCGAGTTAAGTTTGGAGACTATGACTTGGGTGATCAAAAAATTGGAGACTGGATTTTTGTTTAAAAATCTGACATAATATATTAATGAAAAGATTACCTATTGTTGCTATAGTCGGCCGTGCTAATGTCGGTAAGTCTAGTTTGTTTAATACCATCCTATCTAGGAGGGAAGTTATTGTTGCCCGAGAATCTGGAACTACAAGGGACTCTATAAGTGCTAAAGCTAATTGGAAGTACCAAGATTTTTGGATTGTCGACACAGCTGGTATGAAAGACCCTGAAGATGACTTTGAATTAACTATTCAGGACCAAATCACTCAAGCCGTTGATGGAGCTGATGTAATTGTGGTTGTCGTTGAAGCTGGGTCATCTGTAACCGAAGAAGATAGAAAAGTTGCTAAGATGGCACTTAGAAGCAAAAAACCCGTCATATTGGTTGTAAATAAGTCAGACGACATAAACAATAACCGTGAATCTGACTTTATTAGACTTGGTATTACGGATCTCGTAGAAACTTCTACTACTCAGAACAGAAATATAAATACACTGCTAGATAAAGTTATTGCACTTATTCCTAAGGCTAGAGCCAGCGCACCAGACAATCTACTAAGGGTTGCATTAATTGGACGACCAAATGTAGGTAAATCACATTTGTTTAATAGTTTATCTAAAAAACAACAAGCAATCGTTGCAGACGTTGCTGGAACTACTAGAGACATAAACAGAAATACTATTCGTTTCCATGATAGGGATATTGAAATACTAGATACAGCTGGAATTAGAAAGAGTGGCAAAATAGAAAGAGGAATTGAGTATTTCAGTTACCTTAGAACGCTTCAAGCCATTGATCAGGCAGATATTTGTTTACTACTCATGACTGCCGACGAACTAAACGTCGCTCTTGATCAAAAAATTGCCGGCATGATCAAGGAAGCTGGAAAAGGATTATTGCTAGTAGTATCTAAATGGGATGCAGTCGAAGACAAAACTCCATTTACGAGAGACGAATTAGCTGTTCAAATCGCTCATACCTTTGACTTTGTTGCCTGGGCACCTCTAATTTTCACAAGCTCAGTAACTGGCCAAAACGTAACTAAGATATTTGAAGTAGTTACAGAAATTGAAGAAACTAGAAAGCAGAGAATTGCTACTAAAGATCTTAACAAGTGGCTACAAAATACAATTGAGCGACATCCGCCAGCTGGACTTAAGAACCGAATGCCAAAACTTAACTATATGGTTCAAGAATCTGAAAACGAATGTCCTAGCTTTAAGATATTTGGTAGTAGTACTAAATTCATTCACTGGAGCTATAGAAGATACCTAGAAAAGAACCTTAGATATGTTTACAGCTTTGCCGGTACACCTATACAATTATGGTTTATCGAAAAACACGTTACCCATAAACACGGACAAAGCCCTACCTACAATAAAGGGAAATAATACATATTTTTACGAAACATAGTTATACTTAGTAATTGTAATGGCCTTATTTCAGCAAAAAAAACCCGATGTAGTCTCTAGTGCTCCTTTATATACTCTTAGTATGTCTAGGACATTCTTAGTAGTTGGCCTTGGAAATGTAGGTAAGGACTTCGATAACACTCGTCATAATATTGGTTTTCGTGCAATTGATCAGTTTGCCCACGATCATGATATAGAAAGCTGGATTAACAAGAAAGATATGAGCTGTTTAGTTGCCGATAAGAATATTGGAGATACAAAGGTATACCTAGTAAAACCAACAACTATGATGAACCTATCTGGTAATGCTGTTCAGAAAATTAGCAACTTCTACAAGATTTCTAATGCAAAAATTATTGTCGTTCATGACGAACTAGATATTAATTTTGGTAGCATTAAAATTACCATGGGCGGATCCAGCGCAGGGCATAATGGAATCAAATCTATTATCTCTCAGTTAGGTGAAGATTTCGGTCGAATTAGAATTGGAGTTGGACCAAAGTCTCCAGAACAAATTGACAGTGCTGACTTTGTACTTGGTAGATTCAATAAAGAAGAGGAGGCGCAAATGAAGCCTCTTTTAAATGAAACTTCTAGTCTCATCACGGAAGCAATATTCTCATCTCCTTTTCCTAACGAGACTAGAAGATTTATTCTTTAGTTATTATTTTTCAGTTGTTTGAGTATTTTCTTCTGAATTATCACCAGAATAATTATCTATATTCTTAAAGACTATTTCTGCAATATCACGGCTTCTTTTTGATGCGTTGTAT
>CAIUOC010000014.1 GCA_903900685.1 uncultured Candidatus Saccharibacteria bacterium | reverse complement strand
TCCTATGATTTTTTGTAGAAAGGTCTTTTTTATTCAACAACTTTAAACAGGCAATAGATGTTTGTACTGATAAAATGCTTAACAATGAGTTTAAAAAATAATAAACAGATACTACCTGATAAGCTTTTGGATAATATAAATAATAATCAAACTGATAAATGGCTTCTTTTAAATATATACGGATTTCTGCCAGAATCGGTAGATTGACGTAAACTTGTTAGCGGTGTCGTATCTTAATATTTAGCCTATTCTTAAATCAGATTGTTATAAGATAACTAGATAGATATTTCAGTCCCGATAGTTAAATCAATGTTCGCTGTTTTATTTATTTGAATATTGATTTTGCTGCAGTCTCAGCATTCATTTGAATCATGTTTGTGGTGCTTCCGCTGCATGGCTTTGAGGCGGACTGGTAAATATATACGTATCCACCTAGAGTTGAAGCCAATGAACCACTTTTATTTGCGCTCAAGTATTGCTGAAAGGTTTGGTTACCCGAAAATATATCACCAGGCTTACCGCGCATAATAGATCCTACGCCAATGCTATCTGTGGCAGATGTTGAGCAGGCAGGGAACGCAGCAACTAACTGACTTGAAGATATAATTGCAAACTCAATTAATAATCCAGAAGTTACAAATAGTTTAATTAGAGCCGATCTATCTCCAAGAGAATTATCAATCGGTGATACTGAAATCGTTTTTCAAAGGCACGAAAAATACCAGAGAGACGAAAATTCACCAGAAAGAGGAAGTCTTACAGAAGAAGCTCAATTAGATGAGCGCAATTCCGCATTAGAGTTTTTTAGGCAACAAATAGAAAGTATACCTATTAATGAAAGAGGAAATTTTTTCTTATTAGTATTAGCAAGCGATACTCATTATTTAGGAGATAGTGACGCTGGAATGCGGAGTACCGAAACTGCTAATTTAGTTCTCGATGCTGCCAAGGAAATTCTAGGCGAATATGGTCTTAGCGAAAATCAAATTCTAAATCATTCTACAGATATCAAAGGAGATGGCGAAGCAAGACCAACGCCAATATTACGTGAGCCAAAAATATTTGATGAATCCCCTGATTTTGTTGATTTCCTGAAAGATAAATATGAGTACTGAATATAAATGGTTTAAATTAGATAATCGAAATTAATTCTTATCTTTTTTCTGAGATTTTTTCTTCAAAAGTCTTGGAATACCAAACTTAAGTCTCTTAGCTCCAAGTGCTGCTTCTGCGCCATTTTCAGCCTCATAGAAGAAGTCTGGCTGTGAATATTGGTCATATGTCACCATTAAGGCTCTTGACTCTATAGCACGCAATGTTTCAAGTGATACGGACACTAGGATTAGAACACTAGTTCCACCGATGGCAATATTGGTATTGATAAATATCTGGGCAATAATTGGTAAAATAGCTAGTAAACCTAATGCCGTTGCTCCAAATAAAGTTAGTCGGTTAACAATTTTACCTAGGTATTTCTCTGTTTGTTTACCAGATCTTACACCTTCGACAAATCCACCTTGTTTTTGTAAATTTTCAGATATTTCTTTAGCATTGAAAGTAATACTGGTATAGAAGAAAGTAAATATGAAGACTAATAAGAAATAGGCTACTGGATATATATAAGCTTTACTTCCTTGAGTAGCAAAAGTCTGAGCGGAAGGAGATTGAAATATGTTTGTCAGCTGCGTTCCTAGGTGTTGAAGATTAGCACTCTTCATACTAGTTAATATCTGGCCAACAAAACTTGGAACGCTCAAAAATGCGACTGCGAATATAATTGGAATAACACCGGCTGTAATTAATTTTACCGGTAAGGTAGTTGTGACGCCCCCATAAGCTCTATTTCCTTGAACTCTTTTGGCGTAGTTAATAGTAATACGCCTTGACGCTTCATTTAACTTAACAACCAGCCAAGTCAGAATAACAATAGATAGAATTACCATTATAGTTGAGAAAGCTTGCTGGTAAGTGAAAGGTAGTGATTGTCCAAATAATTGAATATTCTTTGCTTTAGTAGTTGTTGCGGATACAATTCCAAGAACTGAAGATGGGAGTCGAGAAACAATTCCAACAGTAATAATAAGCGAAATACCGTTACCAATACCTTCTTCTGTAATTAGTTCACCAAGCCACATAAGTAGCATTGATCCACCGGTGAGTGAAGCAACCATAAGAACCCACTGGATTAAAGAAGTGTGAGCTGTGATATCTCCAATTCCACTGATAGATTGTGCGGATTGTCGAACTAAATAAATAGCACCAATAGACTGAATAATAGCCAGTGGGAAAGTTAACATACGAGTATATTGATTAATCTTCTTCTGGCCTGATTCGCCGTCTTGACGTAATGCCTCAAGTCTAGGTAGTGCTTTGGTTAGAAGCTGCATAATAATCGAGGCATTAATGTATGGACCAAGTCCAGCAAGCATTATCGAAAAGTTAGCTAGCGCACCACCAGATAATGTATTAATAAAACTAAGAAAGTTAGAATTACTAGAAGTTGTAAAAAGATTCTCTAGTAGTTGTTTTAGGGTTTGGGCATTAGCTAGAGGTACTGGGATATGAGTAAGAATACGAAAAGCAAGTAACATTCCAAGAACAGCCAATATACGCTTTCGCATTTCTGGTTCTGTGAGCGATCGTCCGATTACCTTCCAGTTCATCCTGTCTACTATCCCCTTACTCTAAATATTATCTAATTATACACTAAACTATTTTGCAGTAGTTTTTGTAGGCTTATCTTCTTTAACAGAAGTTTTTGGTCGCTTAACTTGTTCGATTTTAACGAACTTACCACCAGCAGCTTCAATGGCTGCTATAGAACTTGCACTAGCTGACTGTAGCGTTACAGTTAGCTTCTTCTTAAGATCACCGTTAAGTATTAGTTTAGTAATAACGAATGGTGAGCTAATAAGACCGTTTTCTGCTAATACGTGAGTATCAACTGTTGTACCCTTGAGTTCTTCAAGCTGTCCTGTGTAAACAACTTCAGATTTAGTTCTATAAGAACGGAATCCATGAAGCTTAGGAAGTTTCTGCATAAGTGGAGTTTGTCCACCTGAGAAACCAGGCTTCTTCTTTGAGCCAGTTCTAGATTTCTGGCCCTTAGTACCACGACCAGCGGTTTTACCTTTACCAGCAGCAATACCACGACCAACTCGATCGCCGCGCTTATGCTTAGTTATATCAAATTCATTATATTTCATTATTTAGCCTTCTTCACAACTTCTTTATTTGGATTATTATTAGTAATCCAGTCCTTAGCATCAACTATACTTTCAAGAGCCTTAACAGTAGCGTAAGCCATGTTAGTTCGATTTGAAGAACCATGTGACTTGCTTAGTACATCTTTAACACCGGCTATTTCAAGAACTGTTCTAACAACACCGCCAGCAATAAGACCAGTACCAGTACTAGCAGGCTTAATCATAATTCGAGCGCCAGAAACCTTAGCTTCAGCTTCGTGCGGTAGTGTACCCTTGTAAAGGCTAACAGTAACCATGTGCTTCTTTGCAACGTCTGTAGCTTTAGTAACGGCAGTAGTGACGTCTGCACCTTTAGCGCTTCCAATTCCAATTCTACCTTTATGGTCACCAACTGCAACAAGTGCACGGAATCTAAATCTACGACCACCACGAACAACACGAGCTACTCTATCAATATGAAGCATTCGCTCATCAAACTCTTTCTTTTCAATTACTCGTTCAGGTCGTCGATTTGTATTAGTGTCAGCAACCATATTAAAACTCCAATCCTGATTCTCTAGCTTTATCAGCTAGCACTTTTATTCTTCCATGATAAAGCCTAGGACCTCTATCGAAAACAACTTTAATAATTTTATTAGTTTTGGCTGTTTTAGCTATAGCTTCGCCAACCCAAGCAGCTTTATCTGACATTGTTTTACCGGTATTTTTTTGTCCAATAGTTGTTGCATATGCTAGTGTAGTTGCTGTATTATCGTCAATTATTTGAGCTGTTATATTCTTATTGCTAATAAACACTGAAAGTCTTGGTCGCTCAGTATTCTTAACGAGTACAGCGCGCACTTTTCGTGCTCGAAGTTGTTTATGCTTGATTTTATCTGTGGTTTTATTCATGATTATTTTTCCTTACCGCTTTTACCGCTTTTACGGATAATTCTCTCACCGACATACTTAATGCCTTTACCCTTATATGGTTCAGGTTTCTTTAATGCTCTTATTTGTGCTGCTACCTGACCGACTTGTTGTTTACTAATACCAGATATAGTTATAACGTTAGCTTCAACCTTGACAGTAATACCTGCTGGAATATGAAAGATTACTTCGTGAGAGAAACCAAGTTGCATTTTAAGATCTGAGCCAGCTAATGCTACTCTATAGCCAACTCCATTAATTTCCAGTTTCTTCTCAAAGTCTGTTGTTACTCCAGTAACCATATTAGCAACTAAACTTCTCATAAGTCCGTGCTTAGATCTTACTTTTGGTTCATCATTAGCTCGAGTTACATTTATAAAACCTTCACTCTGACTGACAGTGATATCAGGTAATGTGAACTGAGTTAAAGTTCCTTTAGGTCCTTCAACTTTTATTTCATCTGGCTCAATAGTAACTACTACGCCGCTTGGAATTTGGATTGGTGCTCTTCCGATTCTACTCATTTTATAATACCTTACAAATTAACTCTCCGCCGATACCAGCTTTCTTAGCTTCAGATCCAGTCATCATACCTTTAGATGTTGAGATGATATAAATACCTCGACCTCTTCGGTTTGTCGGAATGTTAGCGACTGATGTATAGCTTCTTCGTCCAGGTTTACTAATTCTTTGAATTTCAGTGATGTGAGGATTTGAATTAGTTGGAAATAAATCTAGGACTAAAATTTTTCCCAATCCATCTTCAGCGTCTTTTACCTTAGCTTTTGTAATAAAGCCATTATCAGAAAGAATTTTAGCAATAGCAAACTTAACCTTTGAATAAGGTAAATTAATATTATGCTTACGAACAGCACTCGCATTTCTAATGCGGGTTAACATGTCAGCAATGGGGTCGGTTGATGCGTTCATTTATATCCTTTCTTTACCAGCTCGATTTAGTTACACCAGGAATTTCGCCTTTGGAAGCATGCTCTCTAAAGCTGATTCTGCTTAATCCAAAAGTTCTCATATAGCCACGAGGTCGACCAGTCTCGATACAGCGATTTTTCCAACGGGTTGGTGATGAATTTCTCGGTAGTTTAGCTAGACCATCAAGATCACCAATGCTCTTTAGCTCATTTCTCTTAGCTTCATATTTCTTAATCATCTTCTGACGTTTAAGATCACGAGCAATTATTGATTTCTTAGCCATAGTTAAACTTCCTTACCTTTCTCAAAGGGCAAACCAAACTTAGTTAGAAGTGCCTTCGAGTCTGTTTTATTCATACACTTAATATTAAATACTATTTGAAGTCCATGAGGGGTGTTAGTCTCCTCGAATGACAGTTCAGGGAATACTGATTGATCAGTCATTCCAAGTGAGTAGTTTCCCTGTGCGTCAAATGACTTTAAGCTAACGCCGTGGAAGTCACGAAGCCTTGGTAGGACTACGGTTATAAGTCGATCGGTAAATTCATACATTTTATCGCCACGAAGTGTGACTTTCAGGCCAATCTTATTTCCTTCACGAAGTTTGAAACCAGCAATAGATTTCTTAGCTGAAGTTTGAACAGGATGCTGACCAGTAATCTTAGTGATAGTATTCGTTGCAATTTCCATAATCTTTTTGTCGTCCATTGCTCTTCCAAGACCAACGTTTAGAACAACTTTCTTTAAAACTGGAACTTGATGTACGTTTTTAAGATTTAATTCTTTTTGAAGCTCAGCAACAAACTTATCATTATAATCTTTTCTTAACCTTGGAGTATATTGAGTTTTATCAGCCATTATATAATCTCCTTGCCGCTAGACTTCATGACACGCTTCTTAGTACCATCAGCAGCTACTTTGTAGCTTACTTTCGTGGCTTTCTTTGTAGAAGTGTCATAAATACCTACTTTAGATACCCAGATTGGGCGAGTAATTTCCATAATTGTTCCTTGAGGATACTGCTTATTTGGCTTAACTGATTTTTTAGCCAAGTTGACGCCTTCGACGGTAACCTTATTTAGACTTGGATGAGTGGCCACAATCTTGCCAATTTTACCCTTATATTTACCGCTTCGGACGATTACAGTATCTTCCTTCTTTAGGCGGATCTTAAATATAGTTTTAACTTTAGTTCTCATTATAGGACCTCCGGTGCAAGAGAAATAATTTTAGCATAGCCAAGTTCTCGAAGTTCTCTTGGTACTGGGCCAAATATTCTAGTGCCTTTAGGTAATTTATTCTCATCAATAATCACACAAGCGTTATCATCAAACTTAATCGTTGATCCATCTCGGCGATTGATCTGATATTTAGTACGAACAACAACAGCTCTAATAACTGATTTCTTTTTAACAGTTCCAACAGGTGATGCTTGCTTAACGGTAGCAACAATAACGTCACCAACTCGTGCATAGCGTCTTCTTGTACCGCCAAGAACACGGATACATAGGACTTCCTTTGCACCAGAATTATCGGCAACACTTAGTCTTGATTCTTGCTGAATCATACAGTAGTCTCCTCATCCTTATGAACTATAACGGCAGGTGTTAGAATCTTATCTAACTTATGGTGTTTACGAGCTGAAATTGGACGTGTTTCAACAAATGAAACCTTATCGCCAATTTTAGCAACGTTCTTCTCATCATGAACCATAAATCTCTTAGAAGTAGTAAACTGCTTCTTATAGATTGGGTGAGTTTTTCTTGTCTGGACTTTAACTACGATAGTCTTATCGGTCTTAGCTGACATAACTGTACCTGTTAGTGCTTTAGCCATTATGCAGTCTCCTTAATTAGCTGTTCGCTGAGTACTGTAAGTACGCGAGCTAAATCCTTACGTTTGATTCTAATTGCCCGAACATTGGTAATTTCACCCATTGCTATTTTTCTTCGCATTTGAGCTATTTCTTCGCGTAAATTAGTAGTCTCAAGCGTTAATTGTTCAGTGTTCATTTTACGGATATCAACAGTTTTCATACTATACATCCTCCTTAACCAAAAACTTAGTTTTGATAGGCAGTTTATGTGCAGCAAGTCTCATAGCTTCTCTCGCAATTGGTTCATCAACACCTTGCATTTCAAACAAGATTGTACCTGGTCGAACCTTAGCTACAAAAAATTCTGGATTTCCTTTACCGCTACCCATTTTAACGTCTTGTGGTTTTCTAGTAACTGAAATATGTGGGAAAATACGGATCCAAATCTTACCACCACGCTTAATATGACGAGTCATAGCTTGACGAGCAGCTTCAATCTGACGAGCAGTGATTCTCTCACTACCCTGACTCTGCAAGGCAAAGTCTCCGAAAGCAATTGTATTACCACTAGTTGCAACACCAGTGATTCTACCCTTGCGGATCTTTCTGAATTTTGTTCTTTTAGGAGCTAACATTAGAGTACATCCCCTTTATATATCCACACCTTAACACCAATAATTCCAGCTGGAGTATGGGCGCTAACGTGAGCGTAATCTATATTTGCGCGTAGGGTATGTAATGGAACGCTACCTTGGAATTCTTTTTCAGTTCGTGACATTTCGGCACCGTTAAGTCGTCCAGCAACTTGAATACGAATACCCTTAGCACCAGAACGCATGGTTGCAGCAGCAGTTGATTTAATTGCACGACGGAATGAAATTCTTCGCTCAATCTGATGAGCAATGTTTTCACCTACAAGTTTTGCATAAAGTTCAGGCTTCTTAACTTCTTCGATGTTTACACGGCTAGGAATCTGATAGATTGCTTCAATAGCATTCTTAAGTTCAGTAGCACCACTACCGCCTCGTCCAATAACTACACCAGCCTTAGCTGTCATAATAGTAACTGTAACTAGGTTAGGAGAGCGTTCAATATCTACCTTATTAATAGCAGCACGAGATCCTAGTTTATCTATAATCATCTTACGGACTTTTAGATCTTGAGCTAAGAATGTTGCGTAGTCCTTCTTCGAAGCAAACCACTTACTGCGCCAATCTTTATTGAGCTGTAGTCTATAACTAATTGGATTAACTTTTTGTCCCATTACTTAGCTCCTTCAATCTTTTTCTTAGCTGCGATATCTTCTTTAGTCTTAACCTGTCTCATTTCACCATCAACTACAACTCGAAGATGAGACGTTTTGTGTTGGTAAGGATGAGCTGATCCACGAGCAACTGGTCGGAATCTCTTAAGTCGTGGTCCAGGAGTAACATAAATCTCAGTAATAACTAGAGTATCAGGCTTCATGTTGTGGTTGTTGTCGGCATTAGCACGTGCGCTCATGATAGTCTTAGCGACTGCCTGAGCTGAACGACGAGGAGTATGCTCTAGGATAACTAGGGCATCATTAACGCTACGTCCTCGAACTAGGGCTGCAACAACTGCAACTTTTCGTGGGCTGATCTGAATGGCTTTAGATATAGCTTTTACTGACATAATATTTCCTACTTCTTACCTTTCGCGAGCTTACCACCATGAGATCGGAATTTACGAGTTGGTGAAAATTCACCAAGCTTGTGACCAACCATGTTTTCGGTAATAAATACTGGAACATGAACTTTACCGTTATGAACAGCAATAGTACGTCCAACAAATTCTGGTGGAATAGTACAAGCTCGTGCCCATGTTTTAATAATGGTACGATCTTCATTGCCAAGTCCGGCAACTTTCTTTGCTAATTTTGGATCTATAAATGGACCTTTTTTAAGTGAACGACTCATATCTTATTTCCTTCTCTTCGCCTGATGACGAGTCCTTACGATAAATTGGCTAGTACCTTTACGGCGTCTTGTCTTGAATCCAAGTGTCTTTTGACCCCAAGGAGTCTTAGGACTTGTTCCATGGTTCTTACCACCACCGATACCGTGACGTCCACCATCACCACCACCGTGTGGGTGATCAACAGCATTCATAACAACACCACGAACAGATGGGCGGATACCGCGACGACGATTTCGTCCAGCACTACCTATCTTAATGTTCTGATGCTTAATGTTACCAACACCACCGATTCGAGCCATACAAGTTAAATGAACAAGTCTTACTTCACCACTTGGAAGTCGAACCTGAGCATAATCTCCGTCCTTGGCTAGTAGCTGAGCACTATTACCAGCTGAACGAACCATCTTAGCGCCACTGCCTGGCATCATTTCAATTTCATAAATAGTAGAACCAGTTGGGATAGCTTTTAGGGATAGAAGGTTTCCAGTTTCAATAGGAGCATTATCACCACTCTTAATAACCTGTCCAACACGCATTCCATTAGCAGCAATAATATAGTGATACTTACCCATGTTGTCAAGAACTCGAGCAATACGAGCAGAACGGTTTGGATCATATTCAATTTCTTCAACAGTAGCAGTTAGGCCTGGTTCCATTCGGAAATCCACCATTCGGTAAAACTTCTTAGCACCACCACCTTTATGCCGAACTGTGATACGTCCTTGGTTGTTGCGTCCATTACCGCGTCTTTTTACAGCTAGTAGTGACTTTAGAGGTTTCTTAGTAGTAATCTCATCAAAGTCTTGGCTAGTCATGCCACGTCGGGCTGGTGTTGTTGGGTTATAGGTTTTAATTGGCATTATTTTTTACCCTTTGCTTTTACTTCAGGCTTCTTCTTGGTTTCTTCAGTCTGGAAAATAGGAATGCTTTGACCTTCTTTAACTAGTACATAAGCTTTCTTAAAATCACTGTTGCGTCCTTTGATTGAACGACGGCCACGAACCTGAGTAGTTTTCTTCTTACCCTTAACACGGATCATGTTTACTTTTTCTACTGTAACTCCAAATTGAGTTTCAACTGCAGAAGCAACTGTATGACGATTAACATTTAAAGGTACAATAAATACATAGCGATTATCTTTTTCAGCGAAATTAAAAGCTTTTTCACTCATTAGGGGCTGTAAGGCAACGGCTTTGAAAACATCACTCATATTATTTAGCCTCTCCTAACCATTCGCTAATCTTAGTAAGACCAGCAGTAGTAACTAATATGTGATCAGCATTGATAACGTCGTATGTATTTAGATAATTTGCAGCAATTAACTTAACGCCTTTTAGGTTATTAGTAGCTTGTACTAAATCATCAGTCTTTGTGTCGACTACCATAAGAATACGGCCAGTTAGGTTTAGTTTAGTAAGTAAGGCAGATACTAAGCTTGTCTTAGGACTTTTTAGCTTAATATCCTCTATAACTACTATCTTATTGTCTATAGCGCCTAGAGATAGGGCCTGACGTATTGCAAGTCGCTTAGTTCGTACAGGTAAGGTAATCTTGTAGTTTTCTTCGCCAGTAGGACCAAAGGTAATACCACCACCACGCCAGATAGGTACTCTACTTGAACCAAATCGAGCACGACCAGTTCCTTTTTGTCTCCATGGCTTTTTACCACCACCACGAACTTCACCACGAGTCTTGGTGACAGCTAGGTTAGGGCGACCATTTGCAAGGTAAGCAAGATAAGCAGTTTTTAGAGTTTCGTAATTATTGACAGTCACGCCAAATACATTTTTATCTAACTTAGCAGCAGTTGTTGCCTTAGTTCCGGTAGAAGTATATGTGGCGACACTCATCTTATTTTGCTCCCTTTATGATAACGATACCCTTACGAGGTCCAGGTACTGCACCTTTAACGCCAATTACATTAAGCTCAGTGTTGACTAAAGCTATAGTTAGCTTAGTTACAGTTGTCTTAACATGACCCATTTGTCCGGCCATTTTCTTACCTTTAAAAATATGCTGAGGATACATTGATCCAATTGAACCTGGTTTTCGAGTATTTCCTTTACCACCATGAGTTGCTCGCTGACGATGGAAGTTATGTCGCTTAATAGTACCAGCCCAACCTTTACCCTTCGAAGTACCAGTAGCATGAACCATGTCACCAACTTCAAATGTATCAGCAGTCATTTTAGTTCCTACTTCAGGCATCTCAACATCATCGGAGATTCTAAATTCACGGAAGTAACGAGGAGTAACACCAGCTGCCTTAGCATGTCCTACCTGAGCTTTATTGATGTCCTTCTTAGATTCGAAACCAACCTGGATAGCTGTGTAGCCATCTCGCTCAGAGTTTTTAATTTGAGTTACAACATTATCACCAACAGAAAGTAGAGTTATAGCTTCAACAACACCATTTTTATTTATGGTGCTAGTCATTCCGATTTTTCTTGTGACTAATGCTTTCACTATTTAATTCCTTATTAGTTAATTAATGTTACCTGGCTAGGTAATAAAAAACCTTAGTTACTAGAGGTATCTCTTTAAAGACCGTCCTTTTAACTAAGTATTTTTTAATGAATACCATAATAGAGTACCAATTTACTCTACATCTGTCAATATGTTGTATAAACTACAAAGATATTACATTTTTATTTCGACGTCACAACCAGCAGGAAGACTCAAGCTAGTTAATGAATCGATAGTCTTTGGAGTTGGATCATATACATCAATAAGACGTTTATGGATACGCATTTCGAACTGCTCACGTCCTTTTTTGTAAACATGAGGGCTCTTTATTACAGTAAATGAGTTTCGCTCAGTAGGTAGAGGAATAGGACCAGATAGAGTAGCTCCTGTTCGAAGAGCTGTATCTATGATCTGCTTAGCGGCTTGATCTATAACTTTGTGGTCATAGGCCTTTAGTCTAATTCTTATTCTCTGCTTTGTTACTGGGGCTTTTTTAGTTTCTACCATAATTAATGTACTATAAATGTTTCTTCTTATTTAATGATCTTAGTTACAACACCAGCACCAACAGTTCGTCCACCTTCACGAATAGCGAAGCGTAGTCCCTGTTCCATAGCGATAGGGGCAAGTAATTTAACCTTGAAAGTGATTGTATCACCTGGCATAACCATTTCTTTGTCCTTTGGAAGTTCAACTTCACCAGTAACATCAGTGGTTCGTAGGTAAAACTGTGGCTTATATCCCTTGAAGAAAGGAGTATGTCGTCCACCTTCGTCTTTAGTAAGGATATATACTTCAGAATCAAATTCAGTATGAGGAGTGATTGATCCAGGCTTAGCAAGAACTTGGCCTCTTTCAATGTTATCTCGTTCAACACCACGTAGTAGGATACCAACGTTATCACCAGCTTGTCCTTGGTCAAGATTCTTCTTGAACATTTCAACACCAGTTACAACGCTCTTAGTTGTAGGCTTGATACCAACGATTTCAATTTCTTCGTTAACTTTAACGATACCCTGTTCGATACGACCAGTAGCAACTGTTCCACGACCCTTAATTGAGAATACGTCTTCGATAGGCATTAGGAATGGCTTATCAAGAATTCGTTTAGGCTGAGGGATATAAGTATCCATAGCTGCAACTAATTCCATGATTGCATCTTCATTTTCCTTATCACCAGCAAGAGCTTTAGTGGCAGAACCACGGATGATAGGACAATCTCGGTCAAAGTCATACTTTTCTAGTAGATCACGAATTTCTTCTTCAACTAAGTCAACTAGTTCTTCATCAGCAAGATCCATCTTGTTCATAAATACTAGGATTGATGGAACACCAACTTGCTTAGCAAGAAGTACGTGTTCACGAGTCTGAGGCATAGGACCATCAGCTGCGGATACAACTAAAACAGCACCGTCAATTTGAGCAGCACCAGTAATCATGTTCTTAACATAGTCAGCGTGACCAGGCATATCTACGTGAGCGTAGTGTCGGTTTTCGCTTTCATACTCTTGGTGAGAAGTAGCAATAGTAATACCACGTTGCTTTTCTTCTGGAGCATTGTCAATCTGATCATAAGCAATAGGCTTGTTGATACTAGTTGGAAGTCTCTTAGAAAGAACTGTAGTAATTGCTGCTGTTAGTGTTGTTTTACCATGGTCAACGTGTCCCATTGTTCCAACGTTTACATGAGGTTTACTTCTGTCAAAATTTTCTGCCATTGTTTTTATAACTCCTGCTATTTATAGATTAATAATTTATATAAATTCAGTACAAATTGCATAAAATGTACGTGTTACCTGACTAGTATAGAGAATAAGTCGTAATTTGTAAAGTGTTATTTAGCTATTAAGCTCTCATTAAAGATCAATTAGGTTATCGCAGTTCTTGGCTCGGGTTAGAGTTTGATTCTAAGACACTAATGAGCGAATTCTAGATCAATAATTATAGTACTTTAATATAATAACTTTGTTTACCAAATATTGTTACATGATTGGGGCTTATCGTCTTCCCATATACCTTAACCTTTTTACCAACATCTGTTGAGTCAGTTCTTGAACTTGAATTACCCGTATTAATTTCTTGGCCAATCGATAGCGAATTAATTTCTAGACTACCTATTACGCTACCCGATTTATTCATTTCTCCTGGCACGTCGGTACTAT
>CAIUOC010000013.1 GCA_903900685.1 uncultured Candidatus Saccharibacteria bacterium | reverse complement strand
CCACAGACTAGAAAAATATATTATTCTGCCAGGTTTTATTATTAATTTAGTATTCTTTATCTTAATTTTTACAAACTCTATCGTAAAAATATCAATTCAGTCCAATGTCCTTAGTGTTATTTTCTTGCCAGTCTCATATCTATATATCAGCACACTCTTGATTTATGCATGCTTATTTCTCGGAATCCTGGTGCGTAAGGCATGGACCTCAAAAGGCTTAGAAAAAACAGCAATATATATTATTCTTTGTGGAATTATTATCGCCATCTTGTCAAATATTTCCACAAACCTAATATTTCCATTCATCATTCATACAAGATCTGTCGTAAAAGAGCTCAATGTCATTGGGTATTTTGGACTTCTAGTAATGATTATTAGTATTTACGTTGCCATAACGACTCAGAAACTTTTTAATATAAGAATTGTTATAGTTCGATCTCTTGGCTACTTTATTTCCTTAACAGCAATACTAATATTGTTCGTTGTTCCATTATTAGCCTTAAGTGTTCATCTTATT
Organism: uncultured Candidatus Saccharibacteria bacterium; assembly: GCA_903900685.1. Lineage (GTDB taxonomy): Bacteria > Patescibacteriota > Saccharimonadia > Saccharimonadales > UBA4665 > CAIYEO01. Next base: position 1,717 of record CAIUOC010000013.1, on the reverse strand, counting down.
AATTATAAATTACCATTTAGTGTCCTTGTCTACCTTATAATAATAACCTGTATAACAATTATTTTGTTTCAACCAGTCAATAATATCTTCAACAAGTTAACTAAAAGAATTTTTTATCAGAACTACTATGAAATACAGGATATTATTGATAAATTAGGTAATCAGCTAGTTGGTAGTATTGACCCAGAAGATATTCAGTCTCGATCTATCAATATTTTATCTAATGCGATTAGATCAAAGACTATAATTTTTCTACTTAACGATTCTACTTCTTCAGCTAATTTAGAATTATTAAATATGCTTAAAAAAACAACTTCTAACTTAGTCGTTGCCGATGAATTATCTTTATCTAAAAATAATACTCTTCTTAAAACATTACAAAAGTACGAGGTAGCTATATCGGTCAGGCTAAGAGCAAAGCATGATGATATTGGTTATTTAATATTTGGACCTATGCAATCAGGTAGATCATATAACGATAACGACATACGCCTTATTGGTATCGCATCAGATGAAATTGCAATTAGTCTACAGAATGCACTTCGTTATAAAGAAATTCAAAATTTTAATATTACTTTACAGGATAAGATCAATCAAGCAACCAAAGATCTAACTAAAGTGAACACTAAGCTTAAATTACTTGATGAAACAAAGGATGATTTCATTAGTATGGCTTCACACCAACTTCGGACACCCCTTACATCAGTAAAAGGCTATTTAAGCATGGTTGTTGAGGGCGATGCAGGCGAAATTACTAAACAGCAGAGACAAATGCTGATACAGGCTTTTGACAGCTCTCAGCGCATGGTCTATTTAATATCTGATTTACTTAATATTTCCAGGCTACAAACAGGGAAATTCAACATTGACAGAAGCAATTGTGATTTATCTAAGATAATTGAAGATGAAATAAATCTAGTTTATGAAACTGCCCATGCACGGGATATTAGGATAATATATAAAAAACCAGCACACTTTCCAGTAATCAGTGTGGATGAAATGAAAACTCGACAGGTAATTATGAACTTTTTAGATAATGCTATTCACTACACCCAGCAAAATGGTGAAATTAATGTCTTCCTAGAAAATAAATCTAATACTATCGAGGTGAGAGTACAGGATAATGGAATGGGTGTACCAGCATCAGTTGTTCATCGTTTATTCACAAAGTTTTATAGAGCAGATAATGCTAAAAAAGCTAGACCAGATGGCACAGGCCTAGGATTATTTATGGCTAAAAAAGTAATCATAGCTCAAGGTGGATCAATAATTTTTTCAACCAAAGAAAACAGGGGAAGTATTTTTGGGTTCAGCTTACCTAAAAAAATATAGTTAGGTTTAGTAGCATAACTAATTAATATTGAACGATCTAATATATAATAACATTGACAAATAATACAATCCATGCTATTATATAACTCTAAATAAACAGTGTGGTTTAGTTAAATTAATGCATAGTTCAATCTATGTAGATACGGAAGGTTATATATTTATGAAAAATTTTAGTTTATTGAAAAAATTATCTGTTAGTCTAGCAACAATTGCAATCGGAATGTTAATTTACTCAGGTACAACTTATGCGGCAGTTAATACCGATAATCACAATCTAAATCATTCTGACTCATCTCAGTCTCACGATGTACATGAAAAAACTACTAAGTCTGATTCTGACTCATCTCAGTCTCACGATGTACATGAAAAAACTACTAAGTCTGAT
>CAIUOC010000012.1 GCA_903900685.1 uncultured Candidatus Saccharibacteria bacterium | reverse complement strand
GATAAAGTCCATGGAAATATATCATAATTGCTACTAAGTAGCTTAAAATATGTATATATTTCCAAATCCTGGGCTTCTTATCTATGATTAATAAAGAAGATATAATTATTGCGACCAATCCATAAAATGCGAATATACCAAGAGCAACCCAAATAGTGCCAACTTTCATTCCAAACAAAACGGCCGGAGTATAGTTTGAGGCAAATGGAAACAGTATTTGAGCTAATGTAAAAGGAACATATGTATCGAATAGTAACGCTAAACCGTGTATTGCTACACAAACTATCATTGTTAGCCCTAAAGCTTTATGAACAGCCCAAGCTGTTAAAGGTTCGAATAGTTTGAATGTATAGCCAGTAACTAATCCAATACCAGATAATATTAAGCAAAGTAATAGGGCAACAGCAACAATACCTGATGCTCTGGTTATATACCATGGCCACGAACTCACTGCTCTATTTTCTAGTTTTTTACTTACGCTCGGACCCTGAATTGGAGATACAGATATATCAGGAGTTTGACTAGTTGAAGAAGCATAAGCTATGGGCGATTGGATATATAATGTTGCAAATAATGATAATAAGCCAAAAATAAGGATTTTCTTCATAATATTTAAGCTTATTTTATCAGAAAAAATGCAATAATGCATCTTATAGATTATCTTCTAACAATATTCTCCCCCCTATTAGTATTGGTTTTTGGCTTGGCGTACTACTTTGTATCAATGCATTCTTTATTTTATGACTTTTTAAGAACTTCATACAATCTTTACTTCCTAATATTAATCCACAGCTTGCTAGTGTGTCTGAGTTGACCGCCAGTTTGCTCATTATGGTAATTAGTTTTATGTCACTATTTGCAGGCTCAAGAGTCTTAGGGTTAATTAAATGGTGCCAAGCCTTTCCCTTATTGACACCTTTTTTTTTGAAAGTACCTGATGATGATACAGAATATGTACTCAGTGGCATTTTGATAGTCCCAATAGATTTATTCTCAATACTTGATGCATCTTGAATTATAATTTGCCAATTGCTATTGTGTTCATTTGTTCCATAGGTGACAATATCCCCCCCAAGATTTATGATGAAGCCATTAAACTCATGTTTAAGTGAAACAGCTAGCTTATCAGCTAAATAGCCCTTGCCAATACCGCCCAGATCTATTGCTGTCTTAAAAGGAATTCTTACCCAATCATCGCCAATCTCCATTTTATCCACGCTTACCACCGATCTATCTGAATAATCTTCATGAATATCATTTTCAGCCCCAACAACGAATGATTTTTCGTAGCCGGATCGTTGCAATGCAGGAAGTATAAATGGATTATATATACCTTCCGTTTCAAGAGATATATTTTTGGCGGTTATTAATATATCTCTAAATTCCTTAGAAATAAGTTGTTTAGTCCCGCTATTCTTATTTAAAAAACATAATTCACTACTAGGAATAAATCTAGAGAATCGTTTTTCAAAATTAAATATCTCTTTCCATAATTGATTTATGGCAGCAGTTGACTTTATTGGACTAGTTGAAGCTATAGTTATGCTAGTTTCGCTGCCTAGCGCAATATTGCTATCATAGAATAGATGAATCATGACTAAGATATATAGAATTAGGGTTCTTTTCCCATTGATCAAGTGTTATCATTTGCATTCCGAGCATCCCATAATTCACCATGTAGAATCCCATTGAATCCTTTACTATAGTTCCAGGATAAGATTTAAGTAAGTCTTGAGCCATAAGGCCAATATATACTTGTTTTTGACCTATGTATTTGAAGCTATATAACCTTAAATCATTAATAGTTTTGCCGATGTAGTTGATACTTTCTTTAAGTCTTTTATCCGATGATGCAGTAGTAACTGGAGGTGTTGGTGGAGGTGGTGGTGGAGGTGTTGGTGTTGGCGCTGGCGCTGGTGTTGGTGTTGGCGTTGGCGCTGGCGCTGGAGTCGTAGTTGGCTTAGGGGCGGTTGGCGTTGGAGTTGGAGTTGGAGTTGAGCTCGTCGGTGTATTGATGGATTGTTGAGAATTAAAGCTAGCTATTACACTAGGAGATAATGGCAATGAGTTAACTATAGAATCTATCTGTTGTTGTCTGGCATTAGTTATTGAATAAGGTGCACTGATATTTTCATTGGAAGTTTTATGGTAATTATTTAGTAGATCATTGACCATAACTGTAGCACTACCCATAAAAACACCTATTGCACCAAGTGCATAAATATTAGCTGGCCAGCTTTTTAATATTCCTGATTGAGGATGAGAAGCTTGACTAAATGATTCGGTCATAATGTCTTTTTTTGGTACTTTTTTATTAATTAGGTCTAGAGTAATTGCTTGCATGAATGGAGGAGGACCACAAACGAAATACCTACGACCTTCATATATGCCTTGAGTAAATTTATCAATTAATTCTGGAGTGATTCTACCACCTACGGCAATACCTTGAGGTAATTTTGAAATGTTGTTATCACCAATTACAAAAACAACATTAAAATTAGTATTTTCTTGAGAGAATTTAATTAAATCATCTTTGAATGGGATATCTTCTTGAGAACGACAGCTATATAACAAAAACAGTTTATTGTCTGTTTTAAGTCTAGTTACATACTTAACCATGCTTATAAAAGGAGTTATGCCAATACCACCGGCTATCATAACTACATTTTTATCTTTGGCAGTGTTAAGCATAAATCCACCGAATGGACCAAAAACTTTCACTAGATCACCAGGCTTAAGATCTTTTGTGGCGTTTGTGAACTTACCATGAACTCTCATAGTAAATTCTAGAATTTCTTGATCTGTAGGTGAACTAGTTATCGAGAAACATCTCGATGGTGTGGGCTTATTGTGATGTCTGAAACTAATAGCAGCATACTGACCTGGCTGAAAACCAAATGGTCTGCCTTGTTCATCATTTTGTAGCTTAAGTGATCTAGTTGTTGGGCTAATTTGTTTATTTTCGATGAGCCTATATATATGCATATAATTTATCTAATTTATTCTCTAATTATAACATAAGGATAAAGGATTATAATCTTTTGCTTAATCAGAACAAATACGGAAGTAGATGTACCATAATTAAAGTAAATATCATTGGTAAACTAAGTAATAATCTAGTTAATTAATTAGTTTCTCTAATAGTTAATATTACGTATTCAAGTAATGAAATGCTAATACTTAGACTATCAAGTATGGTTTAATAAGGACTATATGTCATCGGATAGTAATACATTAATTGAAAACAAAGCAAGAAAATACACTGACATAATACTTGATTTAATATCTCCTTCTGTTTTTGGAGTAATTTTTTATTTAACAATTTTTCTAATAACTTTATTTATAGAGCAAAATAATCAATTTCTGGACTTTATTAAAAATAATAATGTTACTGAGTTAAAGACTACAATATTTGGGCAATATATAAATGATTTAATCAATGTACTAAATTTACCATTTGTAAATACACTAACTATATCTATATTTTGGATTATAGCAGCCACCTTTATATATTATATAGGTTATAAAATCTATAAAGGTGAGCATGAGCTAACCACAGATATTAAGTTGAGAGGATACATTAGGCCAGAGGGAACTAATAGAAATTTACCGTTGTTAGATTTCTTTAAAAAATTATTATTCAGAATATTTGCACTTGTATTTTTTATTATCTTTTTAAAACAAATAATTCCATTGGTAATAAAATTTTTAAAATTAAATAATTT
>CAIUOC010000011.1 GCA_903900685.1 uncultured Candidatus Saccharibacteria bacterium | reverse complement strand
TGAGCTATAAGAATTAAGGAGCGTTCCAACCAATTAGGTTTAGCTATTTCAATAAAAGTCATTAAATGCATGCGCTCATTTTCTGCTTCATCTAATAAGATTTTTATCCAACCATTATCCTTGCATTGTTTACGTAAACATTTAAAATGAATCAACATAGCTCCTACCATACCAGGTACAGCAGCAACTGTTTCCAGTACAACTGCCCTGTGACCATAAAGTTTTTTAAAACAAAAGTCCGCTATCAATCGTAAACCACTACATATTAGGGCCCCTGTGGAAGAAGACCCAAAAATGTTGATTTGGATTTTAGAGTTGTTGTGGAGCACCAATTTGCACGTTTCTTGCCCTTAAATATTTATATAATGTTGTTTTAGAAATTCCTAGTTGCTCAGCTATATCATCAGTTTTTAGTTCATTTTGTAAATACAGAGCCTCAGCTGTACAAGCAGCTTTCTTAGCTTTTTCAGATAATCCCTTGGGTCTGCCACCCATTCTCCCTCTTGCTCTAGCAGATTTGAGTCCTGCCATGGTTCTCTCACGTATTAAATCTTTTTCAAATTCAGCGAGTGAGGCAAACATATTAAAGATTAGTCTTCCTTGTGCAGATGTTGTGTTTAAAGGATCTTGTATACTAATAATATCAACACCTTTAGCTATTAAATCATTCACCACTTTAATTAGATGATGCAATGACCTACCCATTCGATCAAGTTTCCATACTATTAAAGTATCGCCTTTTTGAATTTCCTCAAGCAGCTTTAACCATTCTGGTCTATCTGCTCTTGCGCCCTTGGCAACTTCATAAAATATTTTATGACAACCTGCAGTTTGCAAAGCATCCATTTGTAAATTTAAAACTTGATCTTTAGTCGAGACCCTCGCATAACCATATTTCATATTTACCTTTAGTACACATTAATTATAATTTTTAGCTTATTTGTATTTTAAATAAATGTACAGCAAAACTTTACTTTATTTACTGGCTTTGCGGTGATTTTTTGGCTAGAATTTTTTGTTAACAAAAACCACCGTTAAAATGGACTTCGAATAGTGAAAATAAAAAATAGAATTCATCTACTTCCAGAGAATAAAATTAATGAATTATACAATATACCAAATTTTACTGATCAAGAGATGGAGATATTTTTCAGTTTGTCAGCAGATGACCATTTATTATTAACTAAATATAAAACCATAAAATTAAAAATATATTTTATTATTCAGTTAGGATATTTCAGAGCTACCCAGCAATTTTATAATTTTAGTCTGGAAGATATTCCAAAAGAAGTTTTATATGTGGCAAAGCTTTACTTCGATTTGCCTCTTAAAAATATTAATAATAAGCCTTATAGAACGATAATAAAATCTCAACAAGCTATTATTTTAAACTTATATGATTATCGAGATTGGTCTCCGAGTCTCTCTCCGCAAATCGAGACTCATCTTTGTGAATTGATCATGTATTATCCAAAGCCAGAAGTTGCAACCTTAGAGTTATTTAAATATTTCGAACAGATAAAAGTTGTTATTCCTTCATACCGAGTGTTACAGGATATTTTTAGTAAAGTATTAAGTGAGCATGAAACAAAACTTAATAATCTTATACTATCCATACCTGAAGATATTCAAAAACAATTAAGTAAAATCATCGATAGACATCATAGCGATATTGATGAGGTGCAAGATTCTCAAGATAATACTCAAAATAATGCTAACAAAGAAAATGAATCAGAACGTGAACATGAAGATCATGATGATATTATCATGGAATTAAGCAACATTCGATATGATCAAAAAGACTTTAAATATACTGCTGTTAGACTTGAGATCAAAAAGGTTCAAAAAATAAAGCCTCTTTATGAGTTTGGTAAGTTATTTTTACCAACTCTAAATATTTCAAAAAATAGTATCGGTTATTATGCTGATTTAACTCACAATTATTCAACTTCTCGCCTGAAGAAACTTATTAAACCTCAGCAATATCTATATGTCTTATGCTTTATTCATCATCGCTATCAACAATTTATGGATAATCTTATCATCACATTTGGGCACCATGTTAATTTACTATTAGAAAAGGCTAAAGCATATGCTGAGGATGAATGTTTAAAACATAGCGCTAGCTTAGTGTTAGAATTTCCCAAGCTTGCCAAGTTTCTTCATTGGTTTCCTGAAGAGGAGAATAAACAAAATTTAAATTATCCTCAACTAACTAAAGAAGCATATCAAATATTACCAAAGGATCAATTCACCTCAATGGCTAGTTTTATTGAAGGTAAAATATTTGATAAAACAAAGGCCAAGTGGCAATATTATCAGGACTCATCTTCTGCTCTTGCAAGATATTTACGTCCCATCATGCTTCATGTTGATTTCATTCTGATGAATCATAAAAGTAATTTACCGAGCCTAATGCAATTACTTAAAAATCATTACCTAAGCAATAAAAATCCTGGATCATTAAAAATTTCCAGTAACACCTCTCTTATTAAAGAAAAATCTATTATAGAATATCTCAAAAACACTGATAATCCTGATTATTTTGATCCTTATCGCCTAGAATTCTATGTATATGAAAAAATGTTTCATCATATTGACAAGGGCAGACTTTGTTGTAATGACAGCATCTCTTATAAAGATTTTGACCTTGATTTAATTCCAGAGGAAAATATCGAGAAGTCGCTAGAGATTGCTGAGAAATTTGGTTACTATAAAATCCGTAATTACTGTGATCAAAGGCTTGATGAGGCATTAGATGAATTAGATAAAGCATTACTCAGAACAAACGCTAACATTGATTCTGGTGCTAATAAACATATCAAGATTATCAATAACGAAGATAGCATCAAATCTTGGGATTTAATTTATGAGCCAAAAGAGCCGATATCTGATGGGTTTTTTGCCAATTTACCTAAAATAGAAATCGCTGATTTGCTCAAATTTATTGGCGATAAGATGAATTTATGGGATGGATTTAACCACATTAAACCTAAATACATCAAGCGCCAAAAACCAGATCTCACAGCTCTTAGAGCTTGTCTTCTATCAGAGGCCTTTGGTATCAGTATGGGATATATGTCAGAGATCTCCGATTTAAATTTTAATTTATTACGCTCAACTAGAACTGATTTTATTAGATTTGAGACGCTTGCAAGTACTAATGACACCTGCTCTAATTATCTCAATAAACTTGCGATATTTAAAGCCTGGGATCTTTTAGATAATCAAACCTTAGCAGATGCTGATGGTAAAAAACATAGATCCACTAATACCACTTTGCAATCTAGATTTTCCATTAAATACGCTGGTAAAGGTACTGGCATTTCAATACTTTCCCTTCTATCTAATCATGCAGTAGTAAATGCTAAAACTATAGGTTTAAATGAGTATGAGGGTCATAAGTTATATGATTTAATCCTTGGTAACAAATCAGATATTGAGATTAATTTCGTAACTGGAGATAATCATTCTCTCAATCCTATTAATTTTGTAGGACTTGATTCAATTGATGTTGGCTATTTACCAAGTATCAAAAATATTAAAGAAGCAGCAGAAGACATAGGCTCTGCAAGAGATCCAAGTTGTTACGGTGGCGTCATAACGCCAAAAGTAAAAATCAATAAAAACCTAATTAAGGCAAATAAAAACTGGATTATTAGAGTTTTATTATCATTACTGTTACAAGAAAATACCCAGGATATTCTGATGAGAAAACTATCAACCCATGCTCGATATGCAAGACTTAATGCAGCACTTTATGAATATAACAAAATCTTTAAAAGCACCCACGTTCTCAATCTTATTGATGATATCAAACTAAGGCAAGCTATCAAGTCAGCAAGAAACAGAACTGAAAGCTATCATTATTTACAAGGCACAATACGTCAGATTTATTATGGAATTTTCAAAGGCAAAAGAATAGTTGATAATAATGTCAGTGCTCACGCAGTAAGATTATTAGCCAATAAGATCATTTCTTACAATGCCACAATATTAAATATCATCTATGAAAGATTGATTGCAACAGGCGCCTCAAAATCTGTAATTGATAATTTTATTAGAATTTCTCCAGTAGCTTGGGAGCATCTATCATTTACTGGTCGTTATAATTTTACCAAAGATAATAGCATTATGGATTTAGAAAAAATTGTAAGATTTTTAGAAGAAAAACTAGGTAAAAACACCAAACACTAGACAAACCCATGACACCTAATGTCTCATATTAAAAAATATTCACAATGTAAAACAGCTGATTATAAGTTCTTAGAACCTTCAATTATTATCGCAATTAAACACACCTATAGTCAATAGAAAAACAAAATTTCAGGATATTAAGATACAAAAATCCCAAATCAACATTTTTGGGTCTTCTTCCACAGGGGCTCTTTATGAGCCTCTTCTTGCAATACTCCGTATGTTTTAGCAACAGCTAACTCCGCCTCATGCGTCATGTCACGTCTATCCGTTCCACCTCTACTTGCTGATGACTGTATAGCAAGATTATAGTTGTCCACCTCCTCTTTTCTTTGTGATATTGATTGACCGTAGCTTTGCATTTTGTCATAGCTCGCTTTAGTACTATGAGCTACACTTTGATCTACACTGTCATCTTTGGTATAATGTTCATTAGACGCTGCGCGCAATAG
>CAIUOC010000010.1 GCA_903900685.1 uncultured Candidatus Saccharibacteria bacterium | reverse complement strand
GCAGCTACCGCAGTAACTAATAACAAATACAAGTTTGTGCCTGATTTTTGATTCAAGATGATTATGTCTGTTATGGCGACTTGGCTATTTGTTACTGTAAAGGTTGCAGCAGTAGCAGAACCAGCCGCAGAGAACATCGTAATCTGTCCAGTAGAGTTATTGAGGGTTACTCCAGTAGTCCTAGAAGTAGCTTGAGTTACTGCTCCACCAGCACCAGCAACAAAGCCTAAAGTTCCAATTGAACCGATTGCTTTATTGTCTTGCCATGCCATTGTCCCAAGGTCTTTGTTACGGCTGATTTGGGAAGGAGCAGAGCCTATTAGTCTTTTGATAGCCATTAACTTGTCATCTCCTGTAGTTCAGCGTTGGATAGGGCGATTGGGTAGTATTGGAGTTTGCGGATGTAGCCGTTTATATTAAATGTTGTAGCATAATTTGTTCCAATACTTAAAGATGTTTGCTGAGGGATTCCCAAAGGTATCGCAGATATTGTTGAACCACCATTTAATGAACCATTGACACTTCCGTTTTGATAAGCAATATTGACTAATCCGTTTTGTCCACTAGCTAAAGTTCCTAATACTGTTGTTGTGAATGTTCCGTTATAAGCTATAGTTGCCGCTAAATTTGCAACCCCTGTTTGACTTGAAACGTAAATTCTATTGTTTGCGTCTTTAGAAAGCTCTGCAAAGCAATATCCAGTACCTGATACTGGGAACCCTTTATTAGGTAAAGCATTAACAAAAAGAGTACCCTGTGCAATGTTATACCAACTAGAAAAATTAGTACCAGTCATTACTGCACTATCAGCACTTCTAGTAACCTGACTAGCTACTGTTGGAATATATGAAGTAGGGAAAGCTCCAGCTTCTAGTTGAGCACCCCATAGGTAAATTGAATTTCCTGTTCCCGTATAATTTTGAATCCCGTAAGTTGGATTACCTACTGTTGCGGTATTTGTTAAGTTTATAGAAATGGTAAATGAGGCAGTAGTTGTTACAGTTATAGAACAACGATACCACCCATTTCCAACAGCCGTAATTGATGGAGTACCTAAAGTAAGCGTATTTGATGCTGAACTTGTTGTTATACCTGTAATTAAATTAAATATTGCAGAACCCCAAGTTGTTGAATTTTGGTAAATTGCTAAATTTAACCAAGTTCCAGTTATGTTTTTAGCATAGCAACTAAATGTATATGTTCCTGCTGCCCCTAAACTTCCTTGATACACATCATGAAAATTTGTAGTTAAACCTTCAGTTAAAATGTTAGCAGATAAAGTTCCATCGGGGGATATGTTTGTGGCTGCTGTAACTGTTCCAGCAACATGAGGTATCCAAGGGCTTATTGCAAAGTTTGCACTTTGAATTACTAAATTAGTCCTTTGCTCCTCAATCAACAATCCATTTGGTGTTCCTGCTGTTGGGCTATAGTCAAGGCGTGGTGCATTGATAGCGGCAGTTTGGAGTACGGGGATGTAGTTTGTTAGAGCTGCGGTTGTGGTTGCGTTATAGGCTGTTACGGATGAGCGATTTTCCAACTGTCCAAAGGCAATATTGATTGCATCACCACTTGTAACAATTTGAATACCTACTGTTTTTGCACCAGCCGTAGGAGTTGCAGTAATGCTGTAACGAACCCAACTTC
>CAIUOC010000009.1 GCA_903900685.1 uncultured Candidatus Saccharibacteria bacterium | reverse complement strand
GGACTTGAACCTGGGACCTCGTCATTATCAGTGACGCGCTCTAACCAACTGAGCTACAAGCCCTTAATAGATAGCTTGCGGTATTGTATCGAAACAAACCGTTATTGGCAATTCTATTTTTTAAAAAAAGCTCTCTGTATAGAGAGCTTTAGTCTTAAAAATTTCAGTAGTGCAATCAACGCCAATCATAAACTTTCAGAACTGATTCTCGCTATGTAATAAAACATAATTCGTAAACTAACAGTACTGCATTAGTTTACCGAGACCGACCTAGCTCTCGAAATAATAAATTAAATCGATGCTAGTTTTCTCCCTAGAAAGGAGGTAATCCATCCGCACCTTCCGGTACGGATACCTTGTTACGACTTAACCCCAATCATCTCCCCTACCTTAGGGCTCGGCAAGCGAACACGTCAGGTATTGGCGACTTTCATGGTTTGACGGGCGGTGTGTACAAGACCCGGGAACGTATTCACGGTAGTAATGCTGACCTACCGTTACTAGCGATTCCAGCTTCATGCAGGCGAGTTTCAGCCTGCAATCCGAACTTAGACCGGCTTTGATGGGATTTGCTCCGTCTCGCGACTTGGCAGCCCTTTGTACCGGCCATTGTAGCGTGTTTGTAGCCCAAGACGTAAGGGCAATACTGACCTGACATCATCCCCTCCTTCCTCCCTGTTACCAGGGCAGTCTAGCTAGAAAAAGCAACTAACTACAAGGGTTGCGCTCGTTAATGGACTTAACCAAACATCTCACGACACGAGCTGACGACGGCCATGCAGCACCTGTCACTGTATTCCCGAAGGCACAGTCTCCTTTCGAAGACCTTCACAGGATGTCAAGCCTTGGTAAGGTTCTTCGCTTATCCTCGAATTAAACAACACGCTCCACCGCTTGTGCGGGTCCCCGTCAATTCCTTTATGTTTTAGTCTTGCGACCGTACTCCACAGGCGGGATGCTTAACGCGTTAGCTTCGCTACTAGAAGGGTCGATACTTCTAACAGCTAGCATCCATAGTTTACGGCGTGGACTACCGGGGTATCTAATCCCGTTTGCTCCCCACGCTTTCGTGCCTTAGTGTCAGGAACGAGCCAGTAACCTGCCTACGCCATCGGTATTCCTCCTAATATCTACGGATTTCACTCCTACACTAGGAATTCTAGTTACCTCTCTCGTCCTCTAGCTTAGCAGTTCAGAACATGTTTGTATGGTTGAGCCACACGCTTTCATATCCTGCTTACTATGCCACCTACGCAACTCTTTACGCCCAGTAATTCCGGATAACGCTCGGATCCTCCGTATGACCGCGGCTGCTGGCACGGAGTTAGCCGATCCTTATTCATATACTACTGTCATAATCATCATATATAAAAGCAGTTTACGACCCGAAGGCCTTCATCCTGCACGCGGCGTTGCTCCATCAGGCTTTCGCCCATTGTGGAAAATTCCCTACTGCTGCCTCCCGTAGGAGTCTGGGCCGTTCTCAGTCCCAGTCTGGCTGATCATCCTCTCAGACCAGCTACCGATCGTAGCCTTGGTGAGCTTTTATCTCACCAACTAGCTAATCGGACGCAGGCCGTTCCCAAAGCGCCGGAGCTTTACTCCTTAGAGCACATGCGGTATTAGACTTCATTTCTGAAGCTTATCCCTCACTTTGGGGTACGTTCCTACGCGTTACTCAGCCGTCCGCCGCTCGTGTACCTCCGAAGAGGCCTTACCGCTCGACTTGCATGTATTAGGCACGCCGCCAGCGTTCATCCTGAGCCAGGATCAAACTCTCCAAAAAAAGAATTTAAAACTTAACTTAAAATCTAAAAAATGAACTGACGTTGATTTGCACTACTCAAGTTTTTAATGTCCAGTTTAGAGTAAATAAAACAATACCTCAGAAACTCAAATCTAATATTACCCTGTTAGGTTAATAAATGTCAAGAATCTTTTTATTTATTTTTCTTCTTCTTCGATAATTTCGTCTTGTTTGTCTAAAAGAGCCAAAGCTACTACTTCATCGCCATCATTTATGCGCATAATACGTACACCTTGAGTAGCTCTACTTAACTCCGGTATATCCTTGATACCTAAACGGATTGCCTGACCTTGAGATGAAAGAATTATAACTTCTTGAGAATCATCTTTGAGAGTTTGTACCCCAACGAGGTTACCTGTTTTTGTATTCACGACAGCGGATCGTATACCTACCCCCCCACGAGCATGTGGTGTAAATTGTGATATTTTTGTTCGTTTTCCATAACCCACTTTACTGATAACAAATATACTTGAGTTATCCTGGACAACATCCATACCAATAACCTTATCTCCAGTCCTAAGTCTTATGCCTCGTACCCCTCTAGATGCTCGACCCATTGGTCTTACGCCGGCTTCATTAAAGCGAATAGCTTGTCCAAGTGATGTAGAGATTACAATTTCATTCTCACCAGAAGTCATCTTTATCCATTTTAACTCATCGCCTTCGTCAAGGTTGATAGCAATTAGTCCTGAGCTTCGAACGTTCTGATACTGTTCTAATGGTGTTTTCTTTACAACTCCACGAACCGTACACATAAACAAATACTTCATATCGTTAATCTTACTTACATTTATGGCCGAGCTAACCCATTCCTCTGGCTGTAATTGTAGTAAATTGACTAGGGCCATTCCTTTGGCGTTAAGTCCGGTTGTTGGAATTTCATAAGTCTTAATCCTGAATACTCTACCTTTATTCGTGAAGAAAAGTAGATAGTCATGTGTGCTGGCATTTATTACATGTTCTATTACATCTTCTTCTCTAGTAACCATACCTCTTCGGCCTTTACCACCTCTACCCTGCTTTTTATAATCAGCCATAGGGCTTCTCTTGACATAATTAGCAGATGTTAGAGTTACAACTACCTGTTCGTCAGGCACAAGATCTTCATCGCTCATTTTTCCTAGCTCACCAGGAATTATCTTAGTTCTTCGCTCATCTGAATAAGAATTTCTAACTTCTTGAAATTCATCCTTAATAATCTGTAGTATAAGTTTTTCATCGGCAAGTATTTTTTCTAGTTCAGAAATTATTTTCTTTAGTTCAGAAAGTTCTTCTTCAATTTTCTGTCTTTCAAGACCAGCCAGGGTTCTAAGCTGCATCGCGAGAATTGCTTTAGCCTGTATATCGCTGAGCTTAAATTTCTTTATTAAATTAATTTGTGCCTCATCTGTAGTCTGACTGGATCTAATTGTTGTAATTACCTCATCAATATTATCCAAAGCTATCTTGAGACCTTCAAGAATATGTGCTCTTTCTTGAGCTTTTCTAAGCTCATATTCAGTTCTACGTCTTACGACTACTTGTCGGTGCTTAATATGCTCACTAATAATATCTACAAGTCCAAGAATCTTTGGCTGTATTCCATCTATTAAAGCCAGCATATTATAATGGAACATACTCTGTAGTGGAGTAAGTTTATATAGCTGATTCAATAATTTCTTAGGAAAGGCGTCTTTTTTTAGATCAATTACAATTCTTACCTTACCTCTTGAGCTCTCATCTCTAATATCGGCAATTCCTGTGATTTTTTTATCTTTATAAAGATCAGCAATTTTTTCAATCAACGAAGCTTTATTTAAACCATAAGGAATTTCAGTTATTAGTATTTGAGTTCTTGCTTTTAGATTCTCAACAATCTCGGCAACACCTCTAACTACAATACCCCCTCTACCTGTTGCGTACGCAGTTCTTAAGGATTCTTTGCCGTAGACAGTTGCTCCTGTAGGAAAATCAGGACCTTTTACAAATTCTAGTAAATCATCTACGGTTGAATCGGGATTATCTATCATGTGTATAGTTGCGTCTATTAATTCTCCAAGATTATGTGGAGGAATATTTGTAGCCATCCCTACTGCTATTCCAAGTTGGCCGTTCAAGAGCAAATTCGGAAGTTTAGCTGGTAGTACGGATGGCTCACTCAATCTACCATCATAATTCTCTCTAAAATCAACAGTTTCCTTATCTATATCAATTAATAGCTCTTCGGCTAACTTAGCCATTTTAGCTTCTGTATAACGCATAGCAGCTGGTGGATCTCCATCCATAGATCCGAAGTTACCTTGGCCATTAACAAGCATATATCTCATTGACCAGGGTTGTGCCATTCTAACCATAGCGTCGTAAATTGAAGCATCTCCATGAGGGTGATAGTCACCCATAACAGCTCCAACAACGTTTGCACTTTTACGATGCTTTGCAGACGATCTAAGCCCGTCCCTATTCATTGTATACAAAATCCTGCGATGGACTGGTTTCAGTCCATCACGGACATCAGGGAGCGCTCTGGAGACTATTACGCTCATAGAATAAGTAAGGTAACTCGTTTCCATGACATCTTCAATCGATCTAGGTTCTAAATTATTGTGAGGTTTAATGATTTGCTTATCTTCCATATAAATTCCTTAAATATCCAAGTCCTTAACAAATTTAGCGTGAGTTTGAATGAAATTCTTACGAAGCTCTACTTCCGTTCCCATAAGTTTATTAAAAATTGCATCTGCCTTTTCCGCATCATCTACTTTAACTTGAATTAATACTCTTTTCTCAGGGTTCATTGTTGTTTCAAAAAGTTGTTCAGCATCCATCTCACCCAAACCTTTATATCTTTTTTGTTCAACAAATCCAGCCTGTTTGTATTTCTCATCTTTAGGATCAACTTTTAAGCCTTCCTTTTTTCTTTTCTCAATTGTAGTAGTTAATATTTCAGCCAGGTTAATCTCATCATAAACAAATGTTGAAGATTTTCTGCCAGGTTTAACTAGCTCAAACAATGGTGGCTTTGCAAGATAAAGATGTCCCCCGTCAATAACTGGTCCCATAAATCTAAAGAAGAAGGTTAAAAGCAGAGTACTAATATGTGCGCCGTCAATGTCGGCATCTGTCATGATAATAATTTTGTCATAGCGTAGTCCTCTTACATCAAATGATTCCTCAATCCCAACACCCATAGCTTTGATAAGATTAAGAATTTCATTATTGGCTAGCATTTTATCTAATCGAGCTCTTTCTACGTTTAAGACCTTACCTCTTAAAGGTAGAATTGCCTGAGTTTTGCTGTCTCTACCACTCTTAGCAGATCCACCAGCTGAATCTCCCTCAACAAGGTAAAGTTCTGAATCCTTAGGGTCTTTAGAAGAACAGTCAGCCAATTTTCCAGGCATACTAGCTCCTTCAAGAATACCCTTCCTGATAATATTTTCTCTTGCAGCTCTGGCAGCTTTTCTAGCTCTAGCAGACAATAATGCTTTATCTATAATCTTTTTAGCAATCGCAGGATGTTCTTCAAGATAGTAATTAAGATATTCAGACATAACCTGTTCGACATAGCCTCTTGTCTCAGGATTACCTAATTTGTTTTTTGTTTGACCTTCAAACTGAGGATCAGGTATTTTTACAAGGATAACAGCAGTTAAACCTTCGCGGCAGTCTTCTCCTGAAAGGTTTTCATCCTTCTCTTTGATGTAGCCATTCTTACGTCCATATTCGTTCACTATTCTAGTTAGCGCGGATCGAAAGCCCGTTAAATGAGTTCCCCCATCTGGATTAAAAACATTATTTGCGAATGCCTTAATAGTTTCTGTATATGAGTCTGTGTATTGTAGTGCGACCTCGACTTGTGTCTCTTTAGTCTGTTTATCGACGTAAAAAATATCCTCATCAAGTGCATCCTTGCCAATATTTAAGTGCTTTACATAGGATTGGATTCCACCTTCAAAATAAAAACTGTAACTCTTATTAGTTCTTTCATCGTAAACAAATGTTCTAAGGCCTTTTGTTAAATAAGCCTGGTGTCTCAAATAATCCAGAACCCAGTTATAATCAAATTCCGTTAATTCAAAAATAGTATCATCGGGATAAAAAGTAATACTTGTTCCAGTATTATCAACTTTTTCACCCTTCTTTATTGAAGTCTTAGGTATACCCTTGTTGTATTCTTGAGTATATGAATAACCACCTACATGTACTTCAGCCAAAAGTCTATTCGATAATGCGTTAACAACGCTAATACCAACTCCATGTAGACCACTTGAAACCTTATATCCATTACCGCCAAACTTACCACCAGCATGCAAAATTGTTAAAACTGTTTCAAGAGCACTCTTGCCTGTTTTTGCTACTTTACCTACAGGAATTCCACGACCATCATCGTCAACTCTAACTCCGCCATCTGCCAAAAGATAAACCTTAAGTTCCTTAGCATATCCAGCAATAGCCTCATCAACAGAGTTATCAGCTATTTCCTTGATTAGATGATGTAGACCATCAAATCCAGTTCCACCGATATACATACCTGGTCTTTTTCTAACCGGTTCTAGTCCTTCTAATACTTGTATGTCATCTGAATCGTAATTTTTTTGTTTAGCCACTTTTTCAGTACCCTCTAGATTATTATTTAAGGCCACCCTACTTAATTATCTTAAATATTATAAATGCTTTAGATATTATTTACAAGATACCTAGTTAAAAAATTAATCTTTATTTATGTGAAAAAAAGATTCTGAAGGCTCATTCTCATCCTTCAAGTTAACATGTAGTTCATCTTTATGCTCGGGTTTTTCAATATCAGCTTGCTGAGTAATTTTTTCCTGTTGTGGTTTATTCTCAGGGGAATTTGCGACAACTTCATTATCGTTGACGATATCTACAAAGCCCTCTTGAACAATTGGAGCTTGAGACTTCATAGCAATAGGGTTATGCACTACTGGCGGAATATTGGCATCATTTGAAACTATGGGACTATTCAAGGATGAAACAAGTGGTGTTGTTTTTTTATCCAATACATCCTTCTTGTTTGGTTCATTGTCATTCTTCTTTTTAGCTAACCAATGATCTAAGAAAGAAGAATTTTTTGCTGGTTGTACTTTTTTAGAAGTTACAGAACTAGAAAGAGGTGAATTCATAACTGGTGCACTGTTATTTATCGAAGAACTAGGTATTACTTGAGAGATGTAATGTCTAGCTTTAATCTCAGCATCAATGTCAGCCTTTGGTCTCCCATATTTTGCTGCTGAAAGCTGTTTTAATGCCTCTCCTAGCTTTGGATTAGGTTGACCCTGTGGTGCTACGGTTGTCATACTAAATGGGGCTGTAGGAACTCCATGAACAAGAGTTCTAGAGATGGTTTCTCCCGTTCCGAGTCTCAGCAGGTCGCTTTCCTCAAAAGTTGGCTGGAAATACTCCTTTAAGATTTCGCTATCATCTTGGCCTACCCTAAAAGCTACAATTGTACCAACATTACCAAAAACTGCTCCACGTATCTCCTCTGTTAACTGGGTAGTAAATTGATTAGCTACTATTAAATTCAATCTGAATTTTCTAGCTTCTGACATCAAGTCCGCAAATGAATCAGTTGAGAAATTCTGAAACTCATCAACATAAAGTGAAAAATCCACCCTATCATTCTGGTCGGCTATGTCTGATCGACTCATTGCAGCTACCTGAAACTTCATAACAAGAATCATTCCTAGAAGCTTAGAGTTTAATTCACCAGTTAAGCCCTTGCTTAGATTTACTAAAAGAATTTTTTTGTTATCCATGATATCTCTAAGATCAAATCCACTTTTACTCTGACCTATGATATTACGCATCATTTCATTTGAAAGAAATGCGCCAAATTTACTCTGAACCCATGATATTAAATCACCGAAATCATTGCTTTTTTGAGATTGAGGCATTTCCTTAGTCCAAAAATCAATCACAGTTTGATCTGTAACATACTGAAGCTTTTCCTTGACATAAGTAGGGTCATTGAATAATTTAGGAATATCAATAAATGTTCCTCCCTTAGGGTCAGACATGATTAATAAAGCCGCGTTACGGAATATATGTTCGAATCTTGGACCAATTGCACCCTGTCTATTTGGGTCATAGAGTTTATAGAGCATATTAATTGATTCCTGGATTAGAAAATCTTTCTTGGAAGGATCATGAAATTCAAAAATATTTAGTCCAACAGGATTATTCATATCAGATGGATTAAAATAAATTACATCCTCTGCTCTATCCTTAGGAACCATTGAAATAAGTTTATCGGCAATATCTCCGTGAGGATCAATGAATGCAAAGCCGTTGCCATTGAGCATATCCTGTAGAGCTAAATTTTCAAGAAGGGTAGTTTTTCCAGCACCTGTCTGTCCTAGGGTATAGAGATGTCTTCTTCGATCATCAATATCTAAACGTATTTCTTTTTTTATTCCTCTGAAAATATTATAGCCTAGCAACAGGCCCTTATCTGGGATGTTTCTTGGTCCATCGACTTGTTTAGAGCTTTGTCTCTCAAGTTGTGTTGTTGGTGTATTGCTTTGATCCGGAAAATGAAATAAAGTTGATAGTTCTATTGTATTTAAAATATTTTTCTTATTCTGATTGGGAAATGTGCGTAAAATATAGGACGTTACAAATTTTTCTATATCGTCTGTTGGAGAATATTTAAATCCATTCTTCCCTTGTGCATCGAACAATGTAAATGCCGCATTTACATTGCTAATAATTGACTGAGCTCTCTGATTAACATTAGAAGAAGCAACCAGCCTTATGCAAACCTCAAAACCCGGGTGTCTAGTTTTTTCATCTATTGATTCAACTAAAGATTGTTCAATTGGTGAGAGTTCCTTCTTTTTAGATTCATCCTTGTTATGCTCAGGCATTTTCAATAATTCAGTCGCTAAATACCTTAGCCAGTTTATTACAAAATCTGAACCAGCATTACTTGCCTTACCTGATCTTTTTTCACTTGCTATAATTGAGGCCTTTTTACGCCATTGAGGATTAGCTGGACGTAATAATATTTGTATTCCAACTCCATCTTCTTCGGTAAGACTAGCTAAAGAATTTATGATTGAAACAATTGCGTCTCTTTTCAAGTCCTGATAAGTTGCTATTGGGTATGCAAAAGTTTCCTTTAGGTTTATTTCTCCGCCAATGGTACTATTAATTTTTCCAATCTTACTGAAAATATTATGATCCTCTATTTCCTCTAAAATAGCTGACGGATAGGAGCTAATTATTGCTTGCTTCACAAGATCAATTAACGAAACTGGAACAGATGTATAGAAAAATAATTTTGAGCCGCTTCCAACAATTTCAATCGAGAAGTGTCTTTGACCATAAAATTCATCCTTAAACCCTTTTCTATAGCTACTATTGAGTATGTTATACATTATTTGAGCTTGAGAAATAGATTCTTCAACTATGTCCCTACTATCTCTACCATTAGAATCTATATCCTCACTCATCGGAGGAATCTTTATCAAGAAAGTGACCATTTTTAGGCCTCTTTCATAGTTCTTTTTTTCTCTACCTAAACTTCTTATATAATAAAAAATTGGTATTGAAGATAAAGCTATTAAGATTAACAAAACTAGCAGTGTGATTAGTAAAATCTTCATAGTAGTTTTCTTCCAGTCTTAATCATCATTAGGAATCTTTAAATCTATATTAAATCGTCGCTTCAAGTATTCAGCCTTTAGTTTATTAATTTCGTTATTCTGAGAACGGGGATCGGTCCTCGTAGCTTCTATGATTTTCTTGGCTTTTATAATCCATTCATCGGGGATGATAGTATCATCGACTGTTATAGGAGTTACACTTGAAACTGCAGTACTAGCTGGAGTTTGTGTGATCGGATGACTAGTTTGATCTGTAAAATTTATTGCACTAAAATCTAATGATGGTAATTGAGATTTTTCACCACTGGGAGTAGGATGAGATTCGATTAATGCAGGATTTAAACTATTTTTATCAGAAGTTCGGGTAGGTACTTCCCCGCCTGTTGGAGGAGTGATAATATTCGGTTGAAAGTTTTGCCTGTTATCCATATGCATTTATATTATATCAATTGAGGTATTTACTAAAGAAAATTAACTAGCAAATGAAGCTTTATTTACATAAAAAATTAATATAGTACTTAGTATTAATACCATCAATAAATCTCTAATGCCTAACTGACCGATAGATTGAAGAGCCAGAAGAATAGTCAATAAAAGTGAGGAAGATATAGTAATTATTTTTCTTCTCCCAATCTTAGATTTACGATTTAGGAAAAATATTTTAGTTACCAGTATGTTAAATATGCTTAGTAATAAAATAAAAATAAGTATGAATGGGAGAATTAAGAAATAGACTGGTAAGGAATTTGGATTAGTGAAAAAAAACATAAGTAATAACAAGGTGGATGGTATTAGAGACAAAAGATAGTTATTTTTTATATTCATATAATAATAATCTCATATTAGGTCTAACTAAAAAAGTACTCAATTTATATTGAGTACTTTTTACGACTACTTAGAGCTTTGGACGATAAATCCGCTCATTAAAAAAATATTTAGCGCTTATCGTCCTCGGCAGACTGACCGCTCAATTATCATTTCTGATAATTAGAGCGTTAACGGTACCTTATCCCGATGTAGCAATTAAGTAATTTACTACCTTTTTAAGTTAGCATAAACATTTAAAATAGTCAATCTGATTATGTAGTAATCAATACATCTATACTCTGTTATTATCGATATATATATATTGTATTTTTTACATTTTTAATTAAAATACTGGTTATTTAATATCCAAAATTGACTTCCGAGGCTGCATTAACTATTCAAAATTTTAGCTAGTTTGTTAAAAAGTTTGAGTACTAGTTTGTTGGTTATTTAATATCCAAAATTGACTTCCGAGGCTGCATTAACTATTCAAAATTTTAGCTAGTTTGTTAAAAAGTTATTAATGATCAAATTTAATACATTAATATATAATTGTAGGATTTTTTACAAAAAATAATTTTTATTGATATAACCCAATTGATGGAATATTATATTGCAATTAATTATAGAATTGGCCAAGCAATCAAAAAAAATCGATTCAAATGTATAATCAATTAGTCTATATATGAACTAATATTATGCTATTTAGTTACTAAATATACTCAATATAATCAAATATAAAATGGTTATCCACAGGATTATTCAAATTATGTTTAATTTAGTGTTGACATCCCCCCTATGCTTTTTATAAGATGATTATGGTACTTGAATAAATTAAGTGCTCAAAACAAAAACGACATCGCAACAACGGCTTCTCGCAAGCCGTTGTTCCATAAAAAAAACATCACAAAAAATTTAAAACTAATACACTAAAAATGACTCGGGTATACACGAGTCATTTTTTTTATATTAATTGCATATTGCCCTATTTAGTCTTATCTGTTATAATTCAATATAATAATTATTAAGTTAATATTCAAGGAGTCCTGTATATCAGCAAGAATACTCGTCTGAATCAAAATATTCAGGCAGCACAATTAAGGGTTATCGACCAAGACGGTAATCAGCTCGGAGTTTTTTCTAGGCAAGATGCTTTAAATCTTGCTCAAGAACAAGATCTTGATTTAGTAGAGATCTCGCCAGACGCGAATCCACCTGTTGCTAAAATAATCGATTGGGGAAAGTTTAACTATCAAAAGACTAAACAGAACCAAAAGACTAAACGCAATGCAAAGGTAGTTGAGCTAAAGGAAATGAGATTTGGTCTCAAAATCAGCGATCATGACTTAGGCGTAAAGCTTAATAAGGTTAATAAATTCCTCGATGCTGGTCACAAAGCTAAGTTGAC
Source organism: uncultured Candidatus Saccharibacteria bacterium (assembly GCA_903900685.1). Classification (GTDB taxonomy): domain Bacteria; phylum Patescibacteriota; class Saccharimonadia; order Saccharimonadales; family UBA4665; genus CAIYEO01. The sequence continues at coordinate 7,324 of CAIUOC010000009.1, read as the reverse complement.
GATTGTTTATAGAGGACGTGAGCTGGCTCACAAGGAACTAGGATTCACTCTAGCAAACAAAATGATACTATTACTAGGAGAATCAATCATAGTCGATCAGCAGCCCCAATTTGCTGGAAAACAACTTAATTTCGTAATAAGGAGCAATCAAAATGCCAAAGCTAAAAACTCATAGTGGAACCAAGGATAGAGTAAAGATATCAAAGAACGGTAAAGTTAGAACTCGAAGAATTAACAGTAACCACTTTATGCAGAAGAAGTCACCTGCTGCAAAAAGAAAGATATCTAATCTTCAGACAGCTAATGAAACCAATAGTAAGATGATTAAGACCAAATTAGGAGTATAAATTATGAGAGTAAAACGAGGGGTTACAACCCACAAACGACATCAGAAAATACGTAAAGCTACTAAAGGAATGACCCATTCCAACAGAGTAAGTATTAGACGTGGTAAACAAGCTATAACTAAATCTCTGCAAAATGCCACAAGGGATAGAAAAAATCGTAAAAGAAGTTTCAGACAACTATGGAACACTAGAATTAATGCAGCTGCAAGAATAAACGGTACAACTTACAGTAAATTAATTAATGCTCTTAAAAAAGCACATATAGATATAGATAGAAAAATTCTTAGTGAATTATCTGTTAATGAATCAACTGTAATGTCAGAGATAATTCAAGTAGCAAATAAGGCGAAATAAAATCATTAAAAATATTAAAAAAAGCTCGCATTGCGAGCTTTTTTTAATTATCCAGATTATCCATAAGCCGGGTTCTGTTTTATCTAGTCATCTATCTAGTCTAAATGTTACCATTTAGATCGAGCGGATAATGATGAATATAGCGGGGACTAACCATAAATGGTAAATTCATCTCCTTGCAGCAGGTAGGGTTTACCATTTCAATCTGTCACCAGAAAGAAATACAGCTTCTTACTTCTGCTCTTTTCACCCTTACCTAATAAATTAGGCGGTATAGTCTCTGTGGCACTTTCCCTAAGGTTACCCTTGGTTGCCGTTAGCAACTACCTTTCCCTATGCTGCCCGGACTTTCCTCTTATACTATCGTACAAGCGACTAGTCAACAATCTGGATATCTATATTATAGCATAATGGTATCTATTATGCTAGAGCTTTATCAAGTGCTATGTTGACTTGCGTATCAGCCAACTTATTCAAAGCTCTAGGAACGTGCGTGAAAGAAACGTTTTCAAAACCATTTAATAATTGTTTTATTTCTTTGTATATAACCATTAAATCAGGATTCTTAATTTTAAAGACACCATTCATTTGATTAATAATGAGTAAACTATCCATATAAACTAAAATATTATTTGGTTTATATTTTAACAGTTCCTGAATGCCAAATTTTAATGCTAGATATTCAGCCTGATTGTTTGTCATAATACCCAAAAAAACTCCCTTCTTGAATATTATTTTGTCGGAAGCATCTAAGATGACAAAACCACTCGCGGATGGACCTGGATTGCCCCTAGAACCTCCATCGGTGAATAATTTTAGCGTATCGGTCGGAGTTTTTATATCATCTATAGTTAAAAGTAAATCTATTGCTTGAGCGAGTTCATGATCTTTTTCGGTAACCAAATCGCTTTTATCATGAGTAGATAGCCAAATCTCAACAGTATTCCATTTATTAGTCCACTTTGGATGGTGGTTGACGCTGCGACATATACGAGCGACCTTTTCCATGAAGGAAAAAGCATCATCGAAATCCTTAAATTGAAACTTTTTATATAATTTATTATTCTTCTCTGTCCACATATTATTCTTTCTTTCTTAAAATGGTCGGGATGGCCGGACTTGAACCGGCGACCTCACGGCCCCCAGCCGTACGCGCTAGCCAACTGCGCCACACCCCGGAAATTAACATTATGACTGGAAAGCCCGAAATGATTAGCCTGGAAAACCAGGTGGGTGCTCTCACTCAAAGACCACGGCCTTTGAAAATCTTGGGCTCCCGATTGAAAGGATATTAAGATAATCATATTATCGGTACCAACCAGTCATTATCTATTATAGAGTGATACTTAGACTCATCCAAGTAGTAAATTATATATTGATATATCAAGGTAAGAAATAACAGGCCAAAGTACCTGAATGAGTAATATGAAGACTATAAGTATAGAGATGAAACCGAATGACTCAATCTGTCTCATAACCTTCTGCAATGGTTCTGGTGCAAAAGCATACAATACACGAGAACCATCTAAGGGGGGAATCGGAATCAAGTTGAAAATAGTAAATAATATATTAATCTCAACAAAAATTACTAAGTAATTTGATATATTTATTGAACCATTTCCAATAATCTTAAAGATTATTGATGCAATTATTGCTAAAAAAAAGTTTGTAAGTGGACCAGCAAGACCTATTAATGCGACACCAAATTCACCGTATTTGACTCTATCTGGATTAAACGGCACTGGCTTAGCAATTAATATAGGAGGTACATGTATAAGTATCATTACTAAGGGTAGCAATATAGTTGTATATAAATCAACATGTTTTAAGGGGTTTAATGTTAGCCTACCTTCGTCTTTTGCTGTCGTATCTCCAAGCCAGTGTGATACGAAAGCGTGCATCGCCTCATGAAATCCCATTGAAATTAATATGGATACTACTACTACGATAATTCCTGAAATTGATAAATCATTAAACACAACAACAGTATAGCAATGAATTATACTTTTGACATGTCTTTTTATATTGACGTAACCCTTAAAACAAGGTAGAATATTATCTTAATTGGTTACTAAAGGAATAATATGAATATATGCGATATTACAGGTAAAGGAAAGCAGTTTGGCAGCAACGTTAGCCCTTCAATGCGTCACACCAAAAAAACATGGAAGCCGAACCTACAAAAGAAGACTATTATTATTGACGGCAGAAAGATTAAACTTAAGATTTCTACTCAAGCATTACGAACTCTGAAAAAGAAAAACCTAATTTAATCCTTTCAGGATTTCTCTAAAACAATCAGTTGTCTTAATTCACTAATATCGCCAGATTTAAGCTTTAATTTTTGAACAGTCTCCTGAGCTTGCATACCCATATTATTTAATGCATCTTCGAGTGTATCCTGAGGTATTGGGAAATTAAGAGTAGTATCGTTGAAATGAGTCGGAATAATTACTTTAGGTTCAATCTGCTTTATAATCTTGACTGCACCTTGAGCATCAAGTGTATATCCGTGTCCACCAACTGGGACAATAAGAACATCAACAACACCAATCCTTTCGAGTTGTTTTTCGTCTAATTCAGGAAAAATATGTCCGGTTACAATAACATTTAAGTCGCCAGCTATAATCTTGTAAATAATTCCCTTTCTGTCTTTTGATTCATCGATATGAGATCTAGCATCAATACCATAAATAGATATCTTGCCGACCTCATACTCACCAGGATTAGCTATGTTAATTCTAGCTATAGATTTAGATGCAATGTCGTCTGTCATGCTTGAAGTGTATAGACCCACATCGCTAGACTTAGTAATAACCTTTTGACCTAATGATTTAAGATTATCATCAATGATTAATCTTGTTTGTTTATATGTAATAGCTACACAATCGGCGCCATAAAATTGAATTTCCATAATTACCCTTCTTTAAATTACTAAGCTTTCGACTTCTAGAATCCCATTCTTGTCTACTAGTATAACCTTTTTTGCCACACTTATATTAGAAATGAATTTGTCTTTAACCTGTTGTCTATAAATATATTCTTCAAGGTTCATGACAACATAACGAATTTCCTTATTTTCCTGAGCCTCTAGTTCAATAATAAATTTCTCAAGTTTATTATTATTTACATCTCCTACAATTAACAAATCAATTCCAGAAATCTCATCATTAGTAAATTGACCAGTATAAAATGCAAGTTCAACATTGCCAATTGATTTAAATATGTTCAAATCTGTTGACGTACTATTGGGATTGTCATTATTTTCCTTGCTCTTTGATTTATTTGAAAATATTTCAGATAAGGCCTTGTTGTATTCAAATTTTTGGTTTACTTCGTAAAATAATTTATTGTTTTCATTCCTAGAAATAATAATTCCTATACTAAGTAGGTTTGCTAATTCCCTTCTTACGGAGTTGATCTGCTCATCAATTTTTCTAGTTATTTCTCTAACATAATAAGATCTGTTTGGATTTGAATAAAATAGCTGTAGCAACTTTACCCTAGTCTTAGAACCAAACAATTGATCAATCATATTATTATTGTATCAAAGAATAAAGAAGTAAAATACTCTATTTGTTCAAAAACGATGTTATTAAGTCAACAGCTTCGCTCTGTTTATCTATCCATTGGATATTTTTGTTTCTTTTGAACCAAGTTTTTTGTCGCTTTGCATAATTTATTGTGTCTTTTACTAGAAGTTGTTTTAAATCTGTTATATTGATTTTATGATCAAAATAGGCTTGAAACTCTCGGTAGCCAATCGACTTCATAGGTTCAATGTTCCATCCATACTTATCAACCAATAATCTAGTCTCATTTTCTAGACCGTTCTCAATCATGTTGTTGACCCTTTTTTCAATCCTATACTTAAGAGTGTCTCTGTTTACTTTAAGTCCAATAACTAAACAATCATCAATCAATTTTGTATTAGTTGCATTACCATTATTGTTAATCACACTTATTAGATGTCTCTGGTTAAGTATATTCTTAGGAGGTACTAGCTTTTTTTCAATTATAATATCTTGAAGTTGATTGACTGATAGTTTTTTAAGATTATCTCTCATTTTGATATCGTTATTTTTGTTAAAATCATAGTCGAAAATCACAGAATCTATATATAAACCGCTACCACCCACCATTATTGGTAATTTATTTTTAGCATTAATCTTATCAATTTCATTTTTGCACATAATCTTAAAATCAGCAGCTGAAATAGGCTTAGATGGGTCAATAAAATTCAAAAGATGATGCTCTACCTTCGCTCGATCATGATCTGATGGAGAAGCAGTACCAATCCTCATTCCTTTATATATGGTTCTAGAATCACAAGCAATTATTTCTCCGCCAAAAATTTTAGCTAAGTTTATACTTAGATCAGTTTTACCGCTGGCTGTCTCCCCTACTATTACTATTAAGGGTTTTTTGATTCTAGGCATTATAGTGTGGATTTAGGTGATCGAGTAATAGTCTCCTCAGAAACTTTTTTTAGAAAATCTTCTATTTTTAACGATTTATCCTCACCATTTTTCAAATCCTCCCTAGTTCTTGGAGTGACTTCACTTGAGCTAATCTCTTTTTCGCCAATTACTAGAGTATAAGGAATCTTCATCATCTCTGATGATCGAATCTTTTTGCCTACGGATTCATTAGAGTTATCAACTTCAATTCTTATATTGTTATCAATGGCTAATTGTTCAAGTTTTTTAGCGAAATCGATAGTTGAATCCTCCTGATTAACAGTAATAATCCTAATTTGCTCAGGAGCCAACCATACCGGAAACCTGCCCTTTGAATTTTCGATATATGTTGCTAAAAATCTTTCCAATGATCCCATTAGAGCAAAATGGATCATTACTGGGGTCTTTTCCTGACCATTCTCATCAGTATATTTCAGACTAAATCTTTCTGGCTGAACAAAATCTAGTTGAGGGGTAGCTAGCTGCCATTCTCTTCCAAGGGCATCTGTGCCAATAAAGTCTATCTTGGGTCCATAAAAAGCAGCCTCGCCTTCGCCAACATAATACTCAAGCCCTGACTTCTCGACTATATTTTTAAGTATCCTCTGGGCATTATCCCATAGCTCCTTACTACCTAGATATTTATCGGAATCATCCCTAAAAGAAAGTCTCGCCTTTAGATCCATACCTAAGGTATCGTAAAATTCTTTTACTTTTTCAACTAAATTAGTGATACATGATTCAATTTGTTCAGGCGTACAGAAAGTATGGCTATCGTCTTGAGTAAGTGACCTAACTCTTGCAAGACCCAATAATTCACCCGCTTTTTCATCCCTATAGTCGGTAGTAGTTTCCATATATTTAATCGGTAAATCTTTATAGCTTCTTGGCTTGGAGGCATATATTTGCTGATGATGAGGACAGTTCATAGGCTTTAAAACTAATTTGTCCTTAGTTTCTTTACTATTTATTGTTAGCCATTCGTCGCCAAACTTAGCCCAGTGTCCAGAAACCTCATAAAGTTCTTGTTTAGCAACGTGTGGAGTCCAAACATTTTTGTAGCCAATTTTCTTTCTAATTTCTTGTGAATATTTATTAAGCTCATCTCTTAGGACTGTACCCCTAGGAGTAAATAGTGGGAGTCCAGCGCCAACCAAAGGAGATAAAAGGAATAAATCGAGTTCATGGCCTAATTTGCGATGATCATTCTTTTTAGCTGACTCAACAGCTTGGAGATAATCATTTAATTTTTCTTTAGATTCAAAAGCAGCTCCATAAACTCTTTGCATTTGTGGATTCGAGTCCTTTCCCCTCCAGTAAGCTCCAGAAATTCTCATGAGTTTAAATGCACCGACTTTACTCGTATTTTCTGTATGAGGACCACGACATAGATCTACGAAATCTCCATTTCTATAAAAGGATACTTTATCTACCTTACTATCTGCGCCTGACTCTATTCCGAGTTCCTCACTATCTATATCCTTAGCCTCAGTAGTACCAGACCTCTTTAGGTCATTGAGTAGCTCGAGTTTGTAAGGCTGTTTACTTTCCTTGGCCCATTCTATCGCAGAATCTATATCTAGGTCATATCGTTCGAAAACTTCATTGCTATTAATGATCTTTTTCATTTCTTTTTCGATAGTCGCAAAATCATCAGTAGATAACTTATCTGATCCTAAATCGATATCATAGTAAAAACCATTATCGATTACTGGACCTACACCGAATTTAGCTTCTGGCCAATGCCTTTTTATGGCAGTAGCCATAATATGAGCTAATGAATGTCGTTGGGTCTTTATATTCTCGTTTGTCATATTCTCTCATAATAACAGATAAGGAGCACAAATAAAAAAATCGGTTTAAATGTCATCGCAACTACATTCAAACCGATTAATCTTGTGTTAAAAACACTACCTAAAACTTCACTCTCATTAATATACCAGTATTGGTAGTATAAGGCTAGCCCAATGTTATTGTTTTTTATACAAACATAACTGTGGATAACTATTTCCCTATTATACTTTTTTTGATATAAAAAAATCCCACAGTAATGGGATAGATTTTGGTGGACCCTAGAGGACTTGAACCTCTGACCTCTTCCACGTCAAGGAAGCGCTCTAGCCAACTGAGCTAAGGGTCCACTAAATATAAAAATATACTCCT
>CAIUOC010000008.1 GCA_903900685.1 uncultured Candidatus Saccharibacteria bacterium | reverse complement strand
TATAGGTTACAATATTAATGATATTAAAAAAAATCAAATGACTAATAAAAATCAAAAACCTAAATTAGAGATTTACAGATATTCCGCTTCTATAGGCAATAATCGTACAATTAATAACAATTCTATCAAGAGACAAAAAAAACCCAGAAGAATACCCTTAACTAGGCACATTCTGTTTTTACTAATTGTTTGTTCATTTATTATTCTTTCACTAACTTATGTAATTTCACATCAAACCTCATCGCCTATCAATAACAAAAACCCAAATCAATCAGCAGTTTTATCTGATCAATACTGTTCCAATAATAGTTATGAAAAATCGGTTGTTGTAAGTATCAGTAGAAGACATTTATGGGCCTGTAATGGATCAATCTCTGTCTTTAATTCACCTGTCATCACCGGTAATCAAACTTTGGCTTCGGATCTAACTCCACTTGGTAGTTATAAAGTTTTCGGAAAATATACTCACATTAACCTGATTGGCTCTAATTCGAGTACCAGCTGGAATGATCCTGTTAACTATTGGATACCATTTTTACAGAATCAATATGGTCAGTTTGGTTTTCATGATGCTCCTTGGAGGATACCAAGTGAATTCGGTAATATTGCTCCATATTCAACCAATGCCTCACATGGTTGTGTTGAGTGTCCTCTAAAAACTGCAGCCTGGCTTCATAAATGGATTAATGTCGGCACTAACGTACTAATTGTCAAATAATTTCATTAAACATAAGCTTATTGGTATAATTTTATAATATGGATAATGGCTTTAAAGTACCTGATCAAATCGACCCCACTAACTCAAAAGTTAATAGAGTTAAAGAAGATAGTTTTTTAGAGACTCCTAAAGTCAATAAAGCTATTGAAATAGATAATATGCTTAGCGATAAGTCTGATCAGGCCACAAATTCCAATTTCTTTATCTATATACTAATTTTTTTAGTTGTCGCTGCAGTTGCTGTAACATATTTTGTTTATCAAAATCAGCTAGCCGACACTAACTTAAGAATTAATAATTTAGATTCAAAAATAATTAAATCGAATACCCCAGTATCAATTAACAGTAACTCTCAGGCTATTTCTGATTTTGCCTTACCAACCTTTGGTCTAAAAATATTGGTTCCTAGTCAGTACTCTGACTTAACTACTGTCACTGGAACTACTACTGTCTTCTCAGCCACCCCGACTCAAGCAGTCTTCCTATCCTCAAAAGCGATTACTAAATCAGATATAAATTGTACGGCTAGCTCAAGTGTTATGGGTGGCTCACCACTTGGTATAATTTCTCAAATTAATGGTACTTATCCTTCGAATATCAACGTTTCATCAGGGGTTTTATTATTACAGACTAAATCTTACTATATAGCCTATATGCCACCAACTACAAGCTGCTCAAGCAATAAGAATACACTTGCTTTAATTAATGAGTACCGTTATAATTTACATCTTAATTCCTCAACAGTTTCGTTATCTAATTAACTTTTCATAAAAAGGTATAACTATTTAAAAATATAATTAAATGTCAGAATATAGCAATCGAATAATTCCAATTGAAAATTATAAGCATACTAAGATAATTGCTACTATTGGTCCATCTACAAATTCATATTCTTCGATTGAAAAATTAATAAAGGCTGGCGCTAACGGTCTCAGGTTAAATTTTTCACATGGCGATTATGATGAAAGAAAACAACAAATAAAGTGGATTAGAGAAGCTTCTGAAAATCTACAAAAACCAGTTGCAATCATTCAAGATCTTCAAGGTCCAAAAATTAGATTGGGTGATTTTATGGGAGTAATTTCTGTTAATAAAGGTGAGGAGCTAAGATTTGCATATAATAGTGACTATGCTTTAACTGGAATAATACCAACTCAGTATGATTTATCGTTAAAGGTAAATAGAGGCGAGAAGTTATATTTGGCAGATGGGCGAATAATATGTCAGATTACATCTGTTAATAAGGGAATAGTTTATGCAAAGACTGAAAATGAAGGTGTATTAATAAGAAGAAAAAGTGTCAATCTTCCTGATACTGATTTTAGCGGAGATGTTATTACCGCAAAAGACAAAAGAGATATTGTTTTTGGATCTACCCAGGACATTGACTATGTTGCACTAAGTTTTGTCCAGTCATCTGTTGAAATTGAAAGTCTCAGGAAAATCCTTAGCAATATTGGAAGTCATTCTAAAATTATTGCTAAGATTGAAACTAAATCAGCAGTTGACAATCTAGAAGAAATTTTTCAATCTAGTGATGCAATTATGGTTGCGAGAGGTGACTTAGCAATAGAAATGCCCTACGAAACAGTGCCAATTATTCAGAGAAAAATTATTAGTATGGGTCAAAATTATGCTAAGCCAACGATTGTTGCTACTCAGATGTTGCACAGCATGATTGATTCTCCCGAGCCAACACGAGCTGAAGTCGGAGATATTGCAACTGCCGTACTTGTCGGTGCTGACGCAGTAATGCTAAGTGACGAGACTGCTAGCGGTAATTATCCACTTGAATCTGTTAAGACAATGAAGAGAATTATTCTATACACCGAACAAAATACTCCACAAAAATCAATTATTTCAGATAAAAATACACGTTCATATGCCATATCTTCGGCAATTAATAATTTAGCAAAAAATATCAATGCTGTTGCAGTAGTAGCTGAAACTAAAACTGGCGCAACGGCTATTAACATTTCTTCTTTAAGAAGCCCCATTCCTTTAATTGCAGTTACGAGTAATCCGAAAGTTGCTCAACAGTTAGCAATTGTTTTTTCAGTCAAGAGCTTCGTAAGACCTTATAATAAATTAACTATAGATAGATTAACGGACTGGCTTAAAACTCGAAAGATACTTAGTAAGAATGATATTATTGTAACCGCATCTGGTAAATACTCGGGAGTTGTAGGTACCACTGACACTATTAAGGTTCGCATGATAGAATAGAAGAAATGATTGGTGGGCAATGAGTTTTAATAAACAAACAATTAAGGACATAAACCTTACAGGCAAAACAGTTCTACTTCGTGCAGACTACAATGTCCCGCTTAGTAGCAATGGTAAAATAACCGACGACTATAGAATATTGCAGTCTATACCAACAATTAAATATTTGCTGAGTAAGAATGTTAAATTAATTATTTGCTCTCATCTTGGCAGGCCAAAAGGACCACAGGATATTAAATATAGTTTGAAGGTTGTTGCCGATGAATTAAGAAAACTCCTTGAGCCAAATAAAGTTAGCTTCGTACATGACTGCATTGGTACAGAGGTTGACAATGCTGCCAAAGATTTAAAGAGCGGTCAAATATTATTACTTGAGAACCTAAGATTTCATAAAGAAGAAGAGGAAAATAACTCAGACTTTGCAAAAAGGCTTGCAAGTCTAGCAGATATTTTTGTACAAGATGGCTTTGGCGTTGTCCATCGGGCTCATGCAAGCACGGATGCTATAACTAAATTTATACCAAGTGTTTCAGGATTACTTTTAGAAAAAGAAGTTGATACTATCACTAACGTTATGGAAAGTCCTATAAGGCCATTAGCCGCAATAATTGGTGGAGCAAAAATAGCCGATAAGATATCACTATTAAATAAATTTATTGAAATTGCAGACTTTGTAGCTATCGGCGGTGCTATGGCTAATACTTTTTTGAAGGCTAGCGGTATAGATATTGCTCACTCAGTCTATGATAAGGATGAATTAAGTTTAGCTAGAGATATTATGGATAAAGCTCATGAGAAATCTAGACGCAAAGCATTCTCTTTTTTTATTCCAAAAGATGCTGTAGTCGCAAAAAAGATAAACAGTTTAAGTCATACAAGAATTGTTGATTGGTCGACACACATAGTTGCAGATATTGAAAGTTATCCAAAAAACCCTGAAGCTAAAGATTACAAAATTGACAAGGAAGAACAGATATTAGATATAGGTCCTTTTTCTGCCGCTTTTATTGTAGGAACTTTACAGCTTACCAAAACTGTAGTTTGGAATGGCACAATGGGTGTTACGGAAATTGAAGGCTTACATGGCCCTATAGGTCCTTTTGCTAGAGGAAGTGAAATATTAGTCGATGGTATATTGGGTGAATTTGGTAATCGCCCATTTAGTCTCGTAGGTGGAGGTGATACTGTCGGTTATGTTGAAAATAGAAATCTTGTAGATTCCTTCGATCATGTATCGACTGGTGGAGGAGCTAGTTTGGAATTGATGGCAGGCAGAAAATTACCTGGAGTAGAAGCATTGCTAGATAAAAAGGAAAAGGCTAGGATTTAAATATGGACAGAAAAATATTAATAGTTGGTAACTGGAAAATGAATCTCAATGTCTCCCAGGCAAGCATACTAGTCCATAGGCTTGATCAAAAAATAAAAATACATAAAGGTGTGGAAATGGTTTTAGCTCCGTCTACACTATGCCTACAACCAGTCAGTATGGAAATAGATAGACGTAAGTTTAGATTATCAGCTCAAGATGCTTACTATAAGGATGAGGGTGCCTACACCGGAGAAGTAAGTTTCACTATGCTCCGAGATATGGTTAGTTATTGTATTATTGGTCACTCAGAAAGACGTTTGTACTTTAATGAAACGCTAGAAACAGTCCGCGATAAGGTTAGTGCTGCTGTCAGGAATGAGATTACTCCAATTGTCTGTATTGGAGAAACAAAAACTGAAAGAACTGCTGGAGAAACAAAAACTGTAATTCATGACCAGTTAATAACTGCTTTTGCCAATTTAACTTCTAATGAAATTGAGAACATTGTTATAGCCTATGAACCAGTTTGGGCAATCTCAACATTCGGTGGTGAAATTGCCAAACCCAATGATGTCCAAGAAATAATCAACTTTATAAGAGATCAGATTAAACATTTATTTGGTCCCATTGTAGCGCAAAGAGTAAGGGTTCTATACGGTGGAAGCGTAAGCGATCAAACAGTTGGTACCTATTTAAATCTGTCTGGATGTGATGGCGCATTAGTCGGAGCTGCTAGTTTAAATTGCTATAAATTTACTGGCATTATTGATGTCGCTTCAAAAGTTCATCAAACTAGATTAAAAATCAGCTAACAATAAATAGCTAAGACTTGCTACAATATATAGATGCTTCAAGAGGAAATAGTTAGAGATTTAAATGCAGAACAATTAAGAGCAGTCAAAACGATTGGTGGACCTTTATTAATACAAGCTGGTGCTGGTAGTGGAAAAACAAAAACCCTAACTCACAGAATCGCTTATTTAATTGCTAATCAAAAAGCAACTCCTTATAACATCTTAGCCGTAACTTTTACTAATAAGGCTGCTAAAGAGATGAGAGAAAGGGTTGGCAAGCTTCTAGGAGATAACTCGAATAACCGAGGATTTATGCCATATATGGGAACCTTCCACTCCATATGCGTAAAATTACTTCGTCAAGACGGTGACCATATAGGAATTCCCAATAATTTCATAATCTTCGACGAGAATGATCGTATTAGTGCTATAAAGCGAGCCAGTAAGAGACTTCAGATAGATGAAAAAGCATTCCCAGCAAGAGGTATATCTAGTGCTATTAGTTCAGCCAAAAATGAAATGCTTAACCCAGATCAATACTCTTCGACTGCAAGCTCCCCAACCCAAAAAACTGCTGCTCAAGTTTATCCAATATATGAAACATTACTTAAGGAAAATAACGCTTTAGATTTCGATGATCTTATATTATCAACTGTTAAACTACTTAGCACTAAAAGTGAAGTCAGAGAAAAGTGGCAGAACCAATTTAAGTACATAATGATTGATGAGTATCAGGACACCAATACTGCACAATATAAATTAGTTAAGTTTTTAACTTCAAAAGAAAAAAATATTGCTGTAGTTGGCGATGATTGGCAGAGTGTTTATTCATTCCGGGGTGCCGACTTTAGAAATATTTTAAACTTTGAAAAAGATTATCCTGGTTGTGAGGTTATAAAACTGGAACAAAATTACAGGAGTACTAAATCTATCCTCAATGCCGCGAATGCTGTAATTACTAAGAATGAGCATCGATCTAAGAAAAAGTTATGGACTGATGGTGAAGTTGGAATGCCAGTTCAAATCATTCAGGTAAATAATGAAAGAAGTGAAGGTGAGACAATTATTAGAAGAATAAGAACCGCCATTGATGCCGGCCTTAGACGTTACCAGGATTTTGCAGTTCTTTATAGGACTAATGCCCAATCGAGATCAATCGAAGAAGCGCTCGTGCATTATGGTATACCTTATAAGATTGTTGGCGGAACAAGGTTTTATGATCGTAAAGAGGTTCGTGACTTAATCGCTTATCTTAGATTAATCTACCAACCAGAAGATAGAGTAAGCTTTGATCGAATTATTAATCTACCAACCAGGGGTATAGGCGCTAAATCTGTTCAGACTTTTAACGATTGGATGATTGAAAATAAATTAACGCTATCTCAAGGTCTGGCTAGAGTAACTGAATGTAATATTCTAACTGACAAAGCTAGAAAAGGCTTATTTGAACTTGGGGGTATCATAATGACTCTTCATGAAAGTATTGATGAATTAACTCCTTCGGTTATTCTCGATACTCTAATTAAGAGAATTGGTTATTTAGAGTTTTTGAATGACAAAACCTTAATGGGTGAATCTAGACAGGAAAACGTCAAGGAACTTTTAAGTGTAACTGAAGAGTATGCTGAGTTTGGAATGAGTGGCTTCTTAGAAGAAATTAGCTTAATTAGTGATCTCGATCAAGCAAATATGAGTGACGATAGTGTAACCCTAATGACATTACATGCTGCTAAGGGGCTTGAATTTCCAGCTGTATTTATGACTGGCATGGAGGAAACTATATTCCCACACTCTAGGGCATTATATGATCAGAGTGAGATGGAAGAAGAGAGAAGGTTGTGTTACGTTGGTATGACTAGAGCAAGAGAAGAGCTATATCTTCTATCTGCCAGCTCAAGACTTCTATATGGCGGTATACAGCATAATGTTCCAAGTAGGTTTCTTAGTGAAATAGATTCAGAAACAACAGTCGAAGGAACATACTTTGATGATATTCAAAGCAGTCATGGCTATGGAGTAAAGGTAAGTGATGAGCCACATTATGTTCCCGAACTTGAAATCGGCGATAAGGTTTCTCATAGTTTATTCGGAGAGGGTCATGTTATGGAGATGGAAGGTGAAAACGTGGTTATTTATTTTAAGGGCAAGGGTTCTAAGAAGCTTAATGTTTCATTTGCTCCTTTGAAAAAACTCGAAAACTAAAAACAATGAATCTATTTTCTAAAATTACATTTTGGATAACCTGGCCATTAATATTTTTAGTAGTTAGAAATACCGACAGGACTAGAGTTATTGTTAGGTATAAAAACGATATACTGTTGGTTCAGGGCTGGATTGGCAATAAAAAGTGGCAGTTGCCAGGTGGCGGAATAAAAAAAGGTGAACCTGTAAAACTTGCTGCAGTAAGAGAGCTTAGAGAGGAAACGGGAATTATAATAAAAGAGTCGCAGCTTAAGGATCTAGGCAATATTATAATTTCTGAGACCGGCTTTAATTATATGGCCCATTATTTTTTAGTTGAGTTGGATAACTACAGGGATACCCACGGATCTCACGAAATTAGGGTTGCTGAATTTATAAATATCGACTCAATTGGTAGTGATAATCTAACTAAAGATGTTATTACTGGCATTAAGCTTATTAAATTCTGATACATGATAAAATTATATTAAACAAAGTCATGAGTTAACAGAGGATATTTAGAATTAGATAATGAATAAATCTAGAAATATAAAATACACTGAACAAATAGAGGTTGATTCCAAATCTGAAGTTCCAGAAATTAATAAGCCTTTTTTGTATCCATTAATTTTACTTTTTATTTGCATAATTGGTTTTGTGTTTTTTTGGATCTATTCCAGCAAAACAATAACTAGTCCTATTGATTCTAAGATTGTGATAATTAAGCATGATGGCCATACCGTTACTGTGCCTACAAAGATATCTACGGTAGGAGATTTGCTAGCAAGCCTTGGTATAAAGATTAATCAGGGCGATGTTGTTGCTCCAAGTCTAACAACTCAGATTAACCAAAACGACTTTAGAATTAATGTCTATAGAGGTAGGCCAGTCGAAGTGATAGACGGAGTTAACAGAACTTTTTCGTATAGTGCTGAAGTCACTCCAAGGGCAATTGCAACACAGGTTGGCGTCCAGGTATATCCAGAAGACAATGTGAAAGTTCTTCCTTCTACGAATTTTCTTTCAGACGGTGCAATTGGCTCAAGAATCGTAGTTGACCCTGCTATACCAGTAAACTTAAATATTTACGGTACTCCTACTGTTGTTAGAACTCATGCGAAAACTGTTGATGAATTTGCAAAACAAGAAAAAATTAAACTTGCCAAGGGAGATAGTATTACTCCCTTTGGAGCCACACCAATTACTGCAAATATGGCTGTTTTTCTAATACATAAAGGAACCAATATAACGAATGTTACTCAGGCAATATCAATGCCAGTTCAAACCATTCAGGATAGCTCGCTTGCCTATGGAACATCAGCCATAACTCAAAAAGGTAGTCCTGGCTCCGAAACCATAACTTACCTTAATCAGTTGCAAAATGGCAAAGTTATAAGCCAAACAGTACTGCAATCTATTGTTACTGTTCAGCCAGTAACTGAAATAATTAGTCAGGGAACAAGCCTATCTGGAATAAAGGGAGATATGTCACTTGCTGGTATTGCCCCACAAGATTATCAGTATGCTGACTATATTATTTCTCATGAATCTGGTTGGTGTCCAACAAAAGCTCAAGGTGAGCACTATTGCCCAGCTGTTCCAGATAATTCTGGTACTTCAAATGGCTATGGCCTATGTCAGGCTACTCCTGGATATAAGATGGTTAGCGCAGGATCAGATTGGGCTACAAACCCAATAACTCAGCTTAGATGGTGCTCTGGCTATGCCACAAGTCGTTATGGTGGCTGGTATAATGCCTATACGCATTGGATTAATAACGGAAATTGGTAAATATGGCAGTTCCAGCAAATAAATCACTAGGACAGCATTGGCTCAACGATCTTTATAGTCTTGAGTCAATGATGGAAGCCGTTGATCTTAAGCAAACGGATAATGTACTTGAAGTTGGCCCAGGACATGGCTCCTTAACAAAACTTCTAGTTAAGAACGCTAATACAGTAACTACTGTTGAAGTGGACAGGGAACTAATCAATAAGCTTAAGAAAGAAATCAAAGCTGATAATCTGACAATTATTGATAGCGATATACTCAAGTTTAATCTTGATTCCTTGCCTAAGGACTATAAGGTAATAGCCAATATTCCATATTACTTAACAAGTAAACTATTTAGAGTACTGTCTGAATCAGATAATCCGTTTTCTAAAGCAGCTATTCTAGTTCAAAAAGAAGTTGCTCAACGAGTAGATGCAGGTCCTGGATCCATGAGCTTACTTAGTGTCAGTGTACAATATTATAACCACGTTAGTTTAGGGTTAATTGTGCCAGCACTACTTTTTGATCCACCGCCAAAAGTTGATTCTCAAGTTGTTATTCTAGCAAGAAGACAGACGGATTTATTTCCTGACTTGGATAAAAAAACATTTTTTAAGGTAGTTAAGGCTGGATTTGGACAGAGGCGTAAGAAACTATCCAATTCAATTAGCGCAGGGTTAAGTATTAAAAAAAATCAAGCTGAGACAATTCTTGAGTCTGTTGGTATAAATGCTCAAACTCGCGCTCAAGAATTAACATTAGAAAATTGGCATGATCTTACAGTTGCATTAATCGATTCTTCCCTACTCTGATTATTACTTAACTTGTTAAGTAATAAAGTTAATGCTATGATAATGTTTATGAATGATAACTCAGGTCTCTCATCTATCGTTGATATCATAGAACGACTTGCCTTTCGGATCGAGCGTCAATCTGATCAAATACTACTTGAACAGTTGGGTATTGGCTTTTCTCAATATAAGATTATTCATGTTCTAGAAGCTAATCCACAGTTTAAGCAAAAACAAATCGCTAAGATACTTGGTCAAACTGAAGCTAGTATTAGTCGCCAAATTAGATTAATGAGACTCAGTGGACTGATAGTTTCAGTTATTAACCCTGAACATAAACGAGAACACATTACTAATTTAACGATAAAAGGAATCAAATTAAGAGACGCTGCCAATAATATTTTGGCTAAATTACATACCAATATTATTGGTGAGATGAATGATAAAAAACAGAGAAGAATAGAAGAAACTCTAATGAGTCTTTACGTAAAAATATAAAGCATAGCCAATATAATAAAAATATGGTATAATTATGAATACGGGGCTGAATTTAAGCTTGACGTAGGACTTTATTGGCTTGATCTGCAGGTCGCTCGCTGAGCGTTATACGGCAAAATTCAATAACTGCAAAAGTTTTGAACCGCGTAGCAACTGCTGTAAGAGGATTTAATCCTTTTAGCGTAAGTACTTTCGCACCAGCTGTAGCCTAAACGCTATAGCCGTTGTATGTTGAGACGCCAGATATTAACTAACGACGTCATATCATCTGGATGCTTGCCTATTTTTGATCTAGAATAGACATTAAGACTTCATAGATATATTGGGATTTGAATTTTGATAGTTTCTCGTTCTTATTCCAAGACAAACCTTTAAACTATCTATGCCTGTAGAAGATCGGCAATCAATAAACCTTCGGACGTGAGGGCAGTGCTCACCAGCTCCACCATAAGGGACTTTCGGTCAAACCGAAGGTCTTTTTTGTTGGCTTGAAAGGAGTAAATAGGGCTAATTAAGGGGGTGCCAACTTTTTTAGAGTGATTGTATTAAATTCAGCCTGGTAATATCAGTTGTTGGCACCGTACCCGTTCTTCGTGGTCTAGCTTTCAGCAGTTGTCCATTAGTGTGTTGGTGTATTCCAGCCCGAACTTCACGAACCCTAACAAGTCTTCGTTTAGTTCATCTGACTGATTTACCAGTGTTTCGTTATCGGCTATCTGAGTCTTAATTTTATCAACCTCGTCCTTGATGTCCTGCTTGTATTCGGGGTCAGCCTTTGCCATTTCAATAATCAGCTTTGACTTGGTTTGTTGTAGTTCCACTGAACGTTGCTCCAACGCTTTTATCTGTTGCAAAAAAATACATTTAAACTATACTTAAAGCAATCATGAACAAACTAAACAAAAACGAAAAAGGCTTTAGTGCTTTAGAGACTATATTAGTATTTACAGTAGTAATGCTATTAGGAGTGATGGGCTGGCAAGTATACAAACACGAACATAAAGCAATAATCACTCAGCATGTGCAGGTAACGAAAAAAACAGGTTGGCTTATTTATAAATCTTCAAATAGTACTGCTGAATTTCAATACCCTGCAAATTGGAAGTTGGCAATAAACAGTATTCAAAGTACCGATAAATATACTCTCGAAAATCTGACAATCTCTGGGCCAAATAATTTTAAAAGTGATTATAGTCTCAGTAAAACCAATCACAATCCAATTATTCAGAATGAAGATTGCGTTGCTCCTCCAAAAATTACTATTCTCGAAAATCTAAATAATAATCTTGCTATTTCTTATTCTTCTTATGTAGATGTTCCGATTCAGTTATGGATTGGAAGTACTGGTGATTTATTGAAGGGAAATGGTTATGCGACTTTTCAGTGTCAAGTAGGTGGAATAGATTACGTATCGATGCCAAACGATGAATATATATATCTAAATGGTTATTATAGTTCAAATGATAGTTTACAAAATAGTAAACTTAAGACAACAGATTATCTTAATCAACCAGAGGTAAAAACTGCAATCGATATTCTAAAGTCATTTAGCTTGTAAATTTACTTCCATAAAAGAGTAATAAATATAATGATATAGCAATTTCATTTTGCTTTCTCCTTGTTTTTGTATTTTAAGATTTCATGGCTTAGTAAATAAATAAATAAATCAATAAATCAAATCAGTTACTCATATATTTGGAGCCAATTTTTTAAGATTAGCTCCACTATAAGAGACTTTCATTTACTTGAAGGTCTTTTTTGTTTTAATACTATTTAATATTATTCCAAATTCCAAAACTTAATTTTATATATAAAAAATATACGAATTTAGTGTTATTATATAGTAAATATTTGGAGTATTAAAAAATAAATGAAGAAATTGATTAATTGTCTTGAGGGTGGGGCAAAGTCAATCACTGTAGATATTTTTGACACTGTTTTGAATCGTAAAATAAGGCCAGAAAAACTACAGTTTTATTTAGTTGCAAAAGAATGGGCTGATATATTCAAGGAAAATATCGATGAAACAATTACAGTCAATGAAATATATTCATTTAGGAATTATTCAAGAGACATTCTTAAAAATATTAAACTAAATACAAAAATGCAAGGAACGGATGACGAGGTCCAGATCGAAGAATGGTTTAGCGAAATAATTGGTTTGCTTGCAAACAAATATAACAAAAAATTAACAAAACAAATTATCAATAGAATGCTACGTAGAATGATCGATATTGAATTAGATATTGAACTTAAAAATCTTCATGTAAATAAATCAATAATCGAAGACTTAAGATATGCCAAAGATAACTACGATATTAAAATCTTTTATATTTCAGATATGTATTTAAGTGTAGAGAATGTCGATTATCTTCTTAAAAAATTTAAGATATTAGATATTTTCGATGATGGTGTTACATCTTCAGAAATATTGCATAACAAAGGTAGTGGAAAATTGTATAAATATCTTAAAAAGAATGATCACTTTGAAGGTTTTTCGCTAAAATCCAATGTCCATATTGGAGATAATTATATATCGGACTATATAATGCCGCTTACTCATGGATCGGACGCAATTTATTATAATAATCGTATTCTGAAATTATATTATTACTTTCAGACAAAAATTGGTTATTCTAAAGTTAAACTCATCAATAAGAATATTAATTTTGAAACAAGAAAATCATTAAAATCCCAGAGAAGACTAGAAACAAATAATTATCAATCTAAAATATATAATATTGGGCAACTATTTTCCTTGCCTTTAATTAGCTACATTTACGAATGTAATTTTAGATCTCAAAATACAAGTGATACAAATTTTATTATGGTTTCCTCAGAAGCTTTAATTTTCGACCAAGCAAATAAGATATTGTTTGGGCAAAACAAATCGACTAGTTATAAATTTATTGTAGCCAATAAGATTAAACGTAAAATAATAATGAGAGCCGTCATATTCCAGATTATTAAAGGCAAGTCTCCACAATATATAAAAGCCATTAATGATCTACTTAGATATGGAGAAAAAATGAAAACAAAAAGTGAGACTTATAAGTTCTTATTTGCAAAGGACCATAAATCAAGTGAACTATTAATTAATCTTATGAGTAGTAGTGAATTCAAAAAATTACTCGAATCTTCACTAACTAATTCTAAGAATATTGACAAGAAAATTATTATTGCCAATAAGTTAGTCAGTCAAATAATTCCAAAAGACAATAGCGATATAGAAATTTTGGATTTAGGCTGGGGTGGAACTATACAAATATTCTTAAAACAGTATTTAAAATTGATTGGTAAAACTAACGAAGTTAAAGGTATATATTATGGCATTCTGTCTAATAGATTTCACTCCGAAAGAGGTGCAATGAGAGGTATAGTTTTAGGCGATGTGGCATCAAAGAATAGTGCTAAGCTTTTTGTTCCTGAAATTTGGGAATATATTTACACTACAATGAAAACCAAACATATCGACGAGGTTCAGGATATTATCCATGAGGGACTGATAGACGGCCTATCTTCCTATAATGCAAATTATCATTGTAGCCCGGATTATTTATTAAAAGTGTCGTTAGGTGGTATCAAGAGGTTACTGTATAAGCCAACTACAAAGGAAATAATACTATTTGGAAATATTAAAATGGATAGTGGATTTAATAAGGTTTCGTATATTCCTTTGGTTGATTTTAACCATAATAGATTCAAATACTTAATCAATTCACTAATTCATCCAATTAAAGTTACAAAAATAATCTTACAGCAGTATTGCTGGAAAATGGGAACCATTCGCTACTATAAATTGTATAATATCTTCTTTATACTAAAACTCATGTCTTATATTAAAAAAAGAAGATATATCTAAGATGGATGATAAATATAATAAATCTCTAAGTCCAGTTTTTTTGGTTGGCACCTTGTTTTGTGGGTCTACATTAATTGGTAGAGAGTTAACTGCCCGACTTACTAACACTCACTATATAGGCGAGTCCATTCATTTTCTAGAATATGATAAATTATATCATTCGCATCCAAGGGGAATAAAATGGTTATGTGTAGAGTGCGGAAAAGAGGTTCATGGTGGATCAAGAAGAGAGTGTATTTTTTTCGATGAAAAACAAAGAAATAATTCTTCATTCAATAATATTCAAAAATTTATTGACGACGCTTCTTTAGCTTTTTCTAAAGATAATATTATTGATGGTAGTAAATATGTAGCTTGGCTACAACTTTATCTCTCTCAAGGCAATTATGATACTAAACCTAAGGTCATAATTACTCTTCGTAGCCCATTTGCATTTGCGGATAGTTATCGAAAAAGAAATAACTGTACATTATATGAAGCAGCAAGTATATGGAGGGACACTTATGTTGATGCACTAAGAACGGTAAACAGTCATAGTCTGAATTGTCTCACTATAAGGTATGAGGATTTTATGGATAATATGGACGATGCTGTCAAAGAATTAAGTAAATTCTTGAGTAATACAAAAATACGTAAAAATACTGACTACACGCAGTGCCATAGTATTGGCGGAAACCCTAATTCATTAGCATATATTCTTGGATCAGGTGAACTTGAAAAATTCATCAATGAACAGGATAAATTAAATCAGGCTACTGAATTGAATGATTTCGTTAAAAACTCAAAACAATATTGGTCTAATGATCTAAAAAAAGATACAAAGTGGTATTCAGGCATTAGATCCGAAGAGATTAGTCAGATTATTCAAACCCCTGGGCTCGTAGATCTTGCGAATCTATTTGGCTACAACCTATATGATGAGCTAAAACTATTTATTAACGAGAACACTATTCAACAAGAAAATACTGAAGCTTAATATAACTCTTGCTTTATAATAATTTGATTATGTTTATTAAAGTAGTATAATCCATATATAATTATAAAAATAAAAAAGGAACAAGATGAAAATTATAAAAAAATTAAATAACAAAGGTTTTGGTAATGCGGAAATGTTACTTTCTGTGGTAGCTGTTGGGGCTGTAATTGGTATTGGTCTATATGTCTTACAGAATAGCAATACGACAACTAAAGCCCATGCGGGAGGCTATACAAAAATAGCTACATTATCAACTGTTTGGCCAAATAAGTTAGGAACAGCAACAGAAACTTTATCTGCCTGCGTGCAACCAAGCGTGGCTAGTGGTTCAATAGGTAATCAGGTAAACAATGTCACTGGTGGTTCAAGTGTTAATCAGGTAAACGTCATGGCAGTTGCAAACTCCGTAGCCCAGACCTCTGGACTAGGCGTACTTATTCCTACTCCATCAGTTAATACACCAGTAGCCCAGTATCTTGGAATTCAAATGATATCAGGCACGAACGTTGTTAGCTCGAACTATGTTTCGATACTTAATCCAAGTATAGGAGGTGCAGGTGGTGGCAACGTACAGACCCGAGGAGCAGATTTAAGCAGTGTTCAAACATTTGTTCTAGATCCAACTGCTCAATATTTCAGAGTTTTCCTTTACCAGCATGATGCACATACAACTGGAAATCCTGAAGTTAACGCCAATTATTATCCTTACAATGTTCCTGGATTCAATTTCAAACACGATTACGGTGTTAATATCAACAAACTATCAGCTTGCTAGCTAGAATCAGTCCATAAGTATAAAAAACGGCAATAAAATTAGATAACAAAGGTTTTGGTAATGTAGAAATGTTACTGTCTGTCATGGCAGTTGCAAACTCCGTAGCCCAGACCTCTGGACTAGGCGTACTTATTCCTACTCCATCAGTTAATACACCAGTAGCCCAGTATCTTGGAATTCAAATGATATCAGGCACGAACGTTGTTAGTTCGAATGCAATACCACTACTCTAAGGTTTGGATAAACAAGGAGGAAATGAATATTTGAGGGGATAGATGCTCCCAGTGTTCAGGTGAGTACTTATGATCCTAGCACAATATATTTCAGAGCCTCGCTATATCAAAAGAATCCAGCACTCGCAAAAAAATAACTATTAATGCGACAGATTTGCAAAAAAGGTTTTACGTCTGTATAAGTGTATATTGATGACGCCGATACTATTATCCATAGCAACATTTATGTCTACTCTAAGTGGCGGTTTTTTTGCCCTTAAAAATCAAAAATGGATCAAAAAGATCATGGGCTTCACAGCCGGCGTAATTATAGGTGTTGTTGCTTTTGATCTACTGCCTGAGATATTTAAGTTAATTTCTGCAAATAATATAAATTCAACAATTCCAATGGTAGCTTTAGTAGTTGGTTTTTTGGTTTTTCATATATCCGAGAAACTACTTCTTATGCATCATGCTGAAGAAAAGCAATACGGTCAACATCACCACCCTCAGGTCGGAGTATTATCTGCATTCGCTCTGTCAGGACACAGCTTCCTAGATGGTGTCGGAATTGGACTTGGTTTTCAGGTTAATACAACTGTAGGAATTGCAGTTGCCATAGCTGTTATAGGGCATGATTTTGCCGATGGTCTTAATACGGTGAATTTAATGTTAGCTAACAAGAATAAGAATAGTAAGGCAATAAAACTATTAATACTTGATGCAATAGCTCCAGTTCTTGGTGTTCTCTCGACTAGGCTATTTCACCTCTCCACAACTAATCTGGTTATATATCTCGGCTTCTTCTGTGGGTTTCTGCTGTATATAGGTGCAAGTGATATTTTGCCTCAGGCTCATGAGGATGGAAGTACTAAAACCATTATTGGCCTAACCATTCTTGGAACTTTATTTATATTTATTGTGACAAGATTTGCCTAGAAAGTTTTTTGATTTCACTTTTTGCCTTGCTTATGTTATAGTCTAGAAACTAGATAAAGCTGCTTAAACGTAAATTGTTAGGTTCTAGATAATTAAAAGTAAGTGATTCGAGGAGCAGCTAACTGTTTGCCAGTTCCCTCTCGCGCTATAGATAGGAGATTAGAATAATGGCAAATAAACTCTTTATAGGCTCTTTAGCTTATTCAGTCGGTGACGATGAATTAAAAGAATTTTTTGAATCTGCAGGTTCTGTAGTTTCAGCAAATGTCATCAAAGACCGAGATAGTGGCCAATCTAAAGGTTTTGGTTTCGTTGAAATGTCAAACGACGACGAAGCTCAAAAAGCAATCAAAGAATTAAATGGTAAGGATTTATTAGGAAGAGCTATTAACGTTAGTGAAGCTCGACCTCGTGAAGAACGACCAAGAGATTCTTTCCGTGGTGGTAACGGCGGCGGTGGCGGCGGTGGCGGCGGTGGCCGTGACCGAAGATACTAAATTTTAGTATAAAGTCAATTTATAGCCTAGTACATTTTTGTGCTAGGCTATTTATATGGACAAAAAAAGTAACGCAATTGTAATCAAGGATGTATATAAGTCTTTTGGTAGCAACGATGTGCTTAAAGGCATAAATCTTGAAATTCGTGAGGGAGAAATTTTTGGATTTCTTGGTCCTAATGGTTCGGGAAAAACTACTACCATTAGGGTTATACTAGATATTTTTAGAGCTAAGAAGGGCTATGTTGAAATATTTGGTATATCTAATCAAAAAATTAAAAGATCTCATTCACTAATTGGTTATTTATCGAGTGAAATGGTAATGGATAAGGATCTAACCGCCAAGCAATACCTTAAGTTCATCAATTCTAGATTTAAAGGTAACTATATGGCTAATGCTGAAACTCTAGCAAATATACTGCAGGTAAAATTAGATACAAAAATTGGAAAATTATCTACTGGTAATAAACAAAAGATAGGTTTAATTTCAGCTCTGATGCATAAACCAAAACTACTAATTTTAGATGAGCCAACTCAGGGTTTTGATCCTTTAATTCAACAAGTTTTTGTTAGGCTACTATTACAGTATAAGAAAAATGGCGGAACTGTTTTTATGTCATCTCATATTTTAGCAGAAGTCCAAGAGCTTTGCGATCGAGTTGGATTTATAAAGAATGGAAGCATAATCGGTCTAAAATCAATTAATGAACTTAGATCTTCTTCTCGAAAAAAGATTGTTATTTCAGCCAATCAAAAAGAACTTGAAAAAATTAAATATCAACATAAATCATTACCAGGACTTCACTTTATTAGTGAGACCGACAATAGAATTAGCTTGGGTTTTTCGGGAGATATTAATAAATTAATGAATTATCTATCGACTAAAAATATAACTGACATCACTATTCTTGAGCCAGAACTTGACGAGATTTTTCTAGACCTTTACCAGAAGGAGAATATTGAATGAGATTTTTAATTACTAAAATTATTTTTCAAAAAAGAATGCTAATTTTTTGGTGGTTTTTAGGAGTTTTACTGTTAGCGGTTTTCACAATGTATTTCTTCCCGGTTTTCAAAAATGGCAATATCAGTAGTTCGCTAAATTCATTACCTACATCGCTGCAAAAAATTATAGGAGATAAAGCTTCCTGGAATACAGTCGGTGGGTATATATCTCAACAAATTTTTGCACTTAGAGTTCCAATTGGCTTATCGGTATTATCAATCTATATATTCAGTAATCTTTTCACTGGCGAAGAGAAGAAAGGTCTTGTGGAGACGCAATTATCGCTTACAAATGGTAGAACTAGAATACTCCTTAATAAATTAGCTGCCTCTATAGTTATAATTGGCTTAGTAACAATGGCTGCATGTATCGGGGTTATAATTGGCCTAAAACTAATTCATTATAACTATGACTATATAAACCTATTAAAAATATCGCTCAATTGTTTATTATTGTGCCTAGATTTTGGACTAGTAGCTTTTTTAATAGGTTGCATATCAGGCAAGAATGGACTGGCTATTGGCGTCTCTTCAGCTTATGTATTTATAAGTTATTTAATCACATCGATGGTTTCATCAGTGTCAAGTTTAAGAATTCCTGATAAGTTCTCGTTATTTCATTACTATTCGAATGGTAATGTATTAAATACTAGAGATCTTCTTGTTTTGACATCTTTCGGTTTAATTTGTTTGATTATTGGAATGATGACATTTAATTTAAGAGATATTAATACCAACTCTTAATTTCTCTTAAATAGTTTATAGTTCCAACCAGTTGGTCTATAATCTAATAAAGTAAATCATAAAATCTAAAAAGGTATTTGAATTCATGGAAAAAAGTCAGACTGAAAATTATTACGTAACTACTTCAATACCGTACGCCAATGGATCACCACATTTAGGCCATGCGCTAGAATTTTTGATGGCTGATGTTGTTGCTCGAATTGCTCGTCAGGATGGAAAGAAAGTAATTTTTTCAACTGGAACCGATGAGCATGGAGATAAAGTGGCACAAAAAGCCGCTGCTCTTAAAATTACGCCTAAAGAATTCACCGATGGAATATCAAATGAATTCAAACAATTACAAAAAGCGTTGAATATAAGTAATGATAGATTCATAAGAACGACAGATAGGGGTCATACCCAAAGAGCTGCAATGATTTGGCAAAAGCTGGAACATGACATATACAAAGGTAAATATTCTGGTTGGTACGACATGAAACAGGAAGAGTATGTACCAGAAAGCCAGGTTGATCCTGCTCGGACCGATCCTAACCATCCACAAGCCTATAAGCACCTTGAAGAGAATAATTATTTCTTTAAGTTATCAAAATACACAAAGCCAATAATGGAAGCTATAGAAAAGGATGAATTTAGAATTATTCCTAGTACACGGAAAAATGAAATTCTGTCACTGCTAAGAGATGGTTTAACTGACATCAGTGTTTCTAGGCCTAAAAACAAGCTAGAGTGGGGAATTGATATTCCAGATGATCCAAATCAGGTTATGTATGTTTGGTTTGAAGCGTTAATGAATTATTTAAGTGTTTTGGGTTACCCTGAGAATGAAGACTTTAAAAAGTTTTGGCCACCAGATATTCAGGTTATTGGAAAAGATATACTACGTTTTCACGCTGCTATTTGGCCAGCTATGCTTTTAAGCCTAGGATTGCCATTACCAAAAGTACTCTATGCTCATGGGTTTATTAATGTCGATGGTCAAGAAATGAGTAAAAGTCTTGGTAATGGAATACACCCTAAAGAACTAATCGACCAGTATGGAGTTGATGGCTTTAGGTACTTTATGCTTAGACATATTCCAAGCTATAACGATGGAGAGTTCAGTTGGAAACTTATAGATGACGCATACAATAATGAACTTGCTAACCAACTTGGCAATGCAGTTCAAAGAACTGCATCTATGATAATGAAATACCAAAAAGGATTAATCGGTATAATGCCTCAGGCCGATCATGATATAGGACCATACCAAGAAGCCCTAGAAAATTGTCAGTTCGATAGAGCTCTAGATGAAGTCTTTCAGCAAGTTAAGGGGCTAAACCAGTATATAGATGAAGAAAAACCCTGGGCTATAGCTCAGACTAATGATGCTGACCACTTAAGAGAAGTACTAGCTTATCAGGCAAGTAGTTTAATCCAAATAGCTGATCTTCTAGAACCATTCTTACCAGATTCAGCAATTAAAATCAGATACGTCTTTAAGGATGGTGTGATTAGGCCACTAAAAACCACACTATTTCCTAAAAAAGAATTACCGACTAAATATACTAAATAGTAATTATGAATAGTTTCACTGACACCCATTGTCATATTCATTCAAAAGATTATGGACTAAATCCAGAAACTGTAATTGACGACGCTAAAAAAGCTGGAGTCTTATCGGCTATCTGCGTTGGTACTGATTTAGAGGATAGTAAATTAGCAGTTGAATTTGCCAAAATGCATGAAAATATTTATTCATCAATTGGTATTCACCCACATGAAGCAAAAGATTACATCAATAAACCTAATAAACTAACTGAATTTGCGGACTTAATTGGATCAAAAAAACTAGTCGCAATTGGTGAATGTGGTTTGGATTTCTATTATAATCATTCAAGCTCTGATAATCAGAAAACCATTTTACGGTTTCAGCTCGACCTAGCAAAAAAACATAACTTGCCAGTTATTTTTCATGTCAGAGAAGCATTTGATGAATTCTGGCCTATATTTGATGAATATAGAGGTATAAGAGGCGTTATTCATAGTTTTACAGCAGATTCCAAGGAACTAAGGAAAATTATCGACAGAGGTCTTTATATTGGATTAAATGGAATTATGACATTCACTAAAAATGAGACTCAACTTGATGTGGTTAGATCGGCCCCGCTGAGTAGTATTCTTCTTGAAACAGATTCACCATTCTTGACACCTGTTCCTTATAGGGGTACAATTGCCCAGTTAAAACACGTAATCAATACAGCAGACTTTTTAGCGATGTTAAGAAATGAATCTTTAGAAGAATTTTCAAAAGCCACAACGAATAATGCCAATACGCTATTTAATTTTAGATAACTATAGATAAATAATATTTTTTACACGAACGTATAGTCAAGAGTATATTACTAGAAAGTTACTATGAAAAACCCTATTTATTTAGATTATGCCGCAGCCACACCAATGGACAATAATGTTCTTAGTGCAATGATGCCATTTTTTTCAGCTAACTTTTATAACCCATCAGCAAATTATGATCCAGCAATTGATGTTAAAAATAAGCTGAACGATTCGAGAGGTAAGATTTCTTTTTGGCTTGGCGCAAAACCAACGGAAATTATTTTTACTGCTGGTGGAACAGAAGCTAATAACTTAGCAATATCTGGAGTTATGCAAGCTAACCCAGATAAAAATTTAATTGTCTCAGCAATTGAACACGATTCAGTATTACTTCCGGCTAAACAATACCTTCATAAAATTGCTCCGGTTGATAGCAGAGGTATGATTAATCTACCAAGCTTATTGAAGTTAATCGATAAAGATACTGTTCTTATTTCAGTGATGCATGCTAATAATGAAGTTGGTACAATCCAGCCAATTAAAGAAATTGCTCAAAAAATAAAAGCAATAAGAAGCCAGAGATTACTAGCGAATAACCATACTCCACTTTATCTGCATACTGATGCTTCTCAGTCGGTCAATTACTTAGATATTCATCACTCTCAACTCGGAGTAGATTTAATTTCTTTAAATGGAGGAAAAATTTATGGTCCAAAACAAACCGGTATTTTATTTGTAAGTTCCAGGGTCAAATTATCTCCTTTAATGCTTGGAGGTGGTCAAGAGAACAATTTAAGAAGCGGTACCGAGAATGTAGCAGGTTTTATAGGACTTGCTTGTGCTTTGGACAAGACGCAATTAATAAGAAAAGAAGAGACAGACAGGCTTTCTAAACTACAATCTCATTTTTTTAAGAATATAGCAGCTAAATTACCAGATGTAATAATAAATGGCAGTTTGAATAAAAGATTACCTAATAATATACATCTTAGTTTTCCAGGAGTAGATAATGAAATGCTAATTGCATTATTAAATAACGCATTAATTTATGTTGCTGCCGGTTCGGCCTGTAGTGCAAGCAATAATATGCCTTCTCATGTATTGAAGGCTATGGGAATTACTGACGATCAAGCTAGGTCTAGTCTTAGAATATCTATGGGCCGGGAAACAACTCTAGAAGATATAGATCAAACAATAAGTATTATTGTAGATTTAGTTAAGGAGCAGATGAATAATGCCTAAAAAAATCTATGTTGGAATGAGTGGTGGAGTTGATAGTTCTGTGAGTGCAGCACTTTTATTAAAACAGGGTTTTGATGTAACTGGTGTCTACATGAAGAACTGGAGTAAAAATTTACCGGGTCATTATTGTAGTTGGGAAGAAGACTACATGGATGCAAAAAAAGTAGCCGCTCAACTTGGAATTAAATTTAAACTCTATGATTTCGAAAAAGAATATAGGTCGCAAGTAGTTGATTATATGGTGAGTGAATATCAAGCTGGTAGAACGCCAAATCCGGATATTATGTGCAATCAAGAAATTAAATTCAAACTTTTCCTAAATACTGCCTTATCGGACGGTGCTGAACTGATCGCAACTGGCCACTATGCCAGAATAAATGATGGACAACTCTTAACCGGACTAGATAGCAATAAAGACCAGAGTTATTTTTTGTACCGAGTTGAAGAATCAGCTCTCGAAAAAAGCTTAATGCCAGTCGGAGAGCTTGAAAAACCTGAAGTTAGAAAAATTGCCGAAAAACTTGGCCTTAGTACAGCAAATAAAAAAGATTCGCAAGGAATATGTTTTGTTGGCCAAGTCGGTATAAAAGAATTCCTTGAAAGTGAACTTGGAATTTCTAAGCCGGGTCGAATTATTAATCAAACTGGTGAAGATATAGGTGAGCATGAAGGAGCTCTATATTACACTATCGGGCAAAGACATGGGCTTAATGTTGGTGGAGGACTACCTTATTATGTAACAGGTAAAAATATTACCAGGAATCAAGTTTTCGTGACTACAGATATTACCGACATCAGCCTCTGGAAAAGTTCTTTAAAACTAAGTAATATACATTGGATCAATAAGCCGCCCAGCAAGGACTCTAAATATAAAATCAGGACTCGATATCGAGCAGATCTAATTAATATTACCAATATTAATCATCAGGGCGATGTTTATACAATAGATCTAGAGGATGAAGTCAGAGCTGTCACGCCTGGCCAATCAGCTGTTATTTATGAAAAAGATAGAGTTGTCGGTGGCGGCATAGTAATCTGATACAATTAAAAGACATATTATTATGACAGCACAAGAAATACGACTAGCTTATATTAATTTTTTTAAGGACAGAGGGCATCATCCAATTGCTCGAGCTAGACTAGTACCTGAAAATGATCCATCTACGCTTTTTACCGGCAGTGGTATGCAACCATTATTACCCTATCTTTTAGGCGAAGAGCATCCTGAAGGCTCAAGACTCGTAGATTCGCAAACATGCTTAAGAGCTCAGGATATAGAAGAAGTTGGAGATAATCGTCATACAACTTTTTTTGAAATGCTTGGCAACTGGAGTTTAGGAGATTATTTTAAGTCAGAACAAATAAACTGGTTCTTTGAATTTATTACTAAAGTTGTTGGGCTTGATCCAGATAGAATTTATGTAACAGTTTATAGTGGAGACGAATCGCTAGGTATAGAGAAAGATAATGATAGTGAGTTAATTTGGCGAAAGATATTCGACGATCTTGGCGTGTCTTCAAAAACTGTTGATATTGGCAGTGAAGAGAATGGCTACAAAGTAGGTGAGCAAGAAGGAAGAATATTTTACTATAAAGACAAAAACTGGTGGTGTAGAGCAGGATCAGCCGAGAATATGCCAGTTGGAGAACCCGGTGGTCCTGACACGGAAATGTTCTATCTATATCCAAGCGTTCAGCACAACAAGAGCTACGGCGAACATTGCCACCCTAATTGTGATTGTGGTAGATATATTGAACTTGGAAATAGTGTTTTTATGGAATATCAGAAGACAGATTCAGGATTCTCTAAACTACCTAAACAAAACGTAGATTATGGTGGTGGCTTAGAAAGAATTGCAGCAGCAAGTTTAGATAATAGTGACGTTTTTAGAATTTCATTACTCTGGCCAATTATTGCAAAACTGGAAGAAATATCTGGCAAAAAATATGATCAATACACGAATGATATGAGGATAATTGCCGATCATTTAAGAGGCGCAGTTTTTTTAAGTGTCGATGGTATTGCACCTAGCAATAAAGAGCAAGGTTATGTTATGCGGAGATTAATTCGTAGAGCTGTCCGGTTTGCTTTTGCTCTGGGAGTTGAACAGAATTTTTTACAAGATATTGTTCCGGTAATTAGTGATCTTTATGCTCCTGATTTTCCAGAAGTTAATTCTAATAAAGAAAAAGTTCTAGAAGTGCTATTAAAGGAAGAAAAAGTATTTAGGCAAACACTAAGAAAAGGTGTCCGTGAGCTTAAGAAAATGTCTGACATTGGTAGTATTACGGGAAAGGATATATTTACACTTTATGATACATATGGCTTCCCGATGGAACTTAGCCTAGAAGAAGCTCAGACTCAGAATTATCCCATTAATAATGACTGGAAAGCTGACTTTAATAACCAGATGGCTGAGCAGAGAAATCGTAGTCAGACTGCATCAAAAGGCACATTTAAAGGAGGCCTTGGAGGTCATACTCTGCAGCACAAGAAATACCACACAGCAACACATCTTATGTATCAGGCGCTTAGAGATGTTCTTGGTAAGCATGTAATACAACACGGCAGTAATATTACAGAAGAAAGATTGCGATTTGATTTCTCACATCCTGAAAAAATGACAGCTGAGCAAATTAAACAAGTAGAGGATATTGTTAATGGTCAAATTGAAAAAGATCTAGTTGTCACATTCGAGGAACATCCAACAAAAGAGGCCCTCGAAGACCTACATGTGCTTGGAGCTTTTGGGGATAGATATGGCGAAATAGTTAAAATTTACAGGATGCAAGCTAAAGATTCAGAATTACCATTTAGCCTAGAAATTTGTGGTGGTCCACACGTAGAACATACGGGTCAATTAGCTGAGGCTGGTAAAAAATTTAAAATTATTAAAGAGGAATCTTCATCATCTGGTATAAGAAGAATAAAAGCTGTATTATCTTAAGTAGCACTTTATTAAAAAGTGGTATAATTATTAATAGTTATGCTAAGTAAAATAAAAAATATCAAAAACAAAAAAAATAAGAAGGCCAAGGACAATGGTCAGTACGTTGTTGCCTTAGATATTGGAACAGAATTTGTTAAGGTATTAATCGGCAAAGTAGGAGATGATCAGACTGAAATAATAGGTGTAGGTAGAGCCCATCAATCTCTAAGCGATATGCAAGCTGGAGCTATTTCAGACATTACAAGTGTTGTTGAGAATTGTGATAAGGCTCTTGCTGAAGCCGAAAATCAAGCTGGTCTTAGTGTTCGCAGTGCAGTTATTGGAATTGCCGGAGAGCTTGTTAAAGGAACAACTATCACAGTAAGAGTCAGGCGTAAGGACTCAAAAAAACCAATAGACCTTGAGGAGATTGAACGAATAATCAGATTAGTTCAAAACAAAGCACAGGAAAAAGCACGTCAACAATTAAGCTGGGAATTAGGCGGTAAAGATATAGAAGTAAGACTAGTCAACAGCGCACTTGTAAGTATTGATATAGACGGCTACCCAGTAACTAATCCAGTTGGTTTTCAGGGTAGCGATGTAGTTATTCAGCTTTTTGCGGCATTCGCACCAATGATTCACATTGGTGCTCTTGAGAGAACAGCGCAACAATTAGATCTAGATCTTTTGGCTGTAGCAGCAGAGCCATTTGCCGTTTCAAGATCTGTAATCGGAGATGATCCGAATGCTAGCATGAGTGCAATATTAATGGATATTGGCGGTGGAACAACAGATATAGCTGTTGTAAATGATGGTGGAGTTCAAGGAACCAAGATGTTCGGTATTGGAGGTAGAGCCTATACTAAATCTATCGAAAAAGAACTTGGCGTAGATTTTGAAGAAGCTGAAAAATTGAAACTAGGTCTTGTTAATAACCACACACCTTCCCAAAAAATTCCAGCCGTTGAAGCCGCTCTAAATAAAACACTAGATGTATGGATTGGTGGAGTAGAACTAGCTTTGAGTGAATTTCCAAAACTAGATCATTTACCTAATCGAATACTGCTTTGTGGTGGCGGTTCTTCACTCGATCTAGTCATGGATGAACTTCAAAACACTAAATGGTATCGACAATTACCATTTACAAAACAACCAACTGTTCAGTATATTAAACCTTCGCAGGTTGTTGGTATTGTTGACAAAACAGGTCAAGTGAACGACCATACTTATATAACTGCTATGGGTTTACTAAGAGTTGGACTCGATACATTACAGCAAGTTAATAATACTGAAACTAATTCAATAAGAGAAAGATTAGATAGGATTCTAAGAACATGAGTACTGAAAAAGCGAAAGACACTATATACATAGATGTCGATGAAGAAATAACTGGCATAATAGATAAAGTTAAAGAAAGCGATCATAAGGTCATAGCATTAGTTTTGCCTAAAAGAGCTAGCGTATTTCAGAGTATTGTAAATCTAAAACTTCTAAAACGATCTGCCGAAAAAGAAGGTAAAAATATAGTACTTATTACTTCTGAGACAAGTGTCCTTCCAATAGCCGGTGTAGTTGGTCTCCATGTTGCAAAAACCTTACAATCGAAGCCTGAAATTCCAGATCATCCTGATTCAGGAGCTGATTATAATTCTGACGAAAATATCAATTCTGAAGAAGTTCAGGATGATAATAGTCAGGAAAATATGGAAAAATCGGTTGGAGAACTTGCAGCAGCTAGTGGTCTTTCAGCCGAAAAGATTCATAGATCAGAAGATTTTGACGACACTATAGATATTGGTGATGAGCTTCAAAATGAGGCAACCGGTAAGGGGCTTGAAGAATCCAAAAGCAAAGGCAACAAAAAAAACAATAAAAAAGATAAAAATCTAAAAGTTCCAAATTTTACTAAATTCAGAAAGATACTAGTTATTGGTGGAATAGTAATAATTGCTTTAATAGTTCTATTCTTAATATTTGGAAGCCTATTCAATAAGGCAACAATCAATATCAGTACCAAAACTGAACCAGTTACTGCTAATTTAACTCTTAACCTTGATACTGCCGCTAAGAGCCTCAATACATCTTCAGCTATTGTGCCGGCAGTTGCTCAAACAAGCTCTAAGAATAGTACCGCCTCAGTACCAACCACCGGACAAGTTAATAATGGCGAAAAGGCTTCAGGAACTATAACTCTAGTATCTGTTTATTGTATTCAAACACCACCAAAAAATGGACCCCCACCAGTCTCTCCTAACGTTGGCTTTACAGCAAATGGAATTACTTTTCTAACTCAAAATAGTACTACTTTCTCTAATACGGGTACATTTAAAGATGGATGTGTTTCTTTCGCCGCTAATGGATCAACATCAATTATTGCTCAAAATGGAGGAAGTAACGGTAATTTACCTTCTGGATCAAATTTCTCTGCAACCGGTTCTTATTCTCAGGTATCAGGCACAAGCTCCTCTGATTTTAAAAATGGAAAAGATAACATGGTTAATGCTGTTTCTCAGACAGATATAAATAGTGCGACTCAAAAAATTACTGCTCAAGATACAAGTTCTATAAAACAAACTTTAAAGAATCAATTAATTCAGGCAGGCTTGGTACCAATTGTTGGTACTTTTTCAACAGGAGCCACAACCACTACAGCCTCACCAACGCTTGGTTCTGTAGGCAATAATGTGACTGTAACAGAAGCTATAACCTATACGATGCTTGGAGTTCAGCAATCATATTTAAATACGCTAGTTAATAACAATATAAATTCCCAAATTAATACTGTTCAGCAGTCAATAATAGATAATGGTGTAAAAAATGCACAATATTCTTCTCTTCAAGCCGGAGCAACAACTGCTCAGATTACAATGCAAGACAAAGCGTATATTGGAGCCAATTTGGATAAACAAAATCTAAAGGATCAGATTGCTGGCAAGAAGAGTGCAGATGTTAAGTCAATAATAAATGCCTATCCTGGTGTCGATAATGTAAGTATTAAATTCTTCCCATTTTGGGTAAATGCAGTTCCAAAAGATCAGAATAAAATAGTAATCAATATTAATAAATCATAAATTAAGATGGACAGTACATTTAAAACTTACCTTGCTCTTGACGTAGGAGATAAAAGAATTGGGATAGCCAAAGCTAATAGTATATCTAGACTTCCTCAGCCATTTCTAACGATTAATGTAGATGATGGCATAATGGATACTATAAATCAGATAATTAAAGATGAACAAATCAACGTATTAGTACTCGGCCTACCTAGAGGTATGGATGGGCAAGAAACTGAACAGTCTAGAAAAACCAGGAAATTTTATGATGAGATTAAGAAAAAGATTAATATTGATGTATATTTAATCGATGAAGCAGGCACATCATTAAAAGCCAAAGCTGAGTTAGAAGCTCGTGGAAAAACTTATCAGAAATCTGACATCGACTCACTGGCAGCAACATATATTTTGGAAGATTATTTAAATGAAATTTAAGACATATAATAGTAAGCATCACCAAAGAGGTAGTATTTTTATCTACCTTGGAATTGTATTTGTAATTCTCGCTATTATTGTAGTAGCTTTAGTTAGATATCAGTACGACCAAGGACTTCAACCCGTTAGTAGTTCCTCACAATCAGTAGTAATAATTATTCCAAATGGCTATTCAGTAACTCAAATTGCTAAATTACTGAAAAATAAAGGCTTAATTAAGAGTACACTATCTTTTCAGGAGTATATAGATGCTAACAATTTGAGATCATCCTTAGAAGCAGGCACCTATTCTTTATCTCCAAGCCAGGGTGTCAAGAAGATAGTATCAATACTTACAAATGGAAGAATCTCATCAAAATTAGTTACTATTTTACCTGGCCAATCAATTGCTCAAATCCAAACTACTTTAATTAATAGTGGATTTTCACCATCTTCAGTCAGTAGTGCATTACAGGCTTCAAACTATGTCGGTTCCACAGTTTTATCGTTCAAGCCAGCGGGTTATGGGCTTGATGGATTAATATATCCTGACTCTTATGCAAAAGATAGTTCTACTACCCCAACTCAAATAATCCAAGAAGCCTTAGACGAAATGAGCAAAAAGATTACACCATCATTACAGTCAGCCTATGCAAGTGAAGGATTAAGTGTTTATCAGGCAATAACTATGGCATCAATCATGCAAAAGGAAGTTCCAGACTATCCAAATCAGCAAGAAGTCGCTCAGGTATTTCTAAGTCGCATAAAGCAGGGTATCCCACTGCAGAGTAATATAACAGCTCTTTATTCTCAAGCAATAAATAACCCAGCCTATAATACTTACAACCAGACCGGATTACCGCCATCACCAATATGCAATGTTGACGAAAAAGTATTAAAAGCTTTAGCTAATCCTAGTCCAACTAACTACTTATATTTCGTAACTGGCAAAGATGGAGTTACTAGATTTTCGCCTGACATAAATGGACAGAATGATAATATTGCTCAATTTGGTCAAAAAGGTGAATAGAAGCCTGTTATTGTAAAAATTAGCTAATTTTGCTAGAATTAAATAGGAATGGCATCTGTTAAATTAATTTTGTCATTCAATATTTTAGCAATTATTTTAAATAATTTTTTGGAGTTATTATTTCAATCAAATCACAAGACGAGATTAAATTGACTAGTCCGAATAAAACTAACTCAAGAAGCCGCAAAGTAAAAAGGCTGTCTATTAATAATGCCAAAAAAACTAAATTTTGGACCGGAATAACTTTAGGTAATTTTTTGGTTATTATCGTTTTCTTATTTATCCTATTAAGAACTCCTGCAAGCACTAATACTCCAGTTTCATCGAATAAAGATAATAAAATTATATCGGTTAATATAATTAATCCATTAGATCAGGTATCATCATCACAAATTGCTCAAACTGTTTCATCAGTTACCAATATGCCTGAATCTACAGCAGTAAAGAATCAAAACGAAACAGTTAGTGCTGAACAGTCTCAGTCAGTGGCTACTAATAATGTTAGTGCCAAGCCTCAAATTGTTGAAACAGCTTTCGTTTCAAAAAATGATATCAAAACTTACACTGTTCAACCGGGTGATACTCTTGCATCAGTGGCAGCAAAATTTAATATTACATCTAATAGTATTTTGTGGTCAAATAATATTTCTAAGAGTAATTTAGTAGTTGGCTCTAAGATATTAATTCCACCAGTTAGCGGTATTGTATATATTGTTAAATCTGGAGATACGCTTAATTCCCTGGCAACTAAATATGGTTCTAACTTAGATCAGCTAACTGCTTATAACGATGCGGAAATTAATGGCATATATATTGGCGAACAAATCTTAATTCCCAATGGACAACCACCAGCAGCTCCAGCCTATAATTTCTTTTTCCCAACCTATGGTTCCGGTAGTAGCAATAATGGCTACGACTTTGGTTATTGTACTTGGTATGTTGCTACACAGATTGCAGTGCCATCAAATTGGGGTAACGCTAGTAGCTGGGCATATTATGCAAGACTTAGTGGCTGGAATGTTTCCTCGATTCCAACAGTTGGATCAATTGCTCAAACACCATATGCAGCTGGTGGTCAGGGCCATGTTGCTATAGTAAAAGCAATTAGCGGCGATCAAATATACATAGAAGATATGAACGGAATAGCTGGTTATGACCGAGTTGGACGAGGCTGGGAGCCGATTGCAAAATATCCAAACTATATAAGTAGATAGGCGTATCTGTTAAATATAGGTTATACTGTATTAAGTCATGAGTTTTATAGACAAAGCAAATATTATTTTTATTGCTGGTGATGGCGGAAACGGCAACATCAGTTTTAGGCATGAAAAATTTATTGACAGAGGTGGTCCTGACGGTGGTGATGGCGGAAACGGCGGTGATGTAATTTTAATTGGTAGTAATAACGAGAACACCTTATCTAATTTTCGCTACCAGAAAGAAGTACGTGCAGAATCAGGTAATGCCGGTGAAAAACAAAAAAAACATGGTCGTAGCGGTAAAGACACGTTCATATCAATGCCACTCGGAACAGTTGTTTACGATGAGGACGATCAGATACTGGCCGATATAACAGAAAATCAACAAAAAGTAGTTATTGCTAAGGGTGGTAGAGGAGGATTTGGCAATGCTCACTTTATTAGTTCTGTTAGACAGGCTCCAAGATTTGCTGAAAAAGGTGAACCAGGAGAAGCTGTAGCTGCTCGTTTGGAACTTAAATCAATTGCCGATGTTGGTTTAATTGGTTTACCGAATGCTGGTAAATCCACGTTATTATCTGTTATTTCCAATGCTCGACCAGAAATCGCTAATTATCCATTTACAACACTAACGCCAAATTTAGGAGTTGCCGATTTAGACAAACATAATTCACTACTTTTTGCAGATATTCCTGGGCTTATTGAGGGAGCTGCTAAGGGAAAGGGATTGGGCGATGAGTTCTTAAGACACGTTGAACGAACACTTGTCCTAGTCCATCTAATTGATGCTTATGGCGAGAATATATCTAAAGCCTATAAGACTATTCAAAAAGAACTTAAGTTGTATTCAATCGATCTAACCGATCGACCACAAATAGTCGTGATTAATAAAACAGAAGCCCTAGATGAAAAGGCAATTACAAAACTAATTACAAAACTTGAAAAAATCGTACCAAAAAATGTAAAGGTAATTACAATTTCCGCAGCCACTCATAAAAATCTTGACGTGTTCCTTAGAGAAGTTAGCAAATTAGTTGGTAATCAAAAGAAGAAAGCCTTAAATAAGGTAGTTAAGCAATCTAACGAAATTTTAGTTATTAGACTACCAGAAGAAGGTGCTACCTATAAGATATCTAAGCGCAAAAATGAATACATAGTAACTGGGAAGAATATAGAAAAGTTTGCTTCTCGAACTGATTTCGACAATCCTGAAAGCGTTCAAAGATTAAGAGATGTAATGAAAAAAACGGGTGTTATACAGGATTTAAACCGACAGGGACTTGAGAGAGGCCAAAAAATTTACGTTGGCAATAAGGGCGAATTGATCTATTAAATTATGGATACAAGCTTTTTCTTTTACGATTTAGAAACTACTGGTCTGAATCCAAGAGAGGCTAGAATAATGCAGTTTGCTGGTCAAAGAACAGATATGAATCTAGAACTAATCGGCGATCCTATAAACATACTTATTAAACAGTCCGAAGATTGCTTACCAGACCCTGGTGCAATTTTAATTACTGGAATTACTCCGCAAAAAACTCTCAAGGATGGAATTACTGAGGATGAATTTATTAAGCAATTTAATACTGAAATTGCTATACCTGGAACAATTTTTATAGGCTATAACAGTATTAGTTTTGATGATGAGTTTATTAGGTTTTTACTTTACCGTAATCTTTATGATGCCTATGAATGGCAATGGAAAGAGGGACGTTCCAAATGGGATCTCTTAGACATAATCAGAATTACTAGAGCTTTGCGTCCTGAAGGAATTAAATGGCCAATAGATTTCGAGGGTAAATCTAACAATCAATTAGAAAAACTTGCTAATGAAAATAATATATTACACACCAAGGCCCATGATGCTATGAGTGATGTTGAAGCTTTAATTGGCCTGGCTAAATTAATTAAAACTAAACAACCAAAACTTTTTGATTTTATGCTTTCAATAAGAGATAAAAAAAGTGTTAGTCAGTTAGTTTTAACTTCGAAACAATTTTTATATACATCCGGAAGTTTTTCTTCAGATCACGAAAAGACTTCAATTGTTAGTGTCGTTGAAGGAAGCCAAGACTCTCAAGGAGTATTAGTTTATGATTTAACGCTTGATCCGGATAATTACAAGTCATTATCGGTCGATGATTTAGTAGCTATGTGGCAATACAATAAGGACTATATTGGGCCAAGATTACCAATCAAGAAACTTCAATTCAATCGATGTCCGAGTATAGCACCTCTTGCTGTACTTAGGAATGAAGATGCTAAAAGATTAAAACTTGATCGTAAGATTATTGACACAAATTATAAAAAACTTTTGAATTCCCAGGAATTAATAACTAATATCTTAAAAGCTAGAAAAGTAATTGAAATAAATAGAGAAAATACTAATATAAAAGAATTTTCCTCTGTAGAAAGTAAATTATATGATGGCTTTATTGGCGATGAAGATAAGAGAAATACAGTTAAGGTACATTCTGTAAATTTTGATTATGAATATCCACCTGATTTCAACGATAAAAGACTATCTCAATTATATCCTTTATTCGTTGCTCGCAATTATCCTGATCAAAAAACCGATGAAATTGATGCATTGTGGCAAAAACATAAAATCAATAGTTTATTGAAAGGCGAAGATAAATCAAAAATGGCTAATTATTTAAAATCGATAGCAGATATACAGTTGAAGCCAAACTTAACTTCTGACCAAATTTATTTAATGGAGGAATTAAAACTCTGGGCTGAGGCAATTATGCCGGTAGATTTTTAGAAATTATATCTTTTCTAGCTAACATAATTAATAATCCAAAAAATAGTCTAAGTTTGAAAAAATTGTTTGTTTTTCTAAGAATCAATATTGCAATAACACTAACCATAACTATTAAAATAACATATTCATTGAATGTAAGTATGATGTTGGTGTAAGGAATAATTCCTAGCACTAAAAGGTCTTGCATGATAGTTTTCTCACTCCTAAAAGTTGGATTACATCATACAACAAAAATGACATACAAGCAATACTATTTTATAAAGTATAAGCATTTTAATAATATAAGTTTGACTGCATAAATATATATAGCTTTTTAGCTTAATTTAATGTATAATTGGGCGACCTAAATTATGGCAGAATATATTACAATCAAGGGAGCAAGAGAACATAATCTCAAGGATATCAGTACTGTTATTCCTAGAGATAAATTAGTAGTTATGACTGGACTATCTGGTTCAGGAAAATCTAGTCTTGCTTTTGATACGATTTATGCAGAAGGCCAGCGTCGTTACGTTGAGTCATTAAGTAGTTACGCTCGACAATTTTTAGGTATTATGGAAAAACCAGATGTTGATCAAATAGATGGATTATCTCCAGCTATTAGTATTGATCAAAAATCTACTTCCAGGAATCCACGTAGTACGGTTGCAACCGTAACCGAGATTTATGATTATCTGAGATTGTTATTTGCTAGAATTGGTGTACCTCATTGCCCAATCTGTTTCAAGTTAGTAGAGCGCCAAACTATCGCTGATATTTCCGATAAAATTAGAGTAAACTCAGTGGATCATAAATTAATGATTCTTGCTCCAATTATTGAAGATAAGAAAGGTGCTTTTGAACATATTCCTGAACAATATATGCGGGCTGGTTTCGCACGTGTTAGGGTAGATAATGTAGTCTATTCGCTTGATGAATTTCCTGAACTTGATAAAAACTTCAAGCATAAAATAGAAATTATTGTCGATCGATTAGTAAATAATGCTGATAGTCAAACTCGACTAACTCAATCTATAGAACAAGCTCTTGAAATAGCAGCTGGTAAAATTCTCATAATAGATGCCGATAGTGAAACAGAAACACTATATAGTCTAAAATATGCCTGTATTGACCATCCGGATATCTCAATACCAGATCTTGAGCCAAGAACATTTAGTTTTAATTCTCCTTTCGGCGCGTGTCCAGTTTGTACAGGACTTGGCAATCGTCTTGAAGTTGATCCTGAGCTTGTAATTCCTAACGGTCGATTATCGATTGCCGAAGGGGCAATAAGACCATTCAATAGATTTAGTGTTGATGCCTGGTATATGAAAAAACTAACTGCAGTCGCAGAAAAATATAAATTCTCACTTTCTGTTCCAACTTCTGAATTAACTCAAAAACAAATGGATTTAATCTTTTATGGTACCGGCGATGAAGTATATAAAATAAGCCTAGGTGGCGGGAGGACATTCAGCTCTACATACGAGGGAGTTGTCACTAACCTAGAACGTAGACATAAAGAAACTGAAAGTGACTTTATGCGACGCGACATAGAAAGATTTATGCGCGAAAAACCCTGTAACAAATGCAGTGGACGTAGACTAAAACCAGAGGTCTTGGCAATTACTGTTAGTGATGTCTCGATAATGGATATTTGTGAGCTTAGCATAGATGATGCCATTGATTTCTTGGGTAATATTAATCTTAGTGACAGAGAGAAGCATATTGCTGCTCAGATTTTAAAAGAGTTAACGGTAAGACTTAGTTTTATGCAGAACGTTGGTCTCAATTATCTAACATTGGCTCGCTCAGCTACAACTTTAAGTGGAGGTGAAGCTCAAAGAATCAGACTAGCAACTCAAATAGGTTCTGGACTAACAGGGGTTTTATATGTATTAGATGAGCCAAGTATTGGCTTACATCAAAAAGATAATGCAAAACTTATTTCGACTTTATTGCATCTTAGAGATATAGGAAATAGTGTAATAGTTGTTGAGCATGATGAAGAGACAATTTTAGCTGCTGACTTTGTACTTGATATTGGTCCAGGAGCTGGAATACATGGAGGAACAATTGTTGCTTCTGGAACACCTAAAGACATAATTGCCAATCCAAAAAGTTTAACTGGTCAATATTTGAGCGATAAAAAAAGAATTTCTACTCCATCGAAGCGTCGCAAAGGTAATGGTAAGGAATTGAAAATAATTGGCGCTAAAGAAAACAACTTAAAAAACATTAATGTAACGATTCCACTTGGAATGATGGTTGTTATTTCTGGGGTTAGTGGATCTGGTAAGTCAACTCTCATTAACGATATTTTAGCAAAAGAGTTACTTGCCAGACTACATAGAGCTAATACTGTTCCCGGTAGTCATGATGATATACAGGGAATTAAAGAATTAGATAAAGCAATAGTCATAGATCAATCTGCAATCGGTAGAACTCCAAGATCTAATCCTGCAACCTACACAGGACTATTCACACCAATTAGGGAATTATATGCCAATACTCCAGAATCTCGTCTTAGAGGCTACTCTACAGGCCGTT
The DNA here is from genome assembly GCA_903900685.1 of uncultured Candidatus Saccharibacteria bacterium. GTDB lineage: Bacteria > Patescibacteriota > Saccharimonadia > Saccharimonadales > UBA4665 > CAIYEO01. The sequence continues at coordinate 3,845 of CAIUOC010000008.1, read as the reverse complement.
TCAGCTTTAATGTTAAGGGAGGAAGATGTGAAAACTGCTCCGGCGATGGAATTATTAAAATTGAAATGCATTTTTTGCCAGACGTTTATGTAGTTTGTGAGGTTTGTCATGGTAAAAGATATAACCGAGAAGTACTTGAAATCCACTTTAAAGGTAAAACTATCAGCGATGTTCTAGAAATGACCTGTGAACAAGCTTTAGAGTTTTTTCAGAATATTCCCACAATTGCTAGGAAATTAGAAACCTTAGTTGATGTTGGCCTTGGCTATATTAAATTAGGCCAGTCAGCAACAACTTTAAGTGGAGGTGAAGCTCAGCGAATAAAACTAGCCAGTGAATTATCTAGAAGACCAACTGGTAAAACTTTGTATATACTAGATGAACCAACAACTGGACTTCATATGGCTGATATAGATAAACTGTTAAAAGTCCTTCATGCACTTGTTAATGCCGGTAATTCTATGCTAATAATTGAACACAACCTTGATGTTATTAAAAACGCTGATCATCTAATTGATATGGGTCCAGCTGGTGGACAAGCTGGCGGTCAAATTATTGCTTCAGGTACTCCCGAACAAGTATCTAAAAATAAGGCTAGTTTCACTGGCGAATACTTAGCTAAACTACTATAGTTTATTTTTCTTTCTTATGAACTTTATTTTGTTTTCTCTTATAATCTTGAATTAGTGCTTTTGCAATATTATATAGCATTGGCCCGAAACTTATAATTACTGCCACTCCGATAACAGGAAGAAGGAACTTATCGATATTTGGTATTTTTTTACCTAGGAAATCTCCAAGCAGCACAACACCAGCACCCCATAGACCAACACCGATTACGTTATATATTACAAATTTCCGGCGGTTCATCCTGGCAATTCCAGCTACTACTGGAACAAAAGTTCTTGCGATTGGAACAAATTGAGCGATTGCGATTGTTTTACCGCCATTTCTTTCATAAAAATCTTCAGCTTTAGTCACATATTCTTGTCGAAAAAGTATTCCGTCAGGTTTGCTGAATAATTTTCGACCACCTCTTTTTCCAATTTCATATCCAACGTTACAGCCGGCAATAGCTGAAGCAATAACACATATAATTAACCAAAATAAGGATATTTTTCCTGTACCTGCTAAAAAACCAGCAGAAAATAGTAAGGTGTCTCCAGGAAGAAAAAATCCAAAAAGCATACCAGATTCTGCAAAGACCATAAAGCTAATTAGCAGGAGTCCACCGTTTTGAACTATATCTTTAACATTAAACATTATAGTAAGATTAACTTATATCTGTTCACGAGTCCATTTTTTTGATATAATGTTATTTAGATTAAAGGAGTTTGAATGTCACAACAAGAAATAATTGGTTTAGATTTGCAAAAAAGAGAGATATTAGGCAAATCAGTAAAGCATCTTAGAAAACAAGGAATATTACCAGCTGTCATCCATGACCACGGAAAAGACAGTATTATTGTAATGGGTAATTATACCGATATTTATAAAGCATATAAGCATGCCGGCAAACATCACCCGATTGAAATTAGTATTGGCAAGGTTAAGTACACCGCACTTATAAAAACTGCTGAACTTGATCCAAGACTTAATACGCTAAAGCATGTTGTTTTTAATGCTGTAAATGCAAATCAGACTGTAGAAGCTGAAATTCCAGTTCATATAGTTGGTGATAGTCCAGCAGCTAAGGCTGGCCTTATGATAATTCATATGATAAGTCATGTCGAAGTTGAAGCAGTACCATCTAAACTTCCTGATGAGTTAACTGTTAATGGTGAAAAATTAGTCGAACTTGGCGACAAGTTAACAGTTGCTGATATTATCGCTCCTGAAGGGGTTATCATAATGACAGAACCTGAGCATACAGTTGCGATTGTCGAAGAGACTAAGGCGCAATTAAGTGAAGAATCTGAAGAATCCAGCGAAGAAACCAAAGAAGGTGCAACTGAATCTGAAGCTACTGATAAAGAACCTGTAAAAGAAAAACAATAATTTTTCTTAAAAACCTCCTGAGGTAATCTTTAATGACAAATCAATTGAAGAATAAATTAGATTCATTACCCATCTCTCCAGGTGTTTATTTCCATAAGGATAAAAATGGCAAAGTTATATATATTGGTAAGGCTGCTAATTTAAAAAATAGAGTAAGGCAATATTTTCAATCAAGTAAATTAAGAGACCCAAAAACAATAGCTCTGATTGCTGAGATAGTGGATGTTGACTGGATGGTTGTTGATAGTGAACTTGATGCATTATTTCTAGAAGCTGAGCTAATTAGACGTAACTTACCGAAATATAATATTCTTCTTAGAGATGATAAAAGCTATAGTTACATAAGAATAAATTACAATAATCCATATCCGTCAGTTACTGTGACTCGAAGTCCGCTTGATGATAAAGCTAAATATTATGGACCATATTTAAGTAGTCGTGATATTAAAGGGGCTCTTCGCTTACTTCGTAAAATTTTTCCATATTCAACACATAACGGAATTATTCCTAACAGGGCTTGCTTACAATACCATTTAGGTTTATGTCCAGGAATAGAAGAAGACAAAACATCACTTTCAGCCTATAAAGCTAATCTTAGAATGTTGATGAGCTACATTGAAGGTAATAGAAAAAATCTAATAGTAAACTTAGATAAAAGTATGCACCAAGCTGCTAAAAAACAAGACTTTGAAAGAGCTAGTGTACTTCGTAATCAAATATATGCTCTTAAGACACTAACTAAACAAAGATTATTTACCGACAGTGAAACAATAGATATATCTAAGGATCGAGCAATCACTGGACTCGTCGACATACTATCTCTAAAAGATGTTCCTAGAAGAATCGAAGGCTATGATATTAGTCATATGCAGGGTACGGATAATGTAGCTAGTATGGTTGTTTTTAAAAATGGATTACCTGAAAAATCTGAATATAGAAAGTTTAAAATGAGACTAGCAGGCAATAACGACTTTGGGCATATGTTTGAAGTTATAACAAGACGATTATCAGCTAAAAATGTTAAAGCATGGGGTGTTCCTAATTTAATATTAATTGATGGTGGTAGGGGGCAATTGTCATCCGCAATTAGGGCTCGAGATGAACTAGGATTTAGCATACCCATGATTGGACTAGCTAAAAGAGAAGAAGAAATTGTAGTCGATAATAGCGGCTCTAATGTTGAGCTTAACTATGAAAGCCTTAAATACCACAATACAATTATTCGCGAGACAGATAAATTTGTTAAATTAGTGCTTCCTGTAAATTCAGATATAGTGAAGTTACTTCAAAGAATTCGTGACGAGAGTCATAGATTCGCAGTAAGTTACCATAGTGTATTAAAACAAAAACGACAAACAAGAAGCCTACTCGATGATATACCAGGAATTGGTCCAGTAACTAAAAAGAAATTACTACGTGAATTTGGATCATTAACCGGAATTACTCAAGCTTCCAACAGTCAGCTTGTTGGTTTAGTTGGTCTATCAAAAGCCAATATAATAAGTAAATTTAAAAAAACTAATAATTAATATGGCAAATAAAAAAACTAACTTAATCGAAATAGAAGTTAAAAACCACAAATTAGTTTTTGGAACACTACCTGACTTATTTTCTCCGAAAAATATTGATGTAGGTAGTAAATTATTGATAGATGAAATTATTAAATCAGACATTGTTTATAAGAATGCTTTAGATTGGGGGTGTGGCTGGGGATACATGGCTATATTCCTAGCTTTTAGTAATCCAAAGTCATTCGTTACTGCTATAGACTCAGACATTGCTGCTGTAAAGATAAGTCAAGATAATAAAACCTTAAATCATTTAAAGAACTTAGAAATTATTCCAAG
>CAIUOC010000007.1 GCA_903900685.1 uncultured Candidatus Saccharibacteria bacterium | reverse complement strand
GCTCAATTTGCGGCGGCTGTCATTGAAAACATAAATCTAGCGGATTCTAGTACTCAACGGTCTACATTTCTACAGGCTATAGCCGAGAATATATACCTATTAGATACCCCAATTGCCCGTGGCTGGATTAAAATTAACGATAGTCAGACAATAACTTGGACACAAATCAATAACTCACAGTAGGTAGGATAAAAATGGCATCTACGTATACAACTAGTCTAAAAATTCAAGAAATTGGGAATGGCGAGCAGTCTGGCGTTTGGGGATCCACAACCAATACAAACTGGACGCTGATAGAACAGGCAGTGGCTGGGGTACAAACCATTACAATGTCTAACTCCAACTACACCCTAACTAACCTTAACGGCGTATCAGATGAAGCCCGTAACATGGTGCTTGTAGTTCAAGGAACTAATTCAAATATTTACCAAGTAATTGCTCCGTTGGTTCCAAAGTTCTTTATTGTTAACAATAACACTTCTGGTGGTTATGCTATCACTATTGGTGCTTCTAGTGGTTCTTTAGTCACTATTCCTAATGGCGTAACCGCCCAAGTATATTGTGATGGTACAAACTTCTACTCTGCCCAGACTGGCTCGGCTGGTAACTTCTTAGTCAATGGTAACTTAAGCGTTACGGGGAATGAAACAGTCGGCGGTACTCTAGGCGTTACCGGTGCCGTAACTGGGGCTTCTTTTACAGGCGCAGGTACAGGTTTAACTGGCACTGCATCTGGTCTAACTGTCGGCACAGCCACTAATGCTACGAACGCTACGAACATTACAAATTCGGGTGGTTGGTCTGTAACACCAAGCGGCACAACACTTTTCTTTAACTACAACGGCATTAATGTAGCTAAACTTGATTCTAGTGGTAATCTAACTGTTAAAGCTAACGTAACTGCATACGGAACCGTATAATGACTCTCCCAGCTTCTGGCGTCATAACTCTTTTAGACCTTCAAAATGAATTTGGTGGAAGTAACCCTATTGGGCTAAATGAGTATTATCGTGGCGGTGCATATGTACCAAATATTTCTCAAAACGCTTCTATTCCTACTTCTGGGGCAATTAGCATAGGTAATTTTTATAATGCTACCCGTGCATTTATCTTTACCTCAACAATCTCAAGTAACACAACAAATTACAATGTTTCAACCGCAGCTATTTCTGCTGGTTGGGATGGTACAACCCCTATAGTAGCTACTATAACCATCAATAGCGGTATTTCTGTTTACGCATCGTCTACAGCAAATGCAGGATTTACTGTCCCTAGTCTTCCTACTGGCTCAACTTGCACAATAACCAATAACGGTATTATTTACGGGTTTGGTGGAAGTTCTGGATATTCAGCTGGTGGAGTTGGTGGAGTTGGATTAGCTGTTTCTTCCGCTACTACTGTTACAAACAATGGTTACATAACTGGAGGCGGTGGCGGTGGTGGAGCTGGAGCCGACTTACCAAGTTACTACTGTCGAGACAATATTTCTGGGGCTGGCGGAGCTGGCGGTTCAGCTATTCAAATATTTGCCAATTTAACCATGTATAACACTTATGCCATTTATGGCGGTGGTGGCGGTGGTGGCGGCGGTGGTCAAGCTTTTACAGGTTCTAGTTGCGGGCAAACTGTATCTGCTAATGGCGGTGGTGGTGGCGGTGGACAGGGCTATAGTGGTGGTGGTGGTGCTCCAGCAGGGTGTATTTATTATTGCTCATTAAATGGTTATACCCTTGGCACTGCTGGGGCTGCTGGAACTAGCGCAGGTGGAGGCGCTGGAGGCGCTAATGGTACTAACAATGGCGCAGTTGGTGGTGTTGGTGGAAATGGCGCATCTTGGGCAACAGCGGGAGCTGCAGGGGGTGTTGGCGGTTCTGTTGGTGGCGCTGCTGGTAGAGCGGTCATACTTACTGCGGGTACATTTACATTAGCTTCAAATACTGGAAGTATTTTAGGGGCGTATACATGATAGAAGTTGCTATTTTTGCTCCTGAAGAATTGCAAAAAGAACGATTAGACATATGTGATAAATGTGAGTTTTATAAAGAAAGTTTTGGGATTACTATTTGCGAGCTTTGTGGATGCTATATGAAAATGAAAGTTAAAATTAAACAACTGGTATGCCCAAAAGGAAAATGGTAATGCAAACTCGTCATCCTGCTTTAATTGAAAACGGAAAAATTGTGCAACCAGAAATGGTTGAGCATTTAGATTGCCCGAATTGCCATGCTGATATTTCTCAAGCCGAAATAGACGCAAAATATTGTAACGCTTGTAACAAAGACTATTTGTGGGTAGAAAGAAAAATTGAAGTTTTTTAAGGAAAAAATTATGTTTATAGTAACTTGGATGTTTGACAAACTTGGCTACATGCCTAAGATTAAAGCAAAATGAAAGACATACTAAAACAGCTTCTGACTGGCAAAGATAACGCAACGTACGACATTGGCAGGGTTACTTGGCTGCTTGGTACTGTTTCCGTTATTACTTTGGCTGGTTATGAAGTTGTGCGAGATAACATCAACTTGCGTGAGTTAGCAGAAGCTTTGGGTATTGTTTCTGGTGCAGGTGGTGCTAGTGTAATGATGAAAAAAGATACGGAGCCACAGTAATGTGGGGGCTTATTAATGGATATCTTTCTTATATCAAAGCTTTCGCTATTGGCGCTGTTCTTTGCGGCGTTTTTTATGGTGGCTTTCATGTGGGTAATTTACGATATTTGGAATACAAGGTAAGCGTTGAGGCTACCGCCAAAATCCAAGAAGCCAAAGTTGAATCAATCACAAAACAACAAGAGCTTGTAACTAAAGGAATAACAAATGAATACGAAGCTAAGCTTGCTGCTGTTAAGTCTTTTTATGGCCGGGTGCAGCTCAACCCCAGTAGCGGTTCAATGTCCGGTATTCCCCCAGCCCCCAAAGGAACTGATGCAGAAACCGCCTACCCAATACTTGCTGGACAATGCGCTGCAGCGACAGCCCAACTAACAAGTCTTCAAGACTGGGTTAATGCTCAGGTAGGAATTAAATGAACGATAAACAATTAAGTGCTCTTGGTATTGATGCAAAGTGGCTTGAGCCATTAAATGCTGCCTTTGCTAAATACGATATTTCTACCCCAACCCGTCAGGCTTGTTTTATAGGACAGTGCCAACATGAATCCGCAAACTTTACGAAGCTCGAAGAAGGACTTAATTACTCAGCTAGTAGACTTATGGCTGTTTGGCCCAGTAGATTTCCTAATCTCGATGTGGCTAATCAATATGCGAATAATCCTGAAAAACTAGCCAATAAAGTTTATGGTGGGAGAATGGGTAATGTGGAAGATGGCGATGGTTGGAAATATCATGGTCGTGGTCTTATACAACTTACTGGCAAAGACAACTATGCAAACTGCGGATCTGGTTTGGGTGTGGATTTGCTTAGT
>CAIUOC010000006.1 GCA_903900685.1 uncultured Candidatus Saccharibacteria bacterium | reverse complement strand
TATCAAATTCAAAACAACTGGTTGAATCCAGTAGGACAGCTAAACACCCTCAACACTATAAACTTCAAGATTGATAGATTTATGGTGGATAAGAGCATCACATACAACTATGAGAACACGCTCAATCCTCCTGCCTGGACTGGACTACCAAGTGCTACTCCAACTCCTGATCCATTAAATTCTGAGAATTTCCAAGTGTTGTTCCCAAGACCTACGATTTTACCTACAACAACCCAATATGAACAATAAATAGAGTGTATGGGAATAGAGAAATATGACAAGTCAAATTAACACTAACGGAATCAACACGAATTATCCTGTGCCCGGGCAGAACAACAGCACTCAAGGGTTTAGAGATAACTTCAGTCAAATCACGACACAGCTTAATACCGGTGCCGCCGAGATTACTGACCTACAATCTAAAGTAGTATTGAAAGCTGCACTAAACAATTCTACACTAAACAACGATATGGCTAATGCTCTTATCAGTAACGCATCCGTACGCGGCTTTAGATCAACGACCTATAACTTAGGTAACGCACTTGTAGGTACTGTTCTAGTCAACGTCAATCAGGCTGATGTTCAATACGGCGCAGTTACTGGGAACGTCACACTACAGTTTGGTGGATGGGCTCCGACTAATACTGAGAGTAACGTAGTATTAAGACTCTCAGTATCAAACGCAAACGCAGTTATCTCTTTACCAAGTGCGTGTGTATCCTCAAATAATAACTTCGGCGTAACTCTTCTGGAGAATTACGCAACTATAGGGGACACCGCAACATTAACTGCACCTGCAAACACTACGATTCTAGAATACACTTTCTCAACGATTGATTGCGGAAACACTATCACTGTATCCCCAGTAAATAGACCATTTCAATCAACAGAAGTTCAGCAACGCACTCCTCCCCCAACTGGATTACAAGGTGATACTGCCGGTACAGTAGCGGTTGACGCAAACTATTTCTATGTATGCACTAGCACTTTTGATTCTACTACCGTCGCTAAGCAAATGCTTAACACCTTCGCAACAGGCAATGTCATCACTCTCAACAATACGTCAAGCCTAGAGCTAGATGCTCCGATCATCTTTACTGGCAATGTATTTGGTGGAATCGTTGCGAATGATGTATACTACATCACTTACATCAGTTCCCCTAACATCGCAATCAGCCAGATTAGAACGAGTGGTAGTGCAGGCGCTAATTTCGCGCTAACGACTGCTAATTACTCAACTACTCCTGCAGTAGCAACATCTTACAATGGTAGCAACATCTGGACTAGAGTCGCATTAGACGCTTGGTAAAACAATGATTGAGCATCCGTTTCTCAACAAGACTACACTGGAAAGTAAATCTCTTGAAGAACTTCAAGAGATCATAACCAGCCTAAATAAAAAACTAACATTTGCCTACAGAACACAGAACGGTCCTCTTATTCATCAACTCCAAATGGTTATTGAAGGACACAAGAGCCAACAGCGAAAAAAGATGGATGAGATTTTTGACAAGCAAAAGCTAAGCACTAAGATTAACATTCAGTCAGGCCATGAACAGCACAAGAATTGAGAAAGATTTCAACTTTCAATCTGCCTTGCATATTGAAGGTAGGTTCTTTGTAAATTCCTATGATATAGCGTTGTCCGTTTTAGTAAACACTGATTCGGTAAGAGAACAGAATGTGGCTATGAATAGAGTGAATTATTTTCTACATAAAGTTGTTCAAAACTCTATATTAGTGAACACTAACAGTAGAGAAGATATAAACAACTTTAAGGCATTAAACATCAAAGTCTGTGAGCTACCTCAGGACCCATACGACCAAATATTTGGTATGATTCTGCTATTAAAACTTAACGCGATAATGGAGAATAAACTCAGTATCACTGATATGATATTAGGTTCCTCAATGAGCGACGGAGTTAGATACAGCATCGTTTCGGAAGTATCGGAAAACTTTGGAAGTGGCGACCATTGGTGGAATAGTCCTAAAATCTGTCTATGCGACCACGACCTAGCACTACAATCAGGCGGCAACATCGTTACCCTGTTTGAAGACAACAAGTGGAGTGATTTAGGATTATCTTGGAAACAAAAGACTAAAAAGTAGTTGACTTTTAATAGTATAGTGATATAATACATTTATGATTACAGACAAATATGGTCAACAGATTTATGACGAACAGGACCTCTGTAACTTATATCTATCGGATCCTAATATAAGACTAAAGAATGTATTAGTATCGGATCCTATTAGTTTTGATCCAAACTTAAATCTAGATCATATTCCAAAAATCATACAATATACAGTTAGTGATCAAACAATAGACGATTTTGATAGCAGCAATAGACAGAATTGGTTTATTCCTGACGCATATAAAGACTTTGACATCGCTAAGTTCGTCCTAGAGCAATGTGCATCCGAGCCTGAACTACAACGAGCCGGAGAAGAGTTGATTCTCTACCAAGATCGGAATATGTTTATGCTTCTACGCTATTTGAAATACCTTGTTGACACAATGCGTAGTAATAAGGTAGTATGGGGAGTAGGTAGAGGATCAAGTGTCAGTAGTTTCGTCTTGTATCTCATAGGAGTCCATAAGATAAACTCATTATACTATGACTTATCCATAACTGAGTTTTTAAAATAAAGTCGTATATTTGCGAGTATAAATATATAAAAGGAGATTAAGTATGGCAACACATAGAACAGCAAAAGGAAGACACATTGATATGGGTCGCCTGGCAGCGCAAAACGAACGTGTTAAGGCCGTAGGTAACATGAAGGTAAATGCTAGAGGAGATACGATTGACTCTCAAGGCAGAATCTTAGTTCCAGTAAATCAACGTGTAAGTCAACGATACCAAAATACAGTAACTAATCGTGCTGCTAATGAGGTAAACATGGGACTTCAACGTAGACCGGCAGATAGAGTGACAGCAGACGCTCCGGCAACTCCGATTGCCCCTTCAAAGCCTATTCCAGTAGAAGACATTCTTGTTTCAGAGGAAGAAGATGTGCTACTTCCGCAGGAAGCAGAACTTGAAGACGACAACGAAGCAGATGAAATTGAAGCAATCAAGGCAGCGCAAGTAGCCCTTAAACCAGCAAGTGAAGCACCAGACTTCGTTAAACCTACTAAAAGCAAATAAATACAAATGGCAACAAAAGTAAATCTCACCAGAACAAAAATCAATACACTACGAGCACTAAACGATACGATTTTAGTGTATGATATGGAATTCAATGAACGTCTAAGCCGTGGGGGAATTATTCTCATGGACGATGACATGAAAAGTGCAGGGATTCGGCCTCGCTGGGCAAAAATATACGCAGTGGGACCTAAAGTTAAAGACGAAGAAATTAAAGTAGGAAAATATATTATGATAGCACACGGTCGCTGGTCGCGCGGACAGACTATTGAAGACGCGGACGGCGAGAAAATTATCCGTAAAGTAGACCCTAATGATATTTTATTAATTAGCGATGAGTACGTTAACGACTATACTATGACTGATAAAGAATACTAAAAAGAAGGGGAAGCGAGAAATTATGGCGAAGATGCCGTCGCTTCCCCGATTTTACGAGAATCCAATTGAAATCTAAAACTCAGGAAAACTTAAAGACAGCGTTGCCCTATATCGCAGTGTTTGGTG
>CAIUOC010000005.1 GCA_903900685.1 uncultured Candidatus Saccharibacteria bacterium | reverse complement strand
TAACCCCTAAAAGCCTCAGACTTAGGAAGATTGAACTAGATCACAACAAACGAAGACGTAGTAATAAATAAATTTTACTAGAAATTATAAAATATTTAAGCTAATATATTGGATATGGAATCACACAAATATATTCAGCCAGAGTTAGAATTAAGACACAATAGCGAAAAGTCACAAAAAAATCGAGAAGCAATTCATGCAGTTGGTAAACTTGCATTAGAAACTGTTGTTGCTATTGGTAATAGTTTTAGACCTAACCATAGTCAAGAAGAAGCTATTCCTCACGAAGATAGATTGGTAATTGATTTAATTGAAGACTCGACAGTATATGGGTCCATAATGAGCTCAGACGGTAATGAACACCAATTAGTTCTTCCATTAGACTCACTGCATTTTGAAAGACTCGAAGATTAGCCTGAAAAAACTATTTCAGGAAAGTTTAAGTAAAAAAATATATACTATAACCTTATGAGTAATTATAAGCTGAAAGATATTAAATGGATGAGTCAAGACAGCATCCTATTAACTCTTGAACCAAAAAGCGATAAAGATAAGTTAGATTTTTATCCTGGCCAATATTTAACAATTGGCTTTCGTAAATTTGGACGACCATCACCCGTTAGATGTTTTTCAATAGTCAGCTCGCCTAATAGTAATAACTTACAATTAGGAATTAGAGTTTATGGTATATTCACTAAATCATTAGCTCACTTAAAGCCTGGGACAAATATGTTTGTCCAAGGACCATTTGGCAATTTTGTAATTGATGAAGAACAGGATAAAAATATAATAATGCTTGCTGCTGGAATTGGCATAACGCCATATATGAGTATGCTTAGATATATTACTGAAGAACAAGTTAAGCTGAAAGTGTCACTAGTTTACGCAGTCAGATCTAGCGACAATATGCCTTTTTATGAAGAATTAATAAATTTAGAGAAAAATAATCCCTATTTAAAGGTTATTTATTTAGTTTCGGATAATATAAGAAAATCCGAAAATCCGAGATTCATTAAGGGATTGTTGAGTAATGAACTTTTAGATAATCTGACAAAAAAATACTATTCACCTTATACCTTTTTTATATGTGGACCTAAGGGTTTTAAAGATACAGCAATTGATATATTAAAGTCTAGTAACGTAGCAAGCAATAAAATAATTACAGAAGAATTCACACCATCAACTCAAATAGGCAGTGATCCTGAGGGTGAAACCATAAATATACCAAAGGTTACCTATGGATTATCCTTTATCACCCTTGCCTTCTTAAGCGCTTTTATAATGAGCATCGACTTAATTAGACAGGTTCCAAAACTTCAAAATGCTAGCTCTACATCTAGTGTACCCAGTAGTAATACGCCAGTAAACACAAATTCCAACAACAATAACTCAACGTCTTCACCTAGCTATCAATCGACACCAACAACAAGTAATAATAGTTATTCAGCTCCAACGCCCAGCCAAAACACTTATACTGCTCCAACGACATCGGTCTCGTAAGAATTATGGAATTTAGGTATCAAAAAAAACTAGATTGTCTTGGTTCGCAAGCATTTCTCACGATTATTACAGATCAGGGAAATAATTTTAAGGATGAAATATTCAAAGAACTTATAAATAAAATAAATGTTTTCGAGAATGCATTCAGCAGATTCCTAAGTCAAAGTGAACTAACTAAGTTCAATGAATTAGCCGGAAAAAAAACTAAAATAAGTCCTGAATTTAGAGACATTCTAATTGTAACTAAAAAAATGTCAGAACTGACTAACAATATATTCACTCCCTTTATACTTCCAAGCTTACAAAAAGCAGGCTACATTACATCATGGACTAATAAGGATGTAATATCTCCTGATTTTAAAAATCGTATTAATAGCCCAGATTTTTCTATTAATATTGGTAGTGATTGGGCGGAAATTCCAAAAGATTCCGCTTTAGATCTTGGCGGAATCGGTAAGGGATATTTACTTGATCAATTATCTGATTTTTTAAAAAGTAAGAAGATAGATAATTACTGGTTATCCCTCGGTGGAGATATTATATGTGATGGTCAAGATATAAATAACAAACCCTGGTGTATAAACTGTAGTGATGCAATAGACACAAATCTAACTATAGATAGCATTGAGAATACTAATGGTAGAAAACTAGCTATTGCCACGTCCGGAGTAACCAAAAGAAAAGGATTTCGTAATAATAAAGCCTGGAATCATATCATTGATCCAAAAACCAATGAGCCAATTGCAAGTAACATACTAACCGTCACAGTCACCGCAAATAATGCAGTGACTGCTGATGTGATGGCTAAATATATACTTATTGAAGGTCTCAGTAAAGCTAAACAACTAATTGAAGATGGGCAAATTAATGGATTCTTAGTGCAAAGTTTAGATTTTAGTTCTAAAATAGAAGTAGTAAAGGATAATATTAATTAATATGGTTCACATTTTAAGTTTAAATTTAATTGCTTCAACTTCTCAAATAGTCCAAAATAGAGTTTCATCAGTTTGGCCTTGGTATATAATCCGAGCATCAGGTTTCACCGCAGTTGCACTTCTAATAATGTTAACAATCTCTGGAATTGGTCAGGTTACCGGTTTAACCTTTAAATATCTAGAACCAATTAAAGCCTGGGCTTTTCATAAGGCTCTTGCTTACACACTTTGCGCTGCAGTAATTGTACACGGGGGCTTTTTGCTACTTGATCACTATGTAAAGTTTACAATTCCTCAGATTCTTATTCCTTTTGTGAGTCATTATAATAATAAATCTAGCTTAATTGGTTTAAATCTAGGATGGTTTGGAGTGACAGCTGGAATACTTGCATCTTATGGCATTGCTGTTATTATAATTAGTTCGCTTGGATGGATTGATACAAAAAAGAAGGCCTGGAAACAGCTGCACTATCTAAGCTATCTTGTAGCAATACTTGTCTTCATTCATGCATTATCAACTGGAAGTGATTTAAAATATGGTACATTCAGGTTATTTTTCATTTTCCTTGGACTACTAACTATTATTGGAGTAATATCTAGAATTTACCGAGCTGGAATAATTAAAGAATAAACATAACTTCTTGCATATTTTAAATAATTATGCTAAGATATAAGCTATTGTTTTAAATGAATCCTCGGTAAAGTAATGTTATTCGATTTTCATAAGGAACAATCGATTAACTAAACTAAACCAAGAAAAGGATTCATTTTTTATGTCTTATTCACAATCAAACAACCGCGACCGATTTAGTCGGGGGCGATCTAGTAGCTATGGCGGAGGTTCAAGAAACAAACGAAGAACTAACCAATACATAGATCCAAACAAATTTATTAAAACTGCCAAGATGACTGAAGCAGAAGTTTACGTACCTGAAAACAAGTTCGCAGACTTTGTAGTCGATCCATTAATTGCAGTAAACCTAAAAGCTATGGGATATGAACTTCCATCACCTATTCAGGACAAAACTATTCCTGTTGCATTAACTGGTAAAGATATAGTTGGTATTGCCAACACTGGAACTGGTAAGACAGCTGCTTTTCTTATCCCTGTTATCGACAAGCTTATAAAGAATAGAAACTCTAAAGTAATCATATTAGCTCCTACAAGAGAGCTAGCAGAACAAATCGAAGAACAAACTCGAGCAATCGCTAAGGGCAGTGGTCTTATGGGCGCACTACTTATGGGTGGTGTATCAATGCAACCTCAACTGAGTGATCTTAGAAAAAATCCTCAGATTATAATTGGAACTCCAGGTCGAGTTAAAGATCATATCGAAAGACGAACTCTAAAGATTGCTGACGTTAACGTAGTAGTACTAGATGAAGTAGATCGCATGCTAGACATGGGCTTCATTGATGACATTACTGAAATTCTAAATGCTACTAACCAAGATAGACAATCTTTCTTCTTTTCAGCAACACTCGAAGGAAAAGTCAGAACTAGTATTGAAATGTTCTCAAAAGATCCAGTTCACATTATGGTTAAGACTGGCGATACAAGTGACAATGTTCACCAAAACGTCGTTAACTATAATACTAAGGACGAAAAAATCCAAAAACTACATGACATTCTAAACGACGACAACGTATCTAAGACACTTATCTTTGATGATACCCATCATAACGTAGAAAGACTAAACGATGAGCTTAGAAGCCGTGGATTTGACTCAGAAGCCATACATGGTGGTAAGAGTCAGGCACAACGTCAACGAGCTTTAAAGAAATTTAAAGATTCAAACGTTAAAGTACTTGTTGCTACTGATGTTGCTGCTCGAGGAATCGACGTTGCTGACATTACTCACGTAGTAAACTTTAGCTTGCCTCAGACTTACCAAGACTATGTTCATAGAATTGGACGAGCTGGTCGAGCAGGACGTGTTGGACACGCCCTAACCTTCGTAGAACAACGAAGAAATTACTAAATATTACTATTTAGTCTTCTAAGTACTAGCCCAGTGGCTAATAAGGTGCTTACTATTATCCCGTAGATCATAACTGTTTCTGCGGGATTTTTAGTTGTTATTCCAAAGCCAGTAACCGGAGACTTAGCAGTGACAGTTAGTGTATAGCTGTTAGTGTCTTTGTAGTATCCAACTGTTCCATTATCGTCCTTAGCTGTAATAGAGAAAGTGTAGCTTCCGCTAGTTGTTGGTGTGCCAGAAATTAGTCCAGTAGTTGGATTGAGAGTTAATCCTGGAGGCAATGATCCTGATGAAACGGAATATGTTACGGTGCCCTGTGAGTTAGAGCTACTAATAGTCTGTGAATATGCCTGATTTAGAGATGGATTAGGAAGGACGTCCTGGGATAGTTTAACAAGATTAAATATTAGAGATCTTACATTATCTACATCGGTATAATAAAAAGCGTTATTAGTAGTATCGAAGGCAATATTATTTGAGAAGTCAGCACTAAAAGTAGATTGACCTATAGGATAATAATTGGAGGATGTAAAATCTGGTTGGCCAAGGACCATTGATGCGTTCATGCCGTTAGAGATACCACTGCTTAAGTCGAATATTAGCACCCTATTGCAACTGTTATCCTCGATGAATAGTGCTTGGTTTTTTTCATCATAGCCAATTCCTTGAAATTCAGCACCTTGAGAAATAGTACAAGAATCGAAAGTGCTGGATGTGAAATCTGGTTGGCCAAAGACATAGCTGGCGTCCATATTATTAGTGATTCCACTGCTTAAGTCGAATGCCAATACTCTGT
>CAIUOC010000004.1 GCA_903900685.1 uncultured Candidatus Saccharibacteria bacterium | reverse complement strand
TTTAATTCAAGATTAAATATGTCGCCAGACAATGCAGTCTTTACTCCATCTACCATCCAGTATTTGGTTTCGTAATTTCCATATGCGTAATGAGTCAGACTATCGTTGATAGCAATAAGTTCACTTTTAGAAGTATTGTCGGATAAATTACTAGCTTCTAAACTATAGACATACTTATTGTCGATTATTAATTTAGCTTGAGCAGTACTTATATATGCATAATCTCCCTTATTGTTAACATTTACCGCCAAGTACTCTGGTTTTTTTAATTGACTATCGCCAGTTAAGAGATAGTCTTTAGTCTTATAGTTTTTCGAAACATATACTTCCTTACCGTCAACATTCAATATAGTACTGCTTGTTGTTACCGTGCTGTCCTTTTTGATTGTAGCGGGCGCAGAAGCACAATTTTTACTTGTTGCCGGAGCTGTGCAGTAATTAGTGTTAGATTTGATTGGATTAGGCACAGTCGCACTCGTAGTCACTGATGAATTTTTAGAACCCAAAATTGAGAAATGTTTTCCATTGGCACTTATTTGGGCCGATTCTAGACCATTTATATCAGTCTTACTAACTGTACCGTTAGAGATATAACTAAATCTTTGATCAGAAGCCGGTAAGCTCGGCTGAGCATTATTATTAAATCCGCCGCTATTGTATATTGAGGGTGAACTTGATTCTGAAGCAGATAAAACAGATATATAGTGCTTCAAATCACCGCCGAATAAGTATAGCTGTAGGTTACCGATACTCTCAGGATACAAGCTCGAAGTATAAAGATTGCTGCCGTTCAGTAACTCTATAAATTTTCCGCTACCGCTCGAGTCATTGTAGGCGTAGCTTAATCCGTCATCAGAGACTCCATCGAAAGATACTGTATCTGAGTCTGATACCGACTGAACCATCTTATTGTCTACGTAGATATTATAGTTAGTGCCGTCATCTCTTATGTAGCCATAATGAAGGCCGTTCTTGCTTATAACAATATTATCCTGGACAACATCTTCACCTTGATAAACAACCTTACCGTCGTAAATTACCTTACCACCAGTGGCTCCATCAAGATAACCGGTACTATCACTACCGTCAATATAGGCAAAATGTCCCGCTGCAGTTGCTGCACTATCTCCAGCTGAATTTTTATCTTCTTGTACACCCGTTGGAATTTTTACATAAACTATATTAACCTTAGCCGATGTCTTTATGGGGGCTAAACCAGAGTTGACTCTAGACTGCTCTGCTGAGCTTGGTTTCTGCATCTGAATAACCTTAGTTTTAGCCGTTGCTGAGGCTATTTTCTGACTAGGTTTATTAAGCTCTAGATAGATAATTAGTCCTAGAGTGATAAATATAAGGATTAACTCAACTACAAAAACAGACTTATAGACCCTAGACATTCCGGTTTTACTGGAAGTAGAAACAGAAGAGTTGTTTGTAGGTTCTAAATTAAATTGTGTTTTTGTATTTTTATTAAAATTCATTTAAAAATTATTATGTTAATAGTGATTATACGGATTAATAACATTTAAGCAAAATAATTTTTAATAGATTATGATTCTAGAATTTTATTATCCTATATCCCGAGATATATTCAATTCTAGTTGGGCCATGTTGTCTGACCATAGTCTCTTCTTCTGGATAAGTATGGCCATGCATTAGTAATTTTGGATATTCCTTATCTATATAATCGAGTAGCGCATTAAATCCTTGATGAGCAATTTCTTCTTCGTCGTTAATCCCCCTAGGCGGACAGTGGCAGATAAAGATATCTACTTTTGGAAAATTAGCCATCATTGCGGAAGCTTCTTCCTGCTTATACATCAAAGCTTGTGGATTTTCTTTATATCTTACGCAGCCTTGAAAGCCACCGAACTTATATCCATTAAAATCCCAAGTATTCAAATGCATGTTTATAATTCCAAGTTCATTCATATAGCTACCGCTATCGTGATTCCCATAAACACCTATCTTTGGAATATCTGAAATTTCAGCAAGAGGTAAAATATCCTCTCTTGTTAAATCACCGAGTGTAACGATAAGATTTATATCTTCAGTCCTAACAACCTCTTTAATGTCAATATGCGGATTTTTATCAGCAATTACTAAAAAATTAATAATTTAAACCATACCTTTCTATTAAATATTGTAATGGTGGAGCTACAGGGACTCGAACCCTGGACCTCTTCCATGCCATGGAAGCGCTCTAGCCAACTGAGCTACAGCCCCAATCTATTTAATTATAGACTAGAATCAATTTATATTAGCAGATTTCTTTCGAAGTAAGTAACCTAAACCAACTAGAAATAGACTTACTATTGCATAATTCAATTGAGTACTCGATTTATGACCCGTGAGAGTAGCCCCAAAACCTGTGCTTGGTGCTGCTGGTTGAACTGGCGTGGGCGCTAGTACTGGATCTAGTTTGCCATAGAGCTGTGCATAGTACACGGTATCAAGACGACCAACAAAGTCATTACTATAGCCACCGCCAAGAATATACATTATTCCATTATATGTTGTAGTTGAGCCGTCGGTGAATGACTGGGGTAAGTTGTTAGTAGAGGCTTGTGCCTACAGGGTTTATGTGGGTGTAATAAACGGCATCGGTTTTATTAGGTGTAGTATTTGTCCATCCACCCATTTCATAAATATAGTTATTCAGTGTAACTAAAGTAATCCATAAAGAGCCTGAGGCAAATTTGTGGCTGCTTGCCATGCGCCTACCGAGCCCGGAACCATATCAGCATAAGCAGTTAAAGACACGTTAAACTTATCATCAAAAAGCGCAGCATATTTTTAATCATTATATTTTCCCTAAATTCCATTTATGCTGATTGTACAGCTATTAAATTATAATTACGGATATAACCAAAAGAGTTTTTAGTATTATATCTAAGGTGTAGTATGATTGTTTAAATGATAAATGAAATAATTTTAAAGCCAATACAAATTAAATTTGCTGGAAAAGAATTTGGTAATATGGCTTTTAAGTATGGTGATCGACAGGAAGTACAAGGTCGACGAGACAAAATAGAAAGCCTTTATTCCGAGTCGACTTTATTGGGGATGGATACTTCTGGTGGTAATAAGCTATTAGATTTAGATACAATAAATACTGATCTTAGCTGGAATTGGTTTGAATGTGATGGATTATTTACTAATAACCCTAAAGTTTGTCTTGTTTTATTGCCAGCAGACTGTATTCCACTTGTAATCTATTCAGTCAAAAATAATAATCTAGGTTTAATTCATGTTAGTCATAAAAATGCCAAAACAGGGATACATATTAAAGCATTACAACATATGATTAGTGCTAGGAACGAAAATATTGATGATCTTAGATTTTATATTGGACCATCAATTTCTAAAGAATCATATTATTTTAAAGATATAGAACAAGAACAAAAGAACTCAGCTGAGTGGCAACCTTTCATAGATAATTATGATGGAAATTATCATATAGATCTTAAAGGTTTTGTAGTCCAACAATTAATAAATTGTGACGTAGAGCCAAGCAGCATAACAAATTCAAATATTAATACTTATGGTGATGAATATTATTCACATCGTCAAAGTGTACTCGAAAAAACGCAAGAAGGAAGAAACTTATTTGCAGTAAGTTTTGTTAACAAATAATTAGCCTAGATAAATTAACTTTTTTAGGCTTTATAAATTCGCACGTGCCCACCGTTTGCGGCCGGTGATCTTTATTTTAATTGATATCTATTTTCATCGCACCGCATGACGCACGAACTTACTTATGTTTATATACCAACAATGTGTGACTGTCAATATTTAAGTAACTTGGCTAGTTCCTGCTCGTCAATAATCTTTATTTTTAGCTTTTTAGCTTTTTCAATTTTACTCTTACCGGGATTATCTCCAATCACTAAAAAGGTTGTATCCTTGCCTACGCTGCTTTGAAAAACACCACCCATTGATCTAATAACATCAGCGGCTTCTTCACGATCAAATTTAGTTAAAGTTCCACTTATAACAAAGTATTGATTAGTTAATGACTGATTTTTTAACTTAACTTCAATAGCTTCAAAGCCAACATTCTTAAATTTATCGAGTAGACTTATATTCTCAGGATTAGAAAACCAACTAACTACTGATTCAGCAACAATTTCACCAATACCCTCAACCTTCAATAACTCGTCCTCACTTGCTTGAGCCAATTTATTTAAACTATGAAAATGTGATACTAAATCATTAGCTGTTTGAATGCCTACGTGTCTTATTCCTAGTCCATAAATAAACTTAGATAAACTAGGATGTTTTTTGGTTGAAACTGAATCAATAAGCTTACTAGCAGATATTTCTGCAAACCTTTCTAGTTTAATAATGTCATCAAATTTTAATGTATAAAGATCGGCCGCATCACTAATTAGGTTAGCTTCTATAAGTGACTTAATATTTTTCTCCCCAATTCCATCAATATCCAAAGCTGTCTTAGAAGCAAAATGTAAAATCTGGTTTTGGACTCTGGCTGGACATAAATTATTCGGACAACGCCAAATAGCTTCATCTATTTTTGGCTTAATTAGTCTAGTATTACATTCTGGACAATTTTCTGGCATTGTAAAAGTTTTTTCGGATCCATCTCTAAGTTTAGCTATTGGTTCTACAACTTCTGGAATAATGTCTCCGGCCTTACGAACAACTACAGTATCACCGATTCTAATATCCTTACGTCTAATTTCGCCAGCATTATGTAACGTAGCCATTTGAACTGTTGATCCAGCTAACACTACCGGACTTAATATTGCAACTGGAGTAGCTGCGCCAGTTCTGCCTATACTTATAAATATATCTCTAAGTTTAGTAGTCGATTGTTCTGCAGGATATTTATAGGCTATAGCTGCTCTTGGTGCCTTACCAACAACTCCTAACTTTTTATATAAATCTCTATCGTTTAATTTAATTACTAACCCATCTGTATTAAATTCTTCTAAATTTCTCTTTTCTGCCCACATCTTAACTGCATTCATGACTTTTTCAATATCTTTTGCAACATAACCATTTTTGAAACTTGGCCTATTAACAATTAATCCAAGTGACTTAATAGTTAAATATGCTTGTTCATTTGTTTTAATTCTAGTGCTTGGTTCGACTAATAAATCATAGGCTCTAAAGACTAGTGGTCGACCAGCGACAAGTTTTGGATCAAGCTGTCTAATTGTTCCAGCCGCCAAGTTTCTCGGATTTGCATAAGTTGATAAGCCATCTTTATGTCTTTGTTCATTTAATTTTTCGAATTCAGACTTATACAGAACTATCTCTCCACGTATTTCAGTTCTACCGGATAAATAACTTTCTAATCCTTTGACAGATCTAAGTCTTAACGGAACTGAAACAATAGTTTTGACATTACTAGTTACATCCTCTCCAACAGTGCCATCACCACGAGTTACGGCTTGAATGAATTGACCGTCTTCATAAATTAGTGAACAAGCTAAACCGTCCATCTTAATGTCAACAAAAAATTCTAAATTAGAGACGTTTGAAAGTTTGACCATTCTTTTTGCCCATACTTTAACTTCGTTCTCATCAAAAACATCACTCAACGAAAGCATTCTTAGTTTATGAGTAACCTTAGAAAAACCCTTAATTGCTTGTCCACCAACTCTCATAGTTGGTGAATCTAGTCTCACCAGGTCTGGAAAATTTGATTCAAGTTTCTTAAGTTCGTTAATTAATCCATCATAAATTGCATCATCAACCGATGGACTGTCTAAAACATAGTACTCATAGGACAATTCGTTAAGTTGATTGACTAACTTATCGATTCTTTTTTTAGCCTCATCCATAGTCTATAAAAGTTCTCGATAAAGACTGTACATATAACTATTAAACAAGATTAAGGATACTAGTCCTAGTATAAAATATGCCCATGTAGCTATCACTGTTAGATAAAGAGAAATAGGAATCATAATTATAAAAATTACGATGGATAATATTATAGGAAAAATAACAATTCTAGAAAATATCTTAAGTCTTCTTTTTTTAACTATTTTTTTTGCTGAACGTAGTGCCATGAAAGGTTCCATTTCTGGTAAGGAGGATATATAAAAAGCAATAATACTGTTTGTTATCCAATAACAGCTAAGCAAGACTAGCAATAAACAAGGAATTAATATTAACAGTTTAACAAGTACATTTATATGTATTAAAGGTCCAAAAAAATACGCAAATAATACAAAAGCTATCAGTAAGGGTAAGAATTCAACAATAATTAATAGAAATATGAGAAGAGACGGAATTAAAGAAGACATACCTCTGTAAAACGCATTTTTGAAACTGACTTTTCGGCCTGCATAAATTTCTCTTAAACTATAAATTACAGCCAATGTAACTATGAACGCAAAAAGTGTTTGAAAAACATTAGCCGTAGCCGTAGTGCCGTTAGTAGAAGAAATAACATTTTTAATAATATTTGTGCTTCTAGTTAATGAATCAGAATGTACATATAAGTTCTTGACTGATTGTAAATTTTTGCCAAGACTGAGGCCATGAACCAAGACTAAACTCAGTAAGAAATATACAAGTAAAATCATAAAAAATAATAGCCAATTATTCTTGATCACTATTAAGCTATTTTTAATTATCTTAAATGGGTTGTCTATTTTTTGTATAGGTACCTTAATTTCTGACTTCCTTTTTGAAACCTTAGTTTTGGATTTTCCTCGGATCAGTAATTTACTTTTTTTCTTGTCTTTAGTATTTACCATTTTATTCATTAGTCTCCATTTTTTTAAGTCGTTCAATCCGATCATCAATTGGAGGATGAGTTGAAAATAGATTCGTTAAACTGTGTCCTTTTAGAGGATTTGCAAAGAAGAAATGAGCAGTTGCCGTATTTTGTTTCTTGAGAGCACTGCCGTTTTGTTTTATTTTCTTGAGAGCACTTTCTAGGCCTTCTGGATATCTGGTTGCAAGCGCTCCACTAGCATCTGCTAAATATTCTCTTTTTCTTGATACTGCTAGTGCCACCATTGTTGCTAGAATTGGGGCAAGTATAATTGCAGCAATACCTGCAATTATTAGTATTGGGCTTTGTTCGCGATCATCACGATTAAAAATTGTTATACGAAGAATTATGTCTGCTATTAAAGATATGGCAGCTGCGAGAGCAAAAGAAATCATAGCTACCCGAATGTCATAGTTTTTAACATGAGACATTTCATGAGCGAATACTCCCTGAAGCTCCTTATCGTTCATTATTTCTAACAGCCCACTAGTTGCGCAAACTGATGCATGCTCAGGATCTCTTCCTGTGGCAAAAGCATTTGGAGCTGGATCATCGATAATATAGACTTTGGGCATTGGCAGTCCATCGGTAATTGCAAGATTCTCAATTATTCGCCAAAGTCTTGGATCGTCTTTTTTCTGTATTTCCTGAGCGCCATTTAAAGAAAGACTCCACCTAGTTCCTGCCCAATAGCTAATAAACGCATAGACAGTTCCAATTATAAGAACCGTAACTACCATGCTGGTACTTTTATATAGATATCCCAAAATTCCAGCAAGAAGACCAATAATGACAAAGAAAACTGCCATTATTAACACTGTTTTTCTTTTATTTGAGCTTATTTGACTATACATAAATTCTACTTCTACTTAAGTGTTAACTACTTTGTAAAATCTACTTTTACTGGTTCCTGAACAGATTTTTTTTCTGAAGCATCTACGTCAAAGTATTCACGGTCCTTAGTAAATCCAAGCATACCAGCGAAAATATTTGTTGGAAATACTTTTCTTTTAGTATTAAAGTCACGAGCCATTCCGTTATAGAATCTTCTAGATGCCTGAATCTTATCTTCAGTATCAACTAGTTCGGACTGTAATTCCTGGAAATTCTCGCTTGCACGAAGCTGAGGATAGTTTTCAGCAACTGCAAAAAGACTTTTCATGGTCGCCTGAAATGCATTGTCGGCCTTTGCAGTCTCAGCTGGACCCTGAGCTGACATAACCTTTGATCTAGCTTCAGTAACATCCTCAAATACGGTCTTTTCATGAGTTGCATATCCCTTAACAGTTTGTACAAGATTAGGTATTAAATCTGAACGCCTTTTAAGCTGTACGGTTATATCGCTCCAAGCTTCATCGGCTCTTACGTTTGTTTTTACTAGTCCGTTGTATATAGATATAGCTACAAGGCCCAGCAAGACCACTACTACAACTATCACGATAACTAAATTCATAAATTACTCCCTATTATATTTACTCCTTTAATTATACAACTAATAAGCAAAAATTGGCATAGATTAAACAAGTTAATATGATGATAGAATGTCTTTATGACAAAACGTAAAAAGAAAAATAAACTATGGCTTTTTTTGCTACCCTTATTACTATTATTAGCTATTGCCTATGCCCTAATCAAACCTCTATATGAGACAAGAACAGCTATTACACTACAGCCTTTAACTAATTCAGGGCCAGATATTACCCTGCCAGAAAATGGAGAATCTGCCGTTACCATGCAAGGCTATAAAACAGTATTAACCAGCACAAATAAAGCTCAGTTACCGACCGCCAGTACTGCAAAGGTTATAACCGCTCTCATGATACTAAATAAATATCCTTTAGACCTTAACCAACAAGGACCAATGTTGACTATGACCGCTAGCGATGTCGAGATATATAATTCATACGTAGCATTAGATGGATCTGTAAACAAAGTTGAGATTGGGGAACAAATAAGTGAATATCAAGCACTGCAAGCCATACTTCTTCCCTCTTCATGCAATATGTCAGATAGTGCAGCAATCTGGGCCTTTGGATCACTTGCTGCATATAACACATACGCAACATCAACCCTAAAGCAATGGAATATTAACAACACCGTAGTAGGCACCGACGCCAGTGGCTTTTCACCATCTACAACTTCTAGCCCTTCTGATCTAATAAAAATTGGCAAATTGGCGCTCAACAATCCTGTTCTAGCTCAAATTTTTAATCAAAAATCAGCTACAATTCCAGTTCAGGGAATTATCAAGAACGTCAACATCCTACTCGGCAAAAATGGAATTATAGGAATTAAAACGGGTAACAATGACCAAGATACTGGCGCATATTTGTTCGCCTCAAAAAACAATATACAGGGCACAAACCAAACCGCAACTGTAGTTGGAGCAGTCATGGATGAACCTTCGCTAATAGAGGCCATGTCGTCTAGTATCCCAATAATCAATTCGGCAATTTCAAACCTCAGAGTTATTGACTATCCTGCCACCAACCAAGCGGTAGGATACTACAGTGTTCCATGGTCTAACTCTCACTATCAGATTCTAGCTACGCAGAATTACCAACAAATACTTTGGGATAAAACCACACTGCAACCAGTTATTAAAACTAAGAAAATAAACTACCTGACAAAAAAAGGCACCGTAGTTGGGGCAATTTCAGTAAACAACCACACTCAGAACTTAATATTAAATGAAAAAATCCCAAGACCTAGTTTGGTTTGGGAAATTAAAAACATATTCAAATTCTAATTGGTGGGCAAGGTGGGACTCGAACCCACAAGGTCGTAAAACCAGCGGATTTTAAGTCCACCGCGTATACCAATTCCGCCACTTGCCCAAAAATAAAAAAGTCTAGAAAGTTAATGTACTGGAGGCGCCTACCGGAATTGAACCGGTGTAAAAGGTTTTGCAGACCTCTGCGTAACCACTCCGCCAAGGCGCCCTGAGATGGTTACATAGTCAAATGGTGGCGCCTCCCAGACTCGAACTGGGGACACAAGGCTCTTCAGGCCTCTGCTCTACCAACTGAGCTAAAGCGCCAATGACTTCGTATATTCTATAAGAAAATGACTTTCTTCTCAAGGATATATTGTATAATCGCATAAATATAGCTATAATACTACTCTGTTATGCGGGTGTAGCTCAGTTGTTTAGAGCGCATCCTTGCCAAGGATGAGGCCACGGGTTAGAGTCCCGTCACCCGCACCAAACATAAGTATTATGACCACAGTAATATGTGGTTTTTTTATTCTTAAATATTAATTTGCAACCCATATAATAGTATGTATAATAGTATGTATGGACTTTGAATGGCACGATAGTAAGAATGCTGAAAATATAACGAAGCATGGTCTATCGTTCTACGAAGCCCAAGAAGCATTCTTTGATAAGAATAGACTAATCTTAAAAGATAAAGTTCATTCATCATCAGAAAATAGATTTTTCTGCATTGGCAAAACATCCAATGGTGGAATTGCTACAGTCAGGTTTACTAAAAGAAATAGTCATATTCGCATCATTGGTGCAGGATACTGGCGGAAAGGAAAAAAAATTTATGAGCAAAACAATTAGTTACACGGATGCTCCAGAAGATATAGACGAGTCTTTAGATAATGCAATCATAGTGAGTGATTTTTTGCTGTCTCCTGCAGAGCTTGTGAGAAAAGGTGAAAAGGAAAAGATTACAATTTCAGTAGATAAACGCAGCCTAGAACTCTATAAGAAATATGCTAAGAAACACAACACTAAGTACCAACCAATGATAAACGGTGTACTTAGTTCATATGCTGATAAGTATTTAAATATTAAGTAAATACGCACGATGTGGCTCTTCCAATATAGCCATCCATCTTAGTACCTCATCTCTATTAAGGTGTAAACTTTTTTCCACCTGCTGCACCAAGCATAAGTATTATGACCACAGTAATTTGTGGTCTTTTTCATTTACATTTACTATTATCTAGCTTATGCTTTATTTATGAATAGAATGAAAAACAATGAATCGGGGTTTAGTGTAATAGAACTTACACTGTTGCTAATAATTACTTTAGTTATAGTGGCTATCGGATGGTTGGTTTATGAGAATCAGCATAAGACGATTATTACGCCAGATAAAATCCCCATCCAAAAATAATCCAAGTATAAATAGCTCAGACTATTCAATAGGAGTAAAATTCAGTGGAATTATTACTTCTGATGAATGTGCCACTTTTAGAGGTCCGATTGGAGACGTTGGATGTAGCCTAACAGTAGATAATAAAATCATAGATGTTAAACATGGGAATATGGCGACACCAAGACCGTGGGGCCAATTATATAACTTTCCTGACCTTAAAACAGACCCAAGTGGCAGAAGAGTCGATGTTTATGCTCATCAGCTTAGCAAAACAAGCTACACTTTAGATGGTTCTGCTGAATACTATGTTAAGATAACAAACTGAACAATTTAATTTAATTATTTCGTTTTGAATTACTATTAATTCGTTCACTAATAAGTGCAATGCCAGAAATTATACTAACCATACCTGCAAATCTAACATCTGACAAAATGTCTGAACTTACAATTTCTTGGGCTTTATTGGATGCAGAGTCAATATAATTAAGTGCTATTCCAGATAGTTCTAAAGCTGAACCACCTAAAATTCCAACAACTCCAATTTTAGATTGAATACTTAGTTCTTTATTCAAATCTTTAATGATGTTTTGGCTTGATTCGTTATCTTCTCTTGGCGATTCTAAATTTGACATATACGCTAGTTTATCATATAAATTACAACTAGTCTACTTATTCAACTCAGTATTTCCTAATTTTTGCTTAGCGATATCTATTATATATTGAGCAGAAGCAATAGTCCCTAAGGCTATAGAGGTAATCTCACTGGCTTTAGCACCAACATCTAGAACTTTTGAAATT
Source organism: uncultured Candidatus Saccharibacteria bacterium (assembly GCA_903900685.1). Lineage (GTDB taxonomy): Bacteria > Patescibacteriota > Saccharimonadia > Saccharimonadales > UBA4665 > CAIYEO01. The sequence continues at coordinate 1,739 of CAIUOC010000004.1, read as the reverse complement.
GCTTTATATTCTTTTTGACTATCTTCAACCATTTTAGCTAGTCCATATAGGCCTATAGTTGTATTTCTAGCGGCTTCAGCACGTTTTCCAGCCCAAGACGTATGAAGTTCTAAGTCATCTCTTTTAGCTATAGCTGTAGCTCCTGCGTTGATAGCCTTATGAAGACCATATATTATTCCAGTTCTTAAGGGTAAATATTCTTTCTTAACCATTAGTGGCAGAAAGGCTATCATCTCAGCACTATCAACAAAAGCATCAAGTGCTTCACCTTTACTGCTTTTAGTGGCGGTTTTATCTGCAACATAACCATCAGCCAAATCTGCAATCCGACCTATAGTTAATTTAGCCAAACCTTTTTTATCTTTTTTATCATTAATATCTTTAGCGCCGCTAACAACAAACGCTGCACCAGCTATAGTGACTAAATTACCAGGAGTAATGAGTCCATTTGTCTTTTTGGCGATTTTTTGCCAAGAATTATGTTTTTCGGGATCTACTTTTTCCCAATCAGGAATTTTATCTGATCTGTGTAAATTCATTTATACAATAATATCAGATAAATACAAATATTACTTATCTATGTAGTCTTGGCAAAATTTTTCAAATACAGAATTAGTCCAACCAAATCCAGTTTGTGAAGGATATAGGCCTTTCATGGGTGGCTTGTTAGGATCAACGACATTATATTTTTCGAGAAATACATTATGTTTATGAAACCAATCAGAATTTGTTTTTATCCATTTCAATGCAATTCGTTTAGCATCTTCATGATAACCATATCTTTCAAGTCCAGTTACAACAATGTAATGGAGTGGAGCCCATCCATTAGGATATGCCCATTGTGTCGGACTACCCCCCAAGTTAAATTTATTTTTTTGTGGCTCTGTGGTTGTTAAGCCTCCTTTTGCTTCAAATCTTCTCAATGCCTTAACAAGTAATTCTGCTCTTTCTTTATTAACTAGCCCTACGAATAATGGATAAAATGTAGCTAGTGATGCAACTGAGCTTCGTTTGCCCTTAATATAATTATAATCAAGGTAGATATTTCTTAAATTACTCCACATCAGGTTATTGATTTCTAGCTTGCGCGATCTGGCTTTATTTTTCCATGTAACTGCAATATTCTTTTGATCAATAATTTCGTAATATCTAGCAATATCTATTTCATATTTATAGAGCAGGCAGTTTAAATCGATTGGTAGATAATCTAAACATTTACGATTAAATCTTGTTGTCATATCCCATCCACTTTCAGCTTCAGCTAAATCGTGAATATGGTTAGTGTCATAGTAGCGAGATAAATTATTATAAACCTTGCGAATATTAGGTTTTTTAGTTGCCATCCATACATTGCTATATTCACTCTCAGCAACTTCCATTTTTTCCTTTAGCCATTGATTGTCCATATCATATGCTTCATATACATCAAAAATAAAACTTGTTAGAAAGGGTGGTTGCGATCGTCCAGTTAAATATGTTCTTGTGGCATTGGGAATAATCTTGAATTTTTTATATAAATAGATCAAATCATCAAGAATACCTAGTATTAATTTTTTATGGTCGGCGTCCATAATACCTTGAACCATGAAATAGCTATCCCAATAATATAGTTCATTAAAGTCAAAATCATGATCTTTTTCAAATGCTGGAACAAGATATGGCTTAGGTAGTCCGATTAAATTTTCATCATCTTTTGGATGAAATCTTACTAATTTTATCCAATATTTTTTAATATATGT
>CAIUOC010000003.1 GCA_903900685.1 uncultured Candidatus Saccharibacteria bacterium | reverse complement strand
ATTTTTTTTATTTTTGATTTAGCTTTTTTATTATAGGCGTAATTCATTTCAATTGCTACAATAAAAACATAATATTTGGAGGAATTTTTTTTGAAGGACAAAACGCTAATATCCTTAGTTGAAGCTGAAGAAAAAAGACAGCGCGAAGGGCTCGAATTAATACCAAGTGAAAATTATGTTTCCAGGAACGTTCTTGATGCTTTGGGCAGTATTTATACCAATAAATATTCTGAAGGCTATCCAGGCAAAAGATACTATGGAGGCCAGGAGAATACCGACAAAGTTGAGCAACTTGCGATTGATAGGGCTAAGGAGCTATTTGGTGCTGATCATGCAAACGTACAGCCTCATAGTGGAGCACCAGCCAATATAGCGGTTTATCAGGCTTGGCTTGAGCCTGGAGATACAATCCTTGCCATGAGGCTAGATCATGGCGGGCATTTAACGCATGGTGCACCCGTAACGGCTAGTGCTAAGTTATATAGATTTGTACGATATGGACTTTCGGATATTGAGACAGGTGAAATTGATTATGAAGCAATGAGAGCTGTGGCACTAAAAGAACGACCTAAATTAATAATTGCTGGCTTTAGTGGTTATCCTAGAAGTTTAGACTATAAAAAATTTGCTGAAATAGGTAATGAAGTCGGTGCTGTTTTAATGGCAGATATGGCTCATATTGCTGGTCTTATAGCAGGAAAAGCACTGCCCAATCCATTTGATTACGGTTTTCATATAATCACCACCACAACTCACAAGACATTACGTGGTCCAAGAGGTGGACTTATTCTCACCAAGGGAACGGTTAGTAACCCACTCCGAGCTCCTGAAAAAACAATCGAAAATCTTCCAACATTAATAGATAGACAGGTTTTTCCGGGTATTCAGGGTGGTCCTCATATGAATAATATCCTAGCTAAGGCCGTTGCTTTTGGTGAAGCATTAGAGCCAGAATTCCAGCAATATGCTAAACAGGTTTTAAAAAACTCCAAGCAACTTGCTGAGGATCTCAAACAAGAAGGCTTCAAGCTAGTTACTGGTGGAACAGATAATCATTTAATCATGATAGACATGCCTAGTTCATTTAATATTAATGGTCGAGAGGCTCAAGAAACTTTAGATAAAATCGGATTGACGGCAAATTGTAATGCAATACCAGATGATAAATTACCCCCATTCCGACCTAGCGGCTTAAGACTCGGTACACCAGCTATTACAACTCGTGGTCTTAAGGAAAAAGAAATGACACTGATTGCTTCCTGGATGAAGCAGGCTATAATTTCTCGAGACGATGAAAAGAAACTAGCTAAGATAAAAAAAGAAGTTACAGAATTCTCCAAAAAGTTCCCTTTACCAAGTGATAATTAAGGTAAAAGTTCCGGTTCTTGTTCAAGTGTTATATTAAATAACTCTTCAATTTTAGTTATGATTTTTAATTTGAATTTCATTAAATCTGCAGTCGACTCAGCTGATTCATTTATAAGCACGAGTGATTGATTTGGCCAGGTCGCTATGCCAGTTTCTTTGTCCTTATAATTTCCAAAGCCAGCCTTGTCTATGAGCCATGCCCCAGAAAGTTTATATTGACCATCTTCTGTAGCCCAATATACTATATTTGGAAATTTCGTTTTTAGTACATTAAATTGCTGACTACTTATTATTGGATTTGAAAAAAAAGATCCATTGTTAGAAACTTGATTCGGATTTGGTAATTTATTTTTTCTAATTTCTACAACAGCACTCCTTATTGTTCTAGGATCAATTACTTCTATACTATTATCGACAAAATAATTTGCAACTGCTGGGTAAAGTGGTAGCGTTGGGAAATCCTTAGATAATCTAAAACTAACGTTGATGATTATATATCTATGTTTTTCTGTTTTATTAAAAATACTGGATCTATATTTAAAATCACAATCTTCATTATTGAAAGTTATGAATTGACTAGCTTTAATATCAAAAGCTTCGATGGTCTCAATTGTCTGACTTACTTCTTGACCGTAGGCACCGACGTTTTGTACAGGCGTAGCCCCGACTGTACCTGGAATTAAGGAAAGAGCTTCGATTCCGGTTAGCCCCATTTCAACTGTATTATCAACAAAACTATCCCAATTTACACCCGCTCCAACCGTGATCAATTTATAATTTTGGAAGTCTTCAGTTTTCATTTCATGAATTTCATTTATAAGTAGCAAACCGTCAAATCCAGAATCCTTCCATATAATATTACTTCCCGAGCCTATAACTATGATTCTAAGACCATTATCTCGAGCAAATTTAGCAGCCTCTACAATATCATTCTTATTTTTAATTCTATATGCATGTCTAGCTCTACCACCAAGTCTCATGGTTGAAAATAGTCTGAGGTCAATATTTTTTTCAATGATCATTAGACTATTATATCTTTTTTTACTTGCATGGCTATGCCTTAAAGGTCTAATATTATATATGTGAGTATTAATAATAAAAGCAATCTGCCATACAAGTCTCTTGGACTTACCTTGCAACGTATTCGACAAAAGTCTAATCAAAGTCTTTCCGAAGTTAGTGGTTCTGTAGAAATTGATGAAAAAACTTTAGTTAATATAGAAGAAGGAATTAAAAAACCATCTGAAGACCTACTGCTTCTTTTAATTTCGCATTTTAATATAACTGATATTGAAGCATCGAAACTTTGGGAATTAGCTGGATATCATGATGAAGTCTCTAGGAATGAAGAAGATATAATGAAATATCCCCCCATTATGTTATTGATGCCGGTAGATAATAGGGCTATCTATAGTGATAAATCTGAGGTTGTTGCAAGTCCTAATGGATTAGTGATCAATTTCATGCAATTTCCGAACGGACCATACCCTAATCAAACTGTCTCAAGAATTGGTATGAGCCTTGAACAGGCAGCAGAATTAGTTAAAATTTTAGAAAAAACATTGTCTCATACTAAAAAATCAGTTCCGAATACTACAAAAACCAAAACTACAGATAATCCCTCGGAATAAATTATGCAAGACGATCTTCAACTCCCTCAAAATGTCCTTGATGCCTATAGCCAAGGCGATACTCAACCCGAAGCAGTAAATCAATCCCAACCCCGATTAGATTCGGCCGTACAGGATAATTCAACAGTACCACCTATTAATAATTCGTTCAGCTCTTTACCATTAGCTACCGGACAACAAAACCAAACATTAGCTCAGCCGATATACACTGGCTTGTCTGGCAATGAACTTTTTTGCTTGAATCAGATTGGATATAAGCCAGGTAATGTTGTTGTTGGAAATAGTGTTTATGCAATAGGTTTTATCGGCAGTGAGATTGCAAGTTATAAAACTTTTGTCGGAGGTGAGATAAAACAGGTTACGAATATGATAGCTGGAGGTCGAATCGAGGCTTTGAATCGTTTAGTAAAAGAGATTGAAGCTAATGGAGGCAACGGAGCAACTGGAGTAACGAGTGAATTAATTTTTCATAATAATAATGTTGAATTTTTATCTATTGGCTCAACAATTCACCGCAGCGATAGTCAATCTACTCAAACTATAACTTCATCTGCAGATGGACAAGAATTTTTCTGCCAATCTGACGCAGGCTATATACCAATTAAATTTGTTTTCGGCAATGTTGCTTATTCTATAGGAATAGCTAGAAATATTATTGGAGAAATGAAAGAATTAGTAAGAGGCGAGATTACTCAATATAGTAATGCTTTTAATGTGACTAGAAATTTAGCACTTCAAAGAATTACGGAAGAAGCAAAATTAGCTGGAGCTAATAGTATTGTTGGAATTCGAACTACCATAGTTCCGTTTGGCGTAAAAGGTGTGAAAGAAATGGTTATGATAGGTACAGCTTCATACAATGAACAGATTTCTCAACTTGCAGATAGCTTAGGAGGAGTTTTAACAAGTGATCTAACAGCTGAGGAAACATGGAATGTGACGAAAATGGGCTATGTTCCTATAAAATTAATTCTAGGAACATCTGTCTTTTCACTGGGAGTTGCAGGTGGTATTAAATCAGCCATAAGAAGTATTGCTAAAGGGGAAGTTAATACTTTAACTCAACTTATCTATCAGGCAAGAGAACAATCCTTTAACAGGGTTAAACAACAAGCCCAAGAAATAGGCGCTGATGATGTTCTTGGTATTAAGACGTATATTTATCAACTAGACAATAACTTGGTTGAATTTTTAGCAATTGGAACGGCCACAAAAAAAGTTAGTGGATTAAGTACTAGGTCTGACCAAATACTTCCCCAAGCAATTATTAGAGACAAAAATACATTCGTAGATCTATCTGATTCAATCAGTAACAGCATATTAAATAATGATCAAGTGAGTGATATTAAAACAAATACTGTATAATTGCTTAAATATGCGCCCGTAGCTCAGCGGATTAGAGTGTCTGGCTTCGAACCAGAAGGTCGCAGGTTCGAATCCTGCCGGGCGCACCAAAACATAGCAAATTCCTAATGAGCTTAGTTTATGAAAAAATTTCTTATATCGTCACTAATTATAGAATTGACAACAGTCGGTATTCTCAGTTTTACAAGTTTCTACCTATCATTTAAATATGTTCCATGTATTGATATTTGCCAGACCCATTCGCCAAACTATCTAAGAATTATAATTAGTATAATAGTTATTGGTTTAACAATATTTTTTCTATCGACTCAATACAAACATAAAGCAAAAAATATCAAAAAGTAGCTTAGGTATAAATTAATCTAATTTGCTGCACTGATATGGCTAGCAATATATAGGGATAAACTTATTGCATAAATATCAATAATATGGTAATATAAGTTTATGAATAATAATTATATGCGTAATCCTAGAAAGTCAACCAATGAATGGAGAAAACTATTTGCTATAAATGCAATTGAATCAGATTCAACCTTAGATATTCCTGACGGTTCAAAGTTAGTTTTCCCGAAAATTGTAGTTGCTGAAATGGGCATAACTAATGCACATATACTAAGAAATGGCCGCACAGGAGATCCAGATGGTAAAAGAAGTAGTTTTGCAGAGATAATCCTAAGAGATGGAGATGGATGGGTACCACAAGGTATTGGTTTGGCAGTTTCCCCTGAAGGATCTAAAAGTCCTGAATTAATTAAAATAGAGAAAGAATCAGAAAAACTCAGTCTTTCAGAAAAGCAAGCATTGATTGGAAAACTAGCTTCAAGAATTTCTGAACAAGAATAATTTCTTAGCTTTTAATTCTTATAACTATAGCTGTTTTGTCATCTATTTTTTTTGCGTTATTAGTTAGTCTATCTGCAGCTTCTTGTGCAGTTTTGGATTCCATTAAAATATTATTAATTTCTTCTATTCCCATTGAGTCTTCCTCGCTACTTCCAATTACGCCATCACTAACTATAACAATTTCGCCTTTATCAAATAGTTCCACAAGACCTTCCTGGCTAATTCCATGGAAATGCTTTTCATTACCGAGACAATTATCTACGTATATGCCGCTACTTTCATCATGACTTAATGCAGTTAATGATCCATTGGCGTCTCTTAAATAGATTCTTGAGTCTCCAACTGAGGCCCAAGCAAGATATATTTTTTCATCATTCCTTGTGAGTTTTGCAATACTAGCGGTGGTTGAGCCGACAGATCTAAAGGTGCTTTCTATAACGATTTCTTTATGTGCTTCATTTAGTGCATTAACTAGCATATTTGGCGAATTTTGAACTGACTTATCCTCATTTTTTTCTACACTTGAATGTATAGTCTCAGATGCTAATAAGGCGGCCTCTAGAGAATTCTCATCTTTTCCAATCCCATCAAAAACACCGAATAATAAAAGCTCGCTATTGACCAGTGCAACGTCCTGACCTTTAACTAATTTTTTAGAAAGCCCACTGGTTATTTTGAGATTATAATCACGTAATTTTTTTTCTTCATTCACGTAATGTTTATCTCATAGATTGCCTGGGCATGTCAATGAACAATAACGCATTATCTATCGATAAAACTTTTCAAGATTTATTTTTCCAACATTCTTTTTACGAATTTGTGCATAGTAAAGTTTACGTTCAATCTTTCTTAGGAATTTCTGCTTTTTCTTAAATCTTTGCGACCCAAGCTCATCAAATTGATGGATTATATATTTTTTATTTAACATATCAAGGCTCCTTTCATTTAGAAAATTGATACATTTATATAGTAGCCAGTAATCCTGAAATAAAGCTTAAGCTAGACTAATTTACTGTGGAAAGATTGAATAGATAGCAGCAAGACCGGCAACAACCATTATTCCAGTAGTTCCCCAGCCAATAATTGTTGCAGACTTTTTATTTTTCCATTCACCCATTATTTTTTTATCTGACGCTAAAAGCATGATGGCTATAAGAATTACTGGAGCAACAATACCATTTACTACTGCTGAGTAGATAAGTGCTTTAATTGGCTTGATACCAATAAAATTCATGCCAAGTCCAACGATCATTGAAATAATAATCACTCCATAAAATGTATGCGCCTGGCTTAGTTTATGATTCAGGCCTTGTTGCTTACCTAGGCTTTCTGTAATTGCGTATGAACTTGAGCCAGCCAGTACTGGTATTGCGAGCATTCCCATACCAATAATTCCTAGAGCAAATAAATAATAAGTTGCATTTCCAGCCAGTGGTTTTAGAGCTTCTGCTGCCTGAGAAGCGGTAGTTATATTTGTAATTCCATGAGCAAAGAGAGTACCTGCACAAGCAGTTATAATAAAGAACATAACTACATTAGATAGGATCATGCCTGACCACACATCAATTCTCATTCTTTTGACTTGTTCTTTGTCGGTTCCCATTCTTTTTTTGATAGAAGTTTGACCATCAGCAACTTCATTTTCGATTTCCTGAGAAGTTTGCCAAAAGAATAAATATGGTGAGATTGTAGTACCGAGAATTGCACATATCAAAAGAAGCTCAGCTTTATTGAATTGAATGTGAGGAATGAAACTATTCTTAATTACTTCTGGCCAATCCGGCTTTGCAAGTAGTGCTGAAATAATATAGGCAAATAGTACCAACGCAAGCCATTTAAGATATTTTGCATATCTAACATAGGGTGTAAATACTTGCAGTAATAAAATAACAGTCGTAAAACTAATTACTAGAATAGTGAAACCAACCTTTGGCAATAAAAGTTGAACAGCTTGTGCCATAGCCCCAATATCTGCCCCGATATTAAAAGTATTTGCAGCAAATAATAGCAGTGTGCAGGTGTAAAGTATTGACTTCGGGAAGTGTCTTTTAATATTACCTGCTAGACCACGACCAGTAACTAATCCTATTCGAGCACACATCTCTTGAACTACAGCCATGAGTGGCATAGTGAAGAATGCAAGCCATAGTAGACTAAAGCCATATTGAGCACCTGTCTGTGAATATGTTGCAATACCAGATGGATCATCATCCGATGCACCGGTCGTAAGTCCTGGTCCGAGTAAATACCAATAATTTTTAGCCTTAGTGTAAGATTTTTTAGCATTTTCTGGCATATTATCAGCAATTTTTTGTCCACCGGCCTTACTCATTGCATAGGCCTGTCCGGGTGCATTCATCACTATAATAGCGGCTTTTTGACCCTCACTAACTCCACGTTCAAGAACTTTAGCGGGTGCATCAACAATTTTTTCAACAATTTTTTTTCCCATAACTTTAAAATTATAATACCAAGATATTTATATCTTGTAAAAACATAAACGGTTTTTTGAGATAAAACTTGTCAATTCTTTTATCAAAATATAATCTATCAACATGATTAGATTAATAGTAGCTGTTGATTCTATGAACGGCATCGCCAATAATTCAGGAATTCCTTGGGACATACCCATGGATAAGAAATATTTTAGAAATAAAATAGCTAATAATAATATTCTAATGGGTAGAGGGGTCTATGAAGAATTAAAAGCTCCTATTAATAGCGGTAAAAATTATGTTCTGACACACAGAGAGAGGCTTAGCGATGGCTTTAGTGCTATATCAAATATAGAAGACATCTTGAACAGTTCAGCCGACCTGTGGGTCATAGGAGGAGCTGAGGTATATAAACAATCTATGGATGTATGTGATGAAATATACTTAACAAGAATTAATCAAGATTTTCATTGTACTAAATTCTTTCCTAAATTGAATCATGATTTTAAGCTTTATTCAGATAGTGGTGAATTAAAAGAAAATAATCTTACATTTAAATTTTTAGTGTATAAAAGAACAACATAAAATTATTGACAAGGCACTCAAGTCTCTAATATCTTATTAAGAGTAGATAAAAATAAAAAAGGATTTTTATATTTATGACAATCAATCATAACGATACAAGCTTAGTAGTAAAAATAATCACCGGGTTGATTATTTTTTCTGTAATCGCATATGTTGGTTGGAAACTAGAAAAATCTCACTTAATTGAACTTGAATCAAAAGAAAAACAAGAGCAAGAAGAATTAGCTAAATCTTTTGAAACTGATTTAAATAGTTAATTTTAGTTGGTTTTTCCGACAATAACAACAAATGAAGTTGTATAGTAGCCTTCTAGTTGTTTCGTGGTTACATTATTACCATATATAGATTTCAGTAGAGCTAGTGTAGCTGGATACTTGCCATTTGAATTATCTATAATGGTTGATTTTTGATAAATACTCATTGCATCAGCTGTGCCAGAAACGAACACTCCTTTAGCTTGTAATAGATTTTTATTTTTTCCAGCAATTCCACTACCATCGGTGCCATTAAGTATCTCTACGCTAGCACCTTCCTTAGTTATTGGATTGTTTGATATTAGTTGAT
>CAIUOC010000002.1 GCA_903900685.1 uncultured Candidatus Saccharibacteria bacterium | reverse complement strand
ATTCAAAGGGGTTACATAAGTGGCAAACAGTTATCCAAATTTACCTACCAGTACATATCCTGTCAGATTACCTAGTTTAGGTAATGATGATAGTACATGGGGAGCACTTCTCAATAACTATCTAACTTCATCTCTAACTGATAGTGGTTTTTTAAGTAAGGTTTCTGTACAAACAGGTTCTGTAAATCCTTATCTTATGAATCTTTTTCCTGGCGAAACGGTGCTTGCTAATGCTTCTGGAGGTTCTTTTAATGTAACCTTGCCTGATGCTACTCAAACAACAAATTTTTACACAGTTAAAAAAACTGATTCTTCAAGCAATACTATTACCGTAAACACAACTTCTTCGCAAACTATTGATGGTGGATCTAGTGCTGTAATTTCTGTTCAGTATGTAAGCGTTACGGTTGTCAGTAATGGTGCTAATTGGTTTGTGGTTTAGTCTATGTCATATAATCCGGTTAACCCCAATGGTCAAACAACAAAAGCTAATTCAACTCCTGTAACTCTTGCTAGCGATCAGAATAATGCTCTTGAAACTGGCGGCAATCTAGCCAGTATCAGCACAAATCTAACAAATGGGTCTCAGGCTACAAAAATTACTGATAGTTTAGGCAACAATGCAAATGTGATTCCACTTGCTAACTATAAGCCACTTGCTGTAGGTATGGTTGATGGTAATGGTGATCAGATAACTTCATTTGGAGGCGGCGTTCAGTATACCTATGGTGACGTGCCAGATGGAACCGCTACTGGAACCCTATCGATGCAAGTAGATACAGCTTCCGGCGTAGCTATTCCCTTATTTGCAGTACAAGGAGCAACAAAAGTTAGTCTCGTTAATAGTAACAATGGAACATCTTTCGTAGGAAGTCAAGCCTCATCAAGCTCACTGCCGGTAGTAATTGCTTCTGATCAATCAACATTACCTATATCCGGAACGGTTACTGCCAACATAGGGACAGCAGATGGAATTTCAACGTCGGCTATTCAGACGAATGGAAATCAAATTACCCAAGTAAAAGATGCTTCAGCTAATGCTCTTCAGGTTGCCCAAGGATCAACTACATCTGGACAGACAGGACCAATTGTTCAAACCGCAACTACTACATCAGCCCCAACTTACACAACCGGTAAAACAAACCCACTTTCTACGGATACTAGTGGTAATTTAAGAACAACTATTTCCAATGCTTCTATACCTATTACCTCGTCTGGAACTTTAACGGTATCTGATTCTAGTGCTGGAACTACAGCTACAAACACTACTGGTCTCAAGGATACAGTTGGTACACTTAGTGCTGGAACTGCTGCAACTAAATCCTTAGCTGTTGGAGGTGTATACAATTCAAGTGCTCCAACTCCAACTACCGGACAACAGCTATCTCTTCAATTAGATGGTTCTGGTAATTTAAAAATCAGCGGAACCGTTACGGCAAACCTTGGAACTATTGATGGTGCTGCATTAGCTACCAATCAAACAGATGGAAGTCAAAAGACGAAAATAGTAGACGGATCAGGAAATGTAATTGGTGCTACGAGCAATGCACTGGATGTAAATATTAAATCTGGTGGATCGAGTGGAACCCAATATACCAACAATGCTGTACAAGCCACCCCTACAGGAACAGTAGCTCTTGGATATGACGGAACTAATGTTAGGGGTCTATTGACAGATGGTACTGGTAAATTACAAACTAACATTACTAATTCATCATTAGCTGTTACGGGAACTTTCTATCAGGTTACACAGCCAGTATCTGCTGCATCTTTACCTTTACCAACTGGAGCTTCTACTGCTATCAAACAGCCAGCCTTAGGAACAGCAGGTACTCCAAGTGCGGACGTACTAACAGTTCAGGGTGCTTCGTCAATGACCGCACTAAAGGTGGACGGCACTGCTACAACACAACCCGTATCGGGTACCATCGCTGATAGTAATTCGGCACCAATAGTAGGTGGGTCAACACAATACTCATTAGTTTCAGCTGCATCTACCAATGCAACCAATATAAAAGCCACTGCAGGTGTTGTTTATAGTATCCAAGTTTTTAATAATGGCTCCTCTCTAGGATACCTAAAGCTTTATGACAAGGCGACAACTCCAGCACCGGCAACCGATAGCTTAGTATTAAAATCTACAATAATTATTCCTCATGGATCTGGTGCTGGTGCAGGTGTTGTTGTTTCCCTGCCGGTACCAAAGAAATTTACTAGCGGCATTGGTTTTGCTATTACCGGAGCTATAGCAACAACTGATGCAACGTCAGTTGCAGCTAGTCAATTTGTAGTGAATATAGATTACATTTAAAAGGAATATCTCATGGCAATATCGTTAGTTCAAAAAGCTTCGAGTGGTGTTGGCGGTACAGGCAACGGAACAGGATCAGCAAACGTTCTATTCTCTAGCGCCCCAAAGACAGGCAACCTGGTGGTTGTTTGTATTGGAAATGCGGCCAGCAACAATGCCAATGGATATTCGGTAACCGGTGACACTAGCGCCACTGCGGCTACTTACATCATAGGATCTGGTGGAACTGGTAGATCTTCTGCTCAATATGCCTATATAGTTGGAGCAACCCCGGGAGTGAGTGTTGGCGCCACCCTAACTGGCGCTGCATTGTATCTAGACGTTTATGAATTTACGGGTAATGTTATTGCTACTAATGGTACGGCTTCAACCTTCTATGATGGTGCATCGTCATTCGCCTCTGCCACTTATGCACTTCAGCCAACTGTGGGTGACGGCTCTATAGGTGCAAATACATCTGTTGGCCCTACTGTTACGGTAAACACTTCCAGCGGTGTAATAGTTTCATCACTTGCTGTGGGTAGCAACATGGGTACTGTAGGTGGTCCGGCTATCGGAGATCCATCTGGTACTGCAACTTATACTTTTGGAAACCTTAATCCAACAACAGCTACATTTGCAATGAGTGGATATGGGATATCTCCATCAACAGGAACTCACCAGCCATATTTATCTGGAACTAGCGGTACATCTAGAGCAGGAAATGCGACAACTGTAGTCTATAAGGCATCTACAGCCCCGACCGTAACCACACAAGCCGCAACCAGCATTACTGCAACCAGTGCAACACTAAATGGAACATTAACCAGTAATGGTAACGGATACATGGCTTCAGAAGGATTTTTTTACGCCAGCACTAGCACAAATCCAAATTTACTTAGTGGTGGAGATACTGTCGGCGCATTAACCCCTTCAATCGCATACAATTCAGGAGGAACTTTTACGTTAAACATAACAGGTCTTATTCCTGGAACTACTTATTATTTTAATTCCTATGCTCAGAATAGTGGCCAGGCAGCGCTCAATGGTACTCTCGGTACTGACACAAAATCATTCAAAACACTTGGAAGTCGTTCGCTAAATCTACTTGGAGTGGGTAGCTAAGGATTGTTTGGTAGAACAGAAAGATATCCAGCAAATTTTTTTAATTTCGAAAATATATTATTAGTGTTTTTTGGGGCTGAATAAATTTGACCGAAATGATTCAAATTAATATTTTTAATAATGCCGTCATACTGCAATTTAATTATTCTACTTGGTTTCACGCTATTAGAATTATTATCTAACCAATGAATATTGTTAGTGGGTACTAGCGATGAATTAGATAATATTTTTTCTATTTTATTGTTATTATTAATATAAACATACCTTACTGGCTCTATGGTTGCTTTGATTTCTGTAGTCGCAGCAAAAGCCTTTGAATTGATTGATAGTATTAATAGAACTACAAAAATAGAACAAAGATAGAGGCAAGCTTTTGACAACCTCACATAAATGTCAGTTATCCCAAACATAGGAAGTATATTTTAAACTAAAATATACTTGTTGTAAATAAGTCTATAAGCACAAGTGTTATTTAAGTAGTTATTAGTGGTCGGAAATCATCAATCAATCTTGGTCTTGGCTGATTTATAGGAGTTCTAGTAACTATATCAACCTTTATACGCTTAACAGGTACATCATTAAGAGATTGGTTTCTTAGTTTTATATTTTTCATGATTTCCGATTGATCATCTTCGATCTTTGTAGCTGACTTTTGAGGTTCTAAATTTAGTTCATTATAAACTGCTATATAGTTTGGCTGAACATTAGCAATTGATGGTATGCTTTTATACTTCTGCCTGACTTTTTCGGCTTTTCTTGGTCTGTTGTTTATGGTGATTATAAGAACCGATAGGTAGTACAAGGCTATTATAGGTATAGCTACGACAAATTGAGTTATTGGGTCATAGGTAAAAGGCAGCACCAAGGCAATTATAATAGCCGATACAATTACATATTTCTGATACTTCAATAATTGTTTTGGTTTAAAGGGTTTTATCCTATTTATGAAGTCTATTATTAACGGAATCTGAAATAATATTGCAAAGGCTATAATAAGGTTAATAACAAAGTTAAAATATTCATTAGCAGATAAAAGAGGAGCTATTGTTTTACTGGAGTAGCCTCCAAAAAAATGTAGAGATAAAGGGAGAAGAATAAAATAGCCAAATGCCGCTCCAGCTAGCGCTAGAACGCAGGAACAGACAATTGTAGTATGAATGTGTTTTTTCGACAGTTTAATGCTCAGAGCTGGCTCCATGAACCTTATAGCGTTATACAGAAGGATAGGTATAGTTAAAAATATACCTACAACTATAGATATCTTCATCATCAAGTTAAAAGCTCCAGCAGGAGTTGTATAATATAGCTGAGTTCCAAGAGGCCTATGTATAAAATTAATAATTAAATTACGGCCAATATAGCCAATAACAGAAAAAATAGCGATACAAATTAAGACAGCAAAAAAACGATTCCGAAGTTCTCTTACGTGATCATGAAAAGTTTCAGAAGAATTCACACCCTAGACCTTTTTGTTATTTTAAATTAATCTTCTTTTTTAGCTTCTGTAACTTCAGTTTT
>CAIUOC010000001.1 GCA_903900685.1 uncultured Candidatus Saccharibacteria bacterium | reverse complement strand
GACTAACAATATTAGCTATATCTTTACTTGCTAACACATACACCTTTATCAATATTAACTCTCATGCAGCAGCTATCACTGTGCCTGGAATTAATACAAATAATCCAGCCTCAACCTCATCTTCCACCAGCACAATTAAACCTCTTACAAGTAATACATTACAAGTATCTGTAAGCGTTGATTCTGGAGGAAAGCCAGTTACTGGAGTATCAGTTAGCTTGAATAATCAAAAACAAGTAACCAATAGTTCCGGGGTTGCTAGTTTTAATGAAGTTGCTGGAAGTTATTCGTACATAGTTTCTGGTAAAGGATTTACTACTTTAACAAATAAAATAGACATATTACCATCAATTACAGGCCAACAATTTAAGGCTACTATAGTTAAAAACGGGAGTTCTTCAGTCGCAATAATAGCTGTTATATCGACAATTTTATTAATAGGGGCAGGCTTAGGGGCCTATTTATTCCTTAAACCTAGACTGTCAGAAAAGAATAGCCACTTACCCATAGAAGAACCAGCACAACTTTTACCAAGCGGTCATTCAATAGAAAAGCCAATTATTGTTAAGCCAGAAATTTATCGTGATCATTTTGAGCATCAAGAAGATAATCCAATTATTAATAAATTTTATGTTGACTATGATCTATTTGGGAGCCTTGCAGAAAAACAAGTTATGGTTCGGCCAGCAAATGATGCTACAAGTAATAAAACAGCATCATTAGGAACAGCAGCAGCAACTGATCCAACTCCACCACCATCTGTTCCTGTTAACCCAGCGCCCAAACTAGCAACTGATCCAACTCCACCACCATCTGTTCCTGTTAACCCATTATTAAATACTTATACATTACCAGTATCAACCCCTGATAGTATAACTACAATAATCGAACATCCGATAGTAGTCTCACCAAAAACCGCAGAACCTGAGCCAGCACCACCCACTCCCAAAGCTACAATAATCGAACATCCGATAGTAGTCTCACCAAAAACCGCAGAACCTGAGCCAGCACCACCCACTCCAGTCACTGAGCGTATAATTTTAATCCCAAGATAGAATTAAAGATTTATCAATTATTTGTAAAGTTATTCCGCTAGCAAGGCATTTCTAAAACTATAAAAGGAAGCAGTTGGTTTATATCTATTATTAAATAAATACGAATGTGAATTTGTGCTAAAAAGCCATTTAAGTAAATTATTTTTATCTGTTATCCCAAATTCATTAATACTAATACAGGATTTTGATTCAATACAAGCTCTAATCATATTGTAGGTAATTTTTGCCTGAAGGCTGTCCTTGTAAGTTTGACTACCTTTTACATTAGTTATATTGATATCAAATTCAGTAATGTATGTAGGCAGTCCTAGAGCTTTAAACCTTTGCATATTAGCAATCACAGAATCCTTACTTGGAGGGTTAGTCGCATCAATATGCATCTGCATGCCTATGCCATCTATTGGTACACCACGAGCAAGAGCTTCCTTGACGTAAACATATTCTGCATTCGAAACACTATTTTGTGATTCATTATTGAAATCATTAAGTAATAGTTTTGCATTAGGGTCTGCTTGTCGTGCCCAGATAAAACTATCGTCAATATAGGTCGATCCCTGACTAATATTATCTGCCCACCAGTCATGAAGACCATAAGTATGTTGAGATCTCGTGAACGCTTCATTAACAACAGTCCATGTCTCAACTTGGCCTTTATAATGAGAAGCAGTTGTTGAGATATCATCATGAAGAATATTTAGAAGTTGACTTGAGCTAAAGTGTCCATCTGTTAGCCAACTAGGTAAATAATTAACCTCTCCCCAAACCAAGTGATGTAATTGAACTGGCATGTTATTTTCTTTGGCAAATTGCATAACAGTATTTATGCCAGAATAATTGTATGTATTTTTGGTAGGTCTTAAATATAACCATTGAGCAGGACCATCAATTGTAGCAAAACCAAACTGAGAAACTGCAATCTCTCTATATGGTTTATTTTTTAGTCTATTAACAACAATATGAACACCAAGATTGATATCCCTTCCTTTAGCTAATGACTTCAGTGTTGGCTGGGGTAGGATAGGTGCCGATATTGAGAAAATATTAAAAATAATATATATTGCAGAAACTAAAAGCACTACTAGAATAATGATTTTTTTTCTATTAGTATTTTTTTTCTGCTTTTTCACTTACTATATTATACTCTTATGTTATTCTGATTAAATTTAAAATCAGAAAACTTTTAAAGAGACAATAAATTATTGAGCTCATGATTGATATGTTCGCTTTAAGAATATTTATTAAAATCTGACATAATATATTTAGCTGTATCTACTGAATTTCCACCCGGGAAGATAAGAGTAAATTAAAAAGACCACATATTACTGTGGTCATAATACTTATGCTTGGTGAAGGAGTTTTATTAAGGTTGTAAGTATGGATACAACCTTAATAAAACTATTAATACTAACTTCTGAAAATTATTATTTCAAAAAGCTTAGTATTCTTTTGTTGCGCCGTCTTTTATTGCTTTTTCGGCGTTGTCCTTTGACATCATTGCACAAACAGTTGTGCCGCATTTCTCATGCTTTCCTTTGGCCATAAAACCACCCTTTGCAGTTTGGTGAATCCCTGGTGCTGTTAATTCAACTCCTTTTTCTTTGCATTTAACGCAATATCCTGTAACCATGTCTATCTCCTTTTAATTTAATTACTTAATTAATTATAACGCATGAATTGAATATATTTGTAATAAAAGCAAAAATTAGTGATGTTCAGTAAATTTCATATGGATAATATTGGGAAAAAGTTTACAACCTATCAGAGATTAGAAAGCTAGTTGGAGGG